>CAYNXO010000001.1:0-42367 GCA_964401205.1 Candidatus Undinarchaeota archaeon
AAGACATTAAGCATAGCTACCTATGGCTGCAATTTCCGCTGTGATTTCTGCCAGAACTGGGAAATTTCCCAGGCAGATATTGAAGAAATGCCTGAACTTCCTGAATTTTTGCCAGAAAAAATTGTTGAAATGTGCGTTGAAAATAACTGCAAAGGAATTTCATATACATATACAGAGCCGACAATTTTTTATGAATATTGCTATGAAACTGCAAAAATTGCGCATAAGAAAGGGCTTTACAACTGCTTTGTCTCAAATGGTTACATAAACAAAGAGCCACTGGAAAAAATTTCAAAATACCTTGATGCAAATAATGTTGATTTAAAGGGGGATGATGAGTTTTACAGAAAAATTTGCCATGCCGGAAAAGGAATTGCGCCTGTAAAAGAAACAATAAAAAACTGCCGCGATTTTGGGATACATACGGAAGTAACAAATTTAATTGTCCCTGGCAGAAACGACAAACCAAGACAGATCAAGGAAGTTGTTGATTTCATAAAATCTGTTTCAGAGAATATTCCGCTGCACTTCTCAGGATTCCACCCAGAGCATATGCTGAAAAATGCAGAGCCAACTTCGGTCGAAACACTTGAAAACGCTTACAAAATTGCAAAAGACGCTGGCCTGAATTATGTTTATACAGGAAATGTTCCCGGCCACAAAGGGGAAAGCACTTTTTGCCCAAAATGCAACGAGTTGCTGATAGAAAGGATTGGCTTTAGTATTGGAAAAATAAATTTGAAAGACAAAAAATGCCCTAAATGTAGGACTAAACTTCCAATAATTGGAGAATTGCAATAAACCGCGGCGTGCATTAGAAAGTTAAAAAGAATTAAAATACGCCTGAAAACCGCGATTTCTCATGAGCTTTATTGAAATTGCACTATTTACTTTACTGGGGATTGTTTTTGGAATTGCAAGCGGGCTTGTGCCAGGGCTTCATGTAAATACAATTGCCGCGCTTTTGCTTGCATCACTTCCTTTATTCAGCGGAATTTCGGCAATTTCATTATGCGCCTGTATCATTGCAATGGCTGTTGTAAATTCTTTCCTGAGCTTTATTCCTTCGCTGTTATTAGGCGCTCCTGACAGCGAAACAGTGCTTTCAATACTTCCCGGCCATAGGATGCTGTTAAACGGCGAGGCAATTGAAGCAATTAAACTCACTGCGCTTGGCGGGATAATTGCCCTTGTTTTTGTGATTGCGACTTTCAGCATTTCAATTGCCGCAATCCCTTTTTTGTCTGAATTTTTAAAGAAATACATGCTTTACATCCTGCTTTTTGTTTCATGCGTCGGAATATCGTTTGAGCGGAATTTGTTTTTTGGGGCAGTAATTTTTTTGCTCGCAGGATTTTTTGGGGTTATTACATTGAACGGTTTTGGAAACGAAATTGTTTTTCCTGCATTATCTGGGTTATTTGGAATAAGCAGCATGCTGCTTAGCTTAAGCGACGGGATTAAAATCCCGGAGCAGATAAAAACAAAAATCACTCTGGGCAAATTTTCAATAATTAAAAATTCCCTAATCGGAAGTGTTGCGGGGGCTGTTGTCGGCTTTCTTCCTGGGATAGGGGCGGCGCAGGCTGTTTTTCTTGTCCAGCAGCTAAATGCAAAGCAATCTGAAAAAGAATTTCTCGTTTCAAATGCGGCGGTTAATGTCGGAAATACAATGTTTCCCTTGTTTGTTTTTTATGCCATTGGAAAAACGCGCTCGGGGATTGCTGTTGCAATAAAAGATATAGCAGGCGCTTTTGGATTTAATGAAATGGTTTTGCTCATGCTTGTTGCGCTTGCATCAGGTTTTTTAGCGCTGGTCCTACATTTGAAAGTTGGAATTTTCCTTACAAAAAAAATTGGCGGGCTGGAAAAAGAAACATACCAGCAAATTGTCCTCGGAGTCATATTTTTCATAACAACCGCGGTTTATTTGCTGACTGGCTTTTCTGGGCTGGTTGTTTTGCTTGCAGGAACTTTGCTCGGATTGCTGCCTCCGCTGCTCGGAATAAGGAGGGCAGAGTGCATGGGGTACTTTGTTTTGCCTGCAATTTTGTATTATGCCGGCCTCAGCGGAGCTGCCTTAAAATTAATATAAAACCTATTTATACCACCCATATAATTAGTATTTTAAAAAAATGGAAACTGACCCTACTATTGAGAGGATTAAAAACCTGGAAGGGTACGGCAAGAGGGAAATAGAAAAAACAGAATTGAAAAAGGCCCAGATAATTGAAAAAGCCAAGGAAAAATCCCTTCTTCTTATACAGGAGTTTGAAAAAACCAAGGACACCTCTTTAAAGGACAGGATGGCAGCGGTTTCAGAGGAAATAAAGAAAGAAACAGCAAAAATGATCTCAAAATCACAAAAAGATGCTGAAGAAATAAGAAAAAAAGCGGCAGAGAGGACAAGCGAGGTTTCAAGAAAATTTTTTGAGATTTTTAGAAAAAAAATGCTTTTGTGAGAAACTGCAATGATAGAACCAGTAAGAATGACGAAAATTCGCATTGTAGGGACAAAACGCGTTTTAGAAGGGGCTATCAAGGTCCTGCATTCAGAGGCTGTTGTACATATAGAGGATTTCAGGCCAGGCAAGTACAATGTTGATTATGCTTATTTTGACATAGGAAACCCTGCAAAAAGCGCGTCAAAATATTCAGAGCTTCTTGTAAGGTTAAGGGCGCTGATTGCAAGTTTGAAGATTGAGAGGCAGGATTTTTCGCTTGCGAAAGTTCCGGACGGGGCTGAAAAAATGCTTGCGAAAATTGAGATGGATTCGGCAAAGATTGTGGAAAAATCAAAAATTTTTGAGGATGAACAAAAGGAGCTTGAAAAGGCAGAGGAGATGGTTGGTTTCCTTTCTGCACTTAAATTAAAGCCAGATGTTTTTTCGCCGCTTGAGAATCTGGCGGTTTTCAGCGGCTATTGTGAAGGAGATTTTGAAAATGAATTAAGCGGAATAACAAAAAAATACAAACTCACGAAAAAAGTAAGGAAAAAAGATGTTGCTTTTGCCCTTTTTGTTGAGAAAGAATCTGCTGAAAAAATAAAGGGAATTCTTGAATCATACAAGTATCGGGGAGTTCAGGTTCCTGCAAAAATAAAATACAAAAGCCTTGAGGAGCTTGCGGAAAGGAAGAAAGAGCTTGAACAAAGCGAGAAAAAAACAGCGGAAAAGCTAGGGCAATTAAAGAAAAAGAAGGGGCAGTTCCTTGTAAGCTACGAGAATTACCTCAAGAGGGAGAACGAAAAGGCAGAGGCTCCTTTGCGCTTCGGGGAAACTGCAAACCTGTTCGTTGTTGAGGGCTATGCGCCTGTCAAAAAATATGAAACTCTGAAGCAGAAATTGGCAGATGGCTTTGGAAAGAAAATATATGTGGAACGGTCTGAAAAAGAGGTGGAATTTGCTCCTACGCAGCTGCAAAACCCTAGCATAATTGGCTCCTTTGAGTTCTTCTTAAATCTGTATTCACTGCCTTTCTACAGGGAGCTTGACCCCACTTTTCTCATATTCATAACTTTCCCGCTGTTTTTTGGATTTATGCTGGGCGATGTCGGCTATGGAATCACAACAGCGATTATTTTCCTGATTGTAAAATACTCAACAAAATCAAGTTCGCTTAAGGGGCTGATGAATGCGATGCTGCTTGCTTCAATGGCATCAATCGCCTTTGGTTTCCTTTTCGGGGAGTTTTTTGGCGGGCCTTACTTTGGGTTAAATCCAATAATAAACAGGGAGCATGACATAACACTGATGATCATGATTACTCTGCTTGTTGGAATAATTCACTTGAACATTGGGTATTTGTTTGGTTTTGTTAATGCAAAGAGAATGCACGGCATAAAGCACGCGCTGGCAGAAAAGGGGAGCTGGATTGTTGTTGAAATTGGGATTATTCTGCTTCTTTTCAAAATGCTCAATGTTTTTTACACTACTCTGCCATACCAGGTATACCTTGGGTTTGCTTTTTTGGGTGCGGGAGCTGCAATAATGATAGCAAGCGGAAGGGCTATCGAGGTTATTGAATTGGCGGGTGTTATGAGCAACCTCCTTTCCTACACAAGATTGTTCGCAATTGGGCTGGCTTCAGTTGCTCTCGCTATGATAGTAAATGAATTCGCAACTGCCTTTATAGAAACGGGTGGAATAATGATACTTCCGGCAATACTTATACTAGTGATGGGACACGTGTTGAATATAGCAATAGGAATAATCAGCGGATTTTTGCAATCCTTGAGGCTTCACTATGTGGAGTTCTTTACAAAGTTCTACAAAGGTGAGGGAAAAAGATATAACCCCTTTGGAGGTTAATTGCATAAAAAGAGTGGTTGAGGAGGTGAAAAACAAACATGGTAGTTGATGTTGGGCTTGGACTAGTAGCAATGGGTGCCGGAATCGCGATGGCAGGGGCTGCAATAGGAACTGGTATAGCAGAACAGGGAATTGGGAGTGCTGCAGTAGGAGCCATGGTAGAGAAAGAGGAGCTGTTCGCCAAGGGGCTGATACTAACAGTTATCCCAGAAACCATTGTCATTTTCGGGCTGGTAGTTGCAATACTAATCCTGGGAAAGGCAGTAGTGGCTTAGTTAAAGCTTTTTTTGTTAAGAGCGCTCCGGAGTTTTGAAAGAAATGGGACTTGACGAAGTAGAGGCAGACATTCGGAAGAAAATAGATGCAAGAGCAAGTGCAATTACGCAAGAAGCTGAAAAAGAGGCAAATGCCCTTTTGAACAAGGGAAAGGAACAGCTTTTTGAACTTAAAAAAGCACGGGAAATTGAGGTGCTGAAACTCCTAAATGAGTTTAAGACGCGGGAAATTGCACAGGCAACTTTGACATCCAGAAAGCTGAAACTGGATGCAAAAAAAGAGGCTGTTGCGGCTGTTTATGGGCGCATTGAGGAAAAGCTTCTTGGAATAAGTGAAGCTGACAAAAAGGAACTTTTGAGTTCATTAATTGACAGGGCAAAAAGGGAGCTGGCCGGGGCAGAGTATGTTTTCTGCAACAAAGATGACAAGAAAGTTGTAAGCGGACTTTGCTCAGACACTGGATTGAAATTCAGCGGAGTTATTGAATGTAAAGGTGGGATTATTGTTGAAAACGAGAGCGGGGAAATACGTGTTGATTATACTTATGAAAACCTGCTTGCAGATTTCAGAAAAACAAGCATCGGTGATGTTGTAAAGCAATTGTTCGGGGGCATAAAGTGAACACTGGCTATATGTTAAAATCAAGACTTAGCACAAAAGAGGCAGACCAGAAGAGGGACTATTACTATGCAACGACAAGGGCGAGGGCAATGATATCAAAGCTGCTCACGGACGATGATTATGCAAAACTTATGAAAATGGATATAAATGAAATATTGCGTTTTTTGGAAGAAGGCGAGTACAAAAAAGAAATTGATTCTGTTGGAGTAGGTGCAAGGAAAATTGAAGAGTTTGAAGGGGTTTTAAATGAAAATTTTGCGCGTTCAATCAACCGCTTGCTTGGATTTATGCCAAAAACCTGCCCTCTCTGGGTATATACAATGAGATATGACATAGCAAACATAAAAACAATATTAAGGGGCAAGGATAGCCATGGAAAAAAGGAAGGTGTGTGGCGTGCTTTAATTCCAGTTGGAAATTTCAGCAAAGAATTTTTGCATTCCCTAATTAATGCGGAAACAAAAGAAAAAGTTATTGAGCTGCTTGAAAAAACACCTTATTATAGTGTTCTTAAAAGAAATTCTGGAAAAGGCCAGGAAGAACTCGAAGACATTTTAGAACAATTTTATTTTGGAAAAACACTGAAATTTGCGGTTAAAGATAAAAAATTATATGACTTGCTGAAAAAAGAAATAGATGTAAAAAACATTTTGAGCCTTCTCAGGCTAAGAAGGTCAAAAATTGCGATTAGCGAAAATTTTTTCATAAAGGGCGGCAATATTGGCCTAAAAAGATTGGCAGAGCTGGGCAAGCTGGATGAATTTGAAATTATCAACAACTTGAAAAACCAAAAAACCTGGGTTTTTGCACCTACAAATACAAAAGAACTTGATAAAATAGAGGCGGGTTTAAGGAAATACCTCTTCATATGTGGTTGGAACCTAAAAAAAGAATATAAGCCCACGGCAGGGGCATTGCTAAGCTATATATTTGGGAAAGAGAGAGAAATAGCAAATATCAGGATTATAGCACGCTCAAAAATTATAAAAAACCCAGAGGATGCTTTAAGCATACGCTCCAGGGTTTATGTGAAATAGGTGGATTTGGATGAAAATACGCAAAGCGGTTAAATAAAAAAAGCTTTGCTATCTCGAACAAAAGTGAGAGATGCTCGTAGAGCATTTTCATTCGCTCACGCTCATGAAAATCGCAGTAATGGGTTGCAAGGATTTCGCGCTTGGTTTTGGGCTGGGTGGCGTAAAGACTCCTTACGAAGTAAATGAAAACAATTATGTAGAATTGTTTGAAAAATGCTACAGTGAAAGGGAAATAGGAATAATCATACTTGAGGAGCAATATTACAAGAAAATGCCTGCAAGGATAAAAAAGAAGCTTGAGGAGAACATAAGCCCTGTCGTGATTTCAATTTCAAGGGAAGATGTGGGTGCATCAGATTTAGGCAAACTAATGCTAAGGGTTTTTGGAACGGACATATGGAAAGAGGGAAAGTGAGATAAAAATGAGCGAAGCAACAATTTACAGAGTAAGCGGCCCGGTTGTTACTGCAGAAGGCCTGGACGCAAGGATGTATGACCTTGTTGAGGTTGGAGACTTAAAGCTGGGTGGAGAAGTCATTAAGATTTTTGGGAACAAGACGGTCATTCAGGTTTATGAGGATACTTCGGGGATGCGGCCGGGAGAGCCTGTTAAAACAACAGGAATGCCTTTGACTGTTACTCTAGGGCCGGGATTGCTGAAATCAATTTATGACGGAATACAAAGGCCTTTGCCTGAAATACAGAAATTGCAAGGAGATTTCATTGAAAGGGGGGCAACAGCTCCTGCTCTTGATGAAAAGAAAAAATGGAAGTTTGTTCCACTTTTGAAAAAAGGCGCGAGTGTTTCAAGTGGAATTGTTCTGGGCGACGTTCAGGAAACTGAAACAATAAAGCACAAAATTTTAGTTCCGTTCGGGACAAAAGGGGCAATACAAAACATTTCAGAAGGCTCTTACACAATTAATGATGTTGTCTGCACTCTTGATAACAAGGCAGAAATCAAATTATCGCACAAATGGCCAGTAAGAAGGCCAAGGCCATATGCAAAGAAATTAAGGCCTGAGATTCCGCTAATAACAGGGCAGAGAATTATTGACACTTTCTTCCCACTTGCAAAGGGAGGAACCGCTTCTATCCCAGGCGGATTCGGGACTGGAAAAACAGTCATGCAGCACCAGCTCGCAAAATGGAGCGATGCAGAAGTTATTCTCTTTATCGGATGCGGTGAAAGAGGAAACGAAATGACCGATGTTCTTGAGGAGTTCCCAAAATTAATTGACCCGAAAACAGGAAGGCCCCTTATGGAGAGGACTGTTTTAATTGCAAACACTTCAAACATGCCTGTTGCTGCAAGAGAAGCTTCAATTTACACAGGAATGACAATTGCAGAATATTACAGGGACATGGGATACAACGTAAGCTTGACTGCAGACTCAAGCTCAAGATGGGCAGAAGCAATGAGAGAAATTTCATCAAGATTAGAAGAAATGCCAGGAGAAGAAGGGTATCCTGCTTATCTTGCTGCAAAGCTTTCGCAGTTCTATGAAAGGGCTGGAAGAATAGTCTGCCTCGGGGATGATAAGAGAATCGGCTCAGTAAGTGCAATAGGTGCGGTAAGCCCGCCTGGCGGAGATTTTTCAGAGCCAGTAACGCAGAACACGCTAAGGGTTGTAAAGGTTTTCTGGGCGCTTGACACAAGGCTTGCAAACAGAAGGCACTTCCCGAGCATAAACTGGCTCAATTCATACAGAATTTACTTAAAGACACTTGAGCCGTGGTTCGCAAACAATGTCAGCATTGAATTCACGCAGCTTGCTGAAAAAGGAATGGCTTTGCTGCAAAAGGAAGATCAACTACAGGAAATTGTGCAGCTTGTCGGAAGCGATGCCTTGCCTGAAAAGAACAGGATTATCTTGGAAATCGCAAAGATGTTAAGGGAAGGATACCTGCAGCAAAACGCATACCATGAGGTTGACTCATACTGCAGCACAAAGAAGCAGTTTGGAATGCTGAAAGCAATTATGGACTTCAATGAGCTTGCAATCGCAGCGCTTAATGCAGAAGCGCAGATTGACGAGATAATGAACGTGAAGTGCAAGCCAAAGATAATTCAGTTGAGATATTCAAAGGAAAAGGAATTCGCAAAAGACCTTGAAAAGGTTTATGAAGAGATGAATGACGAATTCAAAAAACTCGGGGCGCAGAAAAAATCTGCAGGCAAGTGAGGGTTATGAAAGAATACAAAACCATAAATCAGATTGCAGGTCCTCTTATTTTTGTTGAGAAAACAGATCCCGTCGGATATGGGGAGCTTGTCAGCATTATGCTTTCCAATGGGGAAATAAAGAAAGGGCAGGTTCTTGATACATCAAGAGATATTGTAGTTGTGCAGGTTTTTGGGGAAACTGTAGGAATAGACAGAAGCGCGCATGTAAAGTTCTTGGGAGAAACAATTAAGTTAAAACTCTCGCACGAAATGCTTGGTCGAATTTTTTCAGGATTCGGAGAGCCGATTGACAACGGGCCTGAAATAATTCCCGACGACATTCTTGACATAAGCGGTGCTGCAATTAACCCCTTTTCAAGGTCGCGCCCAGAGGATTTCATACAAACAGGAATAAGCACAATTGACGGGATGAATACCCTTGTCAGGGGGCAAAAGCTGCCTATATTCTCTGGAAGCGGTCTCCCGCATAATGACATGGCATTGCAGGTTGCGAGGCAGGCAAAAGTCCCTGGAAAAGAGGAGTCTTTTGCAGTAGTCTTTGCTGCAATGGGCATTACAAATGAGGAGGCGCAGCACTTTATTGCTGATTTTGAAAAAACAGGGGCGCTTGAAAGGGCTGTTGTGTTTTTGAACCTTGCAAACGACCCTGCTGTTGAGCGCTTAATTACGCCGCGCATGGCCCTTACAACTGCGGAATTTCTGGCATACCAGCATGACATGCATGTTCTTGTTATTTTGACTGATATGACAAATTACTGTGAAGCCCTCAGGGAAGTCGGGGCAGCAAGGGAAGAAATCCCCGGAAGAAGGGGGTATCCTGGATACATGTACACTGACCTTGCATCAATTTACGAAAGGGCGGGAATCATCAAGGGAAGAAAAGGAAG
The DNA here is from genome assembly GCA_964401205.1 of Candidatus Undinarchaeota archaeon. Lineage (GTDB taxonomy): Archaea > Undinarchaeota > Undinarchaeia > Undinarchaeales > Naiadarchaeaceae > CAYNXO01. Next base: position 9,320 of record CAYNXO010000001.1, read on the forward strand.
CGTAACGCAGATGCCTATTCTCACAATGTCGGGGGATGATATTACACACCCTATTCCTGATTTAACTGGATATATTACAGAGGGGCAGATTGTCCTTGGTAGAAGCCTGCATATGCAGGGAATTTATCCGCCGGTTGATGTGCTGCCTTGCCTGTCCAGATTAATGAACAGTGGGATTGGAAAAGGAAAAACAAGAGATGATCACAAGCCGGTTTCAAACCAGCTCTATGCAAGCTATGCAGAAGGCAGGGATTTAAGAGGGCTGGTGGCAATTGTCGGAGAAGAGGCTTTGAGCAGCGAAGACAGGTCTTATCTTAAATTTGCAGATTCTTTTGAGCAGAAATTCATCAAGCAGGGAAAATACGAGGACAGGAGCGTCGGGCAGACACTTGACTTGGGGTGGGATTTGCTCAGCACACTGCCTGAGGAAGAGCTGACAAGGATTGAGAAAGATTTAATTGAAAAGTACTTGAGAAAGAGACAGCAAACGCAGGTGAAATAAATTCAGTAAACAGTAATCGGTACCGACTACCGAAAACCGGGTACCGTGTACCGATAATAACCAATTTCACAGAAATGGCAATACAAGTAAAACCAACCCGTTCAGAGCTTATTAACTTAAAGAAAAAAATCAAGCTAGTGCAGACAGGGCATTCGCTTCTTAAGAGGAGAAAAGACGGGCTTGTGCATGAGTTTTTTAACATTTTAGGGGATGTAAGGCAGCAGAGGTCTTCTTTGAGGCAGAGCTACAGGTCTGCTGTCAGCAAGCTTGAAGTTGCAAGGGCATTGGATGGGGCGCAGAACATAGAATCTATCGCACTTGCAATAAAGGATGAGCCAGAAGTCCTGATACAGGGAAGGAGCATAATGGGCGTAAAGGTCCCGAAAATTGAAACAAAATTTGTTTCGCGCGGCCTGCTGGAACGGGGCTATGGTGTTATAGGAACTTCTTCATACACAGACGAGCTTGTTGAGTCCTGGGAAAAAGTCCTTGGGGCAATTGTAAAAAATGTTGAAAGTGAAATTTCGCTGAAAAGGGTTCTTTTGGAAATAGAAAAGACAAAGAGAAGGGTAAATGCGCTTGGAAATATTATAATCCCGCGGATGGAAGAGGCTGCGGCGTTTATACGCCTGAGGCTTGAGGAACTGGAGAAGGAAAACCTATTTAGAATGAAGCGCATTAAAAAGAAGAGGGGGAAGTGAAAGAAAATGGATGACAAATGTCCTGTTTGTGGAGAGGATTTTGCAAGGGGAATAGACGGGGTTGTAAAGTGCAAAAATGGGCATGAAAAGAGAAACCCAATAAAGCACTACTCGTATCCGCTTGGGGATACTGACGTTTACAAGAAATCTTCATTTTAAAATAATTTTTTTGAAAAATACAAGTAAAGAATTATCACCAGAATTATTATCAAAAACAAACTAAGAACCATTTTCTTTTTTCCGTTGCTGGCAGAAGGTGCTTTGTTGTTGGTTTCTTGGGCTGGCTCTGCATGATGTTCTTCTTTGTGTGCTTTTTGTTCTGGGCTCATAAAAAAACAAGTGCGAAAGATTATTTAAATGTGCCTAATGTCTGCTGCTTTTCCCTGCCGAAAATTGAAACTATGCTTTTTTCAATAAATTCTATCTGCTGCCTTAAGTAAGGGGAAATGTTGAATTTCGTTGCCATTTCTTTTGTCGCGTTGAGATATTTTATAATAGTCCCCTGATGGACAGTAAGAACTATGTTTCCGCCGCACCTCAAACAAACACCGCTAAGCGGCGGCCTTCGGTATTTTGCATTGCATTTTGTGCAGCGGACTTTTTGCCTTGAGAAGGTTCTTAAGTTTCCTTTCATGTCAGGGATAAAGTGCGTATTAATAATCCGCTCAGCAACGTCCCTTGCATCAACAGCCCTGATTTTCTCTGCAAGAGCAAGCTGCTTATCTAGTTTGTCTAGCATCTCACCTTCGGTGTAAGTGTTTGAGATTACGCCGTTGTTTATGTCAGAAACTTCGTGTGTGTAAGCCCATCCGTTAAAGGGGTCTTCTGCCTCAACTATGTCCTCAAATGTCTTGATTTCTATTTTTGAGGGGTCTGAACCCTGTTCAGTAAGCTCGTAAAATTCAAGGGGGTATTCAGAAGAAATGTCAACATCATAAACTTCGTCATCAATTTCAAGCGGGTTTAATATTGTTGTAATAACAAGCGGCGCATCCATTCTTCCGCCTCTTTTCTTAGGGATGAAGCATTTTGAGAAATTAATGAATGTGTCAAGCAGCAGTATTATTGAATCTTCGTCCCCGTCGCAGTCGCGCCGCTTTGCTGCGTGGAAAGCAGGGTTTGCAAAGCAGACTTTTGCGTCTGTAAATCCTAAAATTCTTCCGACCATACCGGTTGAAGTGTGGGGTGCGAGAGCAACTATTGAAGTTCCTACTAAATCATGTTTGTTCTTTGCATTGTAGTATCTTGGCAGGCCGTAATACTTCTCAAGTAAATCATCCATAAAGTGGGTTGTGCGCAAAAGATAGTTTGAACAGGACTCCTCTTCGCCCCAGTCGCTAATTATTATGTCTTGGGGCTTTAATTCAAGAACTTGATTTTCGTTTTCAATTGGCTTTCCATTAATGTCGTTTGTATATCCGAGCTCTTTTATTTTTGAAATAGGAACTTTAATCTCGGCAGGAGTAAAATGCGAAATTGGGGCGTCTGTTGCGTCGAACCTGACCGTCCCATCCTTGAATGCATAAATATTGTGGCTTGCCCTGAGAATGCCTTTTTCAATTGGCTCAGGAACTTTGTCCTTTGAAGTCATGCCAAGGACGCCGACAAGTTTTTTAGGAAGGGATATGCCGATTTTTGCAGAAGCTGCATCGAGCATTTCCTTGAATTTTAATTCAACCCTTTCAAAAGATTTTGTTTCTACATTGCAATGGGGGCATGTTGGAGAATTTATTTTTCTTTTGCACACAGGGCAGAAAGTCAGGAGGGTTGTTCTTGTACCGCAGGCCGGGCAACAGGGAAATATTGTGTTCTTGCCGCATGCTGAGCAGAAAAAAGTTGAAACTTCAGGAGTTATTATGGGGCTGACATTTGCTGCTTTTATCAAATCCCTTACTCTTCCCTTTATAACGCCGGTGGGAAAAAGGGAGTGCGGCGGCGGAACCATTTTTCTTGGCTTTGCCTTTTCAGGCCTCCCCATTCTTGCGCCCACATAAGTCGGGGCGCGATTTTTAATTTTAACCGGGGCGATTCTGTTTATTGCGTCCATTATGTTTGCCACTTTTGCGGATTTTAATTCAGAGAGAATTTCCTCGGGCCTTGCACTGTCAAGTGCTGTTGAAAAAAGAAGTGCTTTTGCATGATTGCTGTCAATTTTAATCTGCCCATTGCTGAGAGAGTGGAAAACGCAGAGCAGCTCAAGTATGTCTTTCAAATCTTTGTCAAATGGGATATCCATCCCTGGTTTGTATTTTAGTTTGCCAAGAATCTGGATTAACTTAACAAGCTGGATTATTGAAATGTTGTTCCAGAAGAATGTATATTGAGGGTGGAGTGGAATGTTAAGCTCTGTTGAAATTTTTGCTGCTGTTTCAAAATCAGGCACAACAAACGGCTTTGAAAGGTATTTTGAGTATGCAGAATGCTTTTTGCTGTCGTTCCCAATTTCTTTTTTTGCTTCCTGCGCCCACCACTCTTCAACATAAGAGCTGGGGAAAAGTTTGTGGTTGTTTTCAATAAAGTCGCCGGCTGATATCAGCAAATCGCCAAGAGTTATTATTTTTTCAAGATTGTTTTTGTTTTCCTTTGCTTCCTCTAATGTGTTTATTTGTTTTAATTCGCCATTTTTCAAAACAACAGTCGGGCCGTTAATGCTGTCGCAAACAGTAACAATTCCTGCTTTCCCGGGGAATTCAAGCCGTATCTGGGTGCCGATTGCAATAAACCCGTCAAGCAGAACCATTGTTGCAGGATTTACTGCGACAGCAGAGTATCCTGTTGTTCTTGTCCTTCCGTATCGAAGAGTGAATCCGCCTTTTTTGGAAGGATGGGAAAAAACAGGCCTTCCTGCAGGAATTTCCTGCATGTATTTTTCATTACCAATATTTTCAACTGTTTTTTCCTCTGTAATGTCTTCAATAAATGCGTCTGCTTCTTTTGTTACATCAACAAGGCCTGCAACATCATTAACATCTTCTTCTGCAATATTCTGAACCCAGTTGTATTTTGTGTCAGCCGCGCTTTCAACTATCTCCTCCAACCGCTCCTGCGCATAAGGAATTTCCTTTGCCGCTTTCTTCACAAGAAGCCCCTCAAGCCAGGACCATTTCAAATTGTATTTTTGCTCAAGGGGCTTCAGCTTCTTTACAAGCTTGGATGCTTTTTGCGCAATGCCTTCTGCAATAACAAGGCACATTCCCCCCCTTACTCTGTTTGTTTCAACTCTCCCTAAATTCCTGTAAGTGACAACTTCAAACTCCTCTGTTGGCTCTCCGTCAATGCAGACAGGAACATTTCTTACAATTGTTTCTATTTCTTCCTGTGTCGGCATGTATTGCAGGTGGACATTTCTTTTATACCAGAGTATCTCTTCTGCGCACCTGCCGATTTCGGCAGGGGTTGGCTGATATTTGCCAAGTTTAAGGTAGCGCCTTACATAGTCTGCAACAATAATTGAAAGCGCCTCTGCAGTACCGCCTGCTGCCCTTATCGGACCGGCATAATAAACAGAAAGGTATTCGCTTCCATCGGGATTTTTCTTAATTTTTACTTTTGCAATTCCTTCAATAGGCGCGCTTACTGCCCCTTGTGTAAGGTATGCAAGGCCTGCGCGGATTGCTTTTTCGCCTGCGATTTCACGGTTGTTATTTGTCTCTTTCAGCCCGTTTTCTATAACCTGTTCTGCTAGCTTGAATGCAACTTCTTCCTCTGTTTTGTATTGTTTTTGCAGGTTCCTTATTACAGGAGCAATTCCAGGGAGCTCAACAAGACCTTCTACTTTGTCTGCGATATCTTTCGCAATATAGGGCTCCGGAATTGTCGCAAAATCAAATCCTTTTGCCCGTGCTTGCTTGGCTATCTCAAACTCCTTGAAAACATTTTCCTCCATTAATTTATAGTATTCTTTTGTGTTCATTTTATGTTTAGGCGCATCACCACAAAGCGAGGGCATCATCCAGCTTGCAACAACTGGAGGGCGCAACAACGCCTGCACAGCCCTCGCTTTGTGCCGCACTTGCTCTTTACTATAGGCACAATAGCCACTTTTACCAGGTTTTTTCGCCCTCTCGTAGCTTAGACTAGCTTAGTGCGAAAAAAACTGTTAAAATGCTAAAATCTGCACCTGCCTTGTTTTTAGATTTATGATTGGCATTCTGCCTGGGGTCGGCTCGTGGCCAAGGAATTTCTGGAAATCTGTGATGTCTTGCCAGGTTCCTGAATTTAGTAAAGTGGTCCCTCTGTAAGCCAGAACTCCGTTTGAATGGACGTGGCCTGTGTGAAAAATATCTATTCCTTCAGGGATAGCAAGCGGGTCTGAAGAGGTTTCTCCGGTTGTGACAATTCCTGATTCATAGGGGGGGCTTAAATGCCTTTTTTTCAAAAGGGCCAGCATGACTTTTTCAGGATGTTTGTAGCCATCTTTCAGGCTTGAAACATTTGGGACAATTGAATCAATAGAAGTCCCGTGATACAGCAGAACATTCAGGCTAACATCATTTTCAAACGGTTTTATTTTTACAACACCCGGGGAGGAAATTGAAACTAAATTAGGGAGTTCATAAAGCCCGGGTGCAACGTCTTTGTCAATTGGCGGCTGTGGCTGAGCAATCCTTACATAATCGTGGTTGCCGGGGCAGATAATTATTTTAATATTTTCAGGTATTTTTGCAAAGCTTTTTGCAATTTCCCCGTATTGTTTGTAAATGTCGGTTATTTCCAGCTCTTTTTCCTGACCCGGATATATGCCAACCCCGTCAACTAAATCTCCTGCAACGAAAATATATTTTAAATTCTCAAGGAATTTCTGCTGGTCTTCCCATAAAACAATGTCGCTTGATTTCCCGCGGATAAAATCAATCATGGAATTATACTTGTCTTCAAGGAATTTTTTGCTCCCTAAATGTATGTCACTGAGGAATGCTGCATAAATTGTTTCTTTTGTTTTTTTTTCAACACGGTTCACCGGCAAATCCGGGATTGTTATGTCATCCACAAACAAAACCCCTTTGCTTGCTGAGCCTGAAACTCCTATAACCTCATCATGCAGTATTTCATCTGCCTGAGCCATGAGCTCGCGTTTTGTGATGATTGCCTTTGCCGTGCCAGACATGTCCTCAAGCTCAAGAATTACATTTCCTTTTGGAGTCTTCTGCTTGGTTGAAACAATCCCAATAACGCTTATTTTTTCGTTTGCTATTTTTTTTATGTTTGCGATTGACTGCAGGTTGGTGAGGCGCGGCTGGAGGTATTTTTTAAATTGGTTAAGTCTGCCAAGAAAATATTTTGAAATGTCGTTTATATCGCCGATTGGCGGCATGTGCGTATGGTTTGCAACAATTTCTAAATCAATCAAACCAGTAATATTTTTTGGGGGGCGGGTTTTTTCTTTAACAAAATGTTCCGGGAGTATAATTAACTCCTTGTTTTGCTTTAGTTCTGAAATTAAATTATCGCACACCTCTACTGGATTTTTGCTTTCAAGAAGTAATTGCAGGGCTTCTTTTGAAATCTGAAGTTCGCTTGAAATTATTTTGCCAAGAACCTTGGCCTTTAGACTTTGGCTTTGCATTTTTTTGTTGGGGAATTAATCCACCACTAATTGTTTTTTGCTGGGCTATGCCAGTTCACCAGATAGTATTTCTTTGCTTTTTTCAAGAACAACCCCTGAGATATCAAGGTTTATTGTCCGCGTTCTCCCGTATCGGCCGCGTGAGACTAGTGTCGCCCCGATTAGGCCGAGCATTTCAAGCTCAGATATTAAATCTGAGACGCGCCTTTGCGTCAATGGCTCGAGCTTGAATTTCCTGCTGAGTTTTGTATATACTTCGTAAATTTCACCAGTAGAAATAATTTCCGTATTCTGGTCTTTCAAGTAAATTATGCTTGAAAGCACTAGTTGAGACTGCCTTGGCTGTGTTTTAATGATTTCGACAACTCGGTCAATGTCTAGTTTCTTTTGTGCAATATCAACATGGTTTGCCTGGACTTTTTCATCTCCCTGGCGCTCTGCAATCTCAACAGCCACCCTCAGCAAGTCAAGTGCACGCCTTGCGTCCCCGTGTTCCTGCGCTGCAAGCGCTGCGCATTTTTCAATTACGCCTTCCCCTAGGATTTCTGGCCTTAGTGCAATTGCTGCCCTTTTTGATAGTATTTCTTTTAGCTGGACTGCATTATATGGTGGGAAAACAAGCTCCTCTTCTGACAAAGAGGATTTTATCCTAGGATCAAGACTGCTTGTAAAAGCCAAATCGTTTGTAATACCGAGTATGCTTACACGCGTGTTTTTCAGCTCTGTGTTTATCCTTGTCAAGTCATAAAGGATTGTTGGGTCTGATAAGGAATCTATTTCATCAAGTATTATTATACAGATGCTGTTTGCATCTGCAAGGGCTAAAAGGAATTTTTTGTAAACTTCCTCTGTTGGAAGGCCTGTGGCTGGCACTTGCTTGCCTAATTGCAAAAGGAAATTCGCCAAAAGCCGGTAAGGTGTGTTTATTTTATTTATTTTGCAATTCAGGTAAATTGTTTTTACATTAACGCCGCGCTCTATTGCTTTCTTCCCAAGTTCCTGGCAAACATACTTACTCACGAGTGTCTTGCCTGTCCCGGTTTTGCCATATACAAAAACGTTTGAGGGCTTCTCCCCCCTTAAGGAATTTACAAGAATTGACGCTAATTGTCTTATTTGTTCCTCTCTGTGCGGGACTGTTTCTGGTGTGTAGGTTTCTTGCAATGCTTCTTTAGCAAAAAAATGTGGCTGCCTGCCTAAGAAAGAGTCAAACAAATCATTCAGTGCTTTTTGCGCCATAAATCAGTCTCCCGTTTCCACATTATAATTTTCCCGGCGTTGCATATGAAATGTAGGTATATATATTTTTGTGTTTTTAAAAAAATAAAATTTCTTGTGCACCCACCCCTTTGTTTCTTGTGGAAGTTGTTTTTGTGTTGTTTGGGGGTTTTGGGGTGTTTTGTTGGTGTGTTTTAGTGTATATCTTATGTGTTTGTTGTAAAAAGGCGGCTGTGGCTTTTTTATAACAAACGGAGGATTTTAAATGTGTTTCCAGTGGAAATGAAGGGGTTCCTTTTTCTTTCTTTATCGGAAGTGTTTTTTTTCTCTTTCTATACATTATATATATTTTCCATATAGTAAATAAATAATAATAAACAAACTCCAATAGAAACAAACCCATAAAAATTTAATAAAACTCCAATAGAAACAAAGGAGTGGGCATCGATGATTTTATTTTTTCCCTTTTATTTCCTCTAAAAAACCCCGCAAAGAAGAAACATCAACCTTTTTATTAGAAAACCACTTCAAAAACGAATGGCATTTAATTTCAATTAAATCGGCTTGTGCGTTGTTTTTATAATCTTGTTTAAGGCGGGCAAGCAATTCATACAAGACAGCGTTCCAATCAACAAAAATTTCCAGCGGTCTGTGCTTTAAACCAACCTCTTTTAAAACTTCCGGCAACTCCTCACTCTCAGTCTGCTTCCCCTCTGGTCCCAAAACGTAATACATCCTTGTTGTTCTATCACCCCAAGTGTAAGCTCCCTGTTCTTTCTTTGCTCCTGCGAGGACAAACTCACCCAATTCAACACCTTTACTTAAATGATAGTACATTGAGCGGATGTTTATTTTAGAAAAAGCCGCTGTGTAGGCCTTGTAAATTTCATAACCATAACTAACCCCAAGCAAGGCTACAATTTCCTGCATCCTGTCCCTTATTACAGATCCTTTTGGCCTGCCTCGCATGGTATTTATTTACAATATAGTAAATAATCCTTATAAATTTTCCTATAAACCCTTAGATTAACTACATCCTTCCCGCCAAAGCCCGGTCTACAGAAATCCCTTTAATTGCCTTTTCTTTTATTTCCTCTATCCTATGCGCGTTTCCCTTTTCAATTAACTGCCTTTCAATCTGCCTGAATTTATTTTCGTGTTTGTTATAACAGACAATTGCCGCAGAAAGGGCATCAACTTCATGCTTGTTTTCCGCCTTTTTACCATACTTATCCAAAAAAGAGTCTACAATAAAGAACTTCTCTTTCCTCTTTAGGTTTTTAACAACCGGGTTTATTTTTACATTAAAACCCGCTGCAATTTTACTCACAATTTCAGGGATTTTCACAACATCTGTTGCAACAAGGACCGGCTGGCCGCTCTGTTGTATGAATTCCTGCAAATCTTTTTTTAGGAAGTGTTTCTGGCTCTTCAACCCAACCAAAACCCCTTTTAAATCAAGGAGCGCAACAGCGGTTGTTGTTCCTGAATCAATTCCTACAATTAAACCCTTCCTTTCCCCTGCCTTTAACATAATCTTAAATACCTCTTTTTACACTATAAAATTTATGGTAGATGCAGCAGGCCTTGAAAGTGATTTAAGAAAAATAAGAGACGGTGTTTTGCAAAGTTTTGACAAAGAAACAAGCAAAGCAGATGCGGCAAAACTTTCCGGGCAGACAGCAAAAATGAAGGTTTGGATTGACAACTTTGAAAACTTATATGTTAAGGAAGCAAGGCAACACCCCGCTGAAGCCGACAAAATCGCGCACAAAGGCCGCGAGTTAAGCGAGGAAGCATGGCACACTTATGAGGTTTTGCTTGATTTTGCAATGCAGGCAGGCGCGCCGCTCTTTCCAGCAGGGAGAACCCCAGCGGAAATGTCTGGTTATGCAAGCGGCGCGACAAGGACAACTGCAACAAGCCTCCTTAGGGAGCTGTTAAACAACTACATAGAATATAGAAAAAAAGTCCTGAAGGCGTGATTACTGCCTGTATTTACCTGCAATAATTCTTCTGATTTCTTTTGCCCTTTTCTCCCCAACACCCTCAACTTTTTGCAGTTCAGATTCGCTTGCATTAAAAACTTTTTCAACACTCTTGAAATAGTCAAGTAAGTTCTTTGCAACAGCAGGCCCAATCATAGGAAGGCTCTCAACAATAAACTGCTGCGTTTCAGCGTCTCCCATCGCCCGTTTTCCTTCCCTTAAAACAATTTCCCTTTCTTTTTCAAACTGCTCGCGCTTTGCTATCATTGCAATAAAAGCAGCGCTTTCATTCATGTCTTTTGTGTAAATTACAGGAATCCCAAAATCAACAGTGAGTGCAATTAAAGTGCCTTTTATTGCATTTGGGTGGATGTTTCTAATTCCATAAAGGGTTTCCCCCTCAATAATGAAAAGCGGCTTCTTGAAGTTCTCAACAAGGTTTTTTGCCTGCAACAAAAGCCTGCCATCAATCAGGCTCTGCAGGAAATCCTCTGTTGTTTTTCTTTCAACTCCAACCCTGTCTGAAAGCTGGAAATCGGCAATTTCAAGCTGTTTTACGCGTATCTCAATATCCAAATCATGCAATTCCCTTAAGATTCCGCTGCCGGATTCCCGCACATCAGCAAAAACCACTGCTTTTTTCTCCCCACTGCTTTTTGCCTCGAATTTATCCAAAGTTTTCTGCGGTGCTCTTTGCCTTTGCATATCAACATCTTTCAAAACACCATACATTCGCTTCTCCTTGCGCTGGGAACTCCAATAATAAGCTTCATCCCTTGTTCCTCTTGTTATGAAAATTGTAATTTTTCCTGGCCTGTGGCGCGCGGTTCTTCCTGCTCTTTGGATGGTGCGCACTGCAGAAGGAACAGGCTCGTAAAAAATTACCCGGTCTACTTCAGGAATGTCCAAGCCTTCTTCGCCGATTGAAGTTGCAACAAGAACTTTGTATTTTCCCTTCCTGAATTCATCCAGCCTTTTAATCTGCTCTTTCTGGCTCAATCCAATTTTCTTTGCGCTTCTTGCTTGGCCGACAAGGGAAGTTGTTTTTATATTATTTTTCTTCAGCTCACTTAAAATTATATCAACCGTTGTCCTGTAATGCGCAAAAACAATTGCCTTCTCCCCCTGCTTTAAAATTTCAACAAGCTTTTGCAGCTTGGGGTGCTCAATGTTTTTGTTGATAAGGTCTTCTGCAATTGCGGTTGCCTCCTTTACATGTAAAGTTGTTAAAAGATAATGCGCAGCCTTTGTGTTGTCGCTGTGCAGGCCTTTCAAATAATCATAAGCCTGTTTCACGCCCTGGGTTTCAATTAATTCAATTCCGTGAGAAAGCTTCAGCAAGGCTGCAACAGCGCTCAAATAAGGGTAGTATTCTGGATTTTTGTGTGCATCCTGTACTAACTGCGCCTGCAGGCGCAAAATTTCCTTTTTCCTGAACGCAGATTTTTCAGCAAATTGTATAATCCCTCCTTTTTTCAAATACCTTAAAGTTTCAGCAAAAACAACTTCCAAAAGCCCTTTTATTCTGAGCATTTCCCTCGGCAATTCCAAAACAACCCAGTCATAATCGCGCTTCTTTATGTAAGGGCTTACATCAGTATCCTCCCTCACGCGCGTTTCTATTTTTTCAATATACAAATCTTTGCAGACTCTTTCTATCTCATCCTTGCTTGTGCCAGGAGATGCTGTCAATGCCAAAATTCTCGGATTTTTCGACTGGTTAATGTATTTCTTCGCAATGAAAGAATAAGGATACTCCCCTGAAGTCCTGTGCGCCTCGTCAACAATAAGCAGAAGAACATCCTCCAGTGAGAACCTGCTGCTTAGCAAATCATTTTGTATGACTTGCGGTGTTGCAAAAATAAAGCGTGCTTCATCATACTCATAAATTCTTTTCTGTGGATTGACAAGCCCTGTGAAAACCTTGAATTCTTCTTTTGGGAAATTAAAAATATCCTTCCACGTTTCAGCATGCTGCATAGCAAGCGGTTTTGTAGGCGCCAAAAACAAGATTTTTCCCTCCACTAAATTCAATTCAAGCCTTTTTGCAGCAACAAGCGCAGCCAAAAAGGTTTTCCCAAGCCCGGTTGGGAGTACAACCAAGGTATTTTTATTTACAGCAGTTCCCAGAATTGCCTCCTGATAAAGGCGCGGCTCAATGCTGCCTTCTTTTATGAAAGATTTTGCAAGTGCCATTTTTGTATGAAAAACCTTTTAAATACCTCCCGAGACTATATACCCCATCCTTTTTAAAGAGTTACAAATATATGGATTGCGTATCGTGCAAAAAGGAAAAAAAGAGAATGTACAAGGGGTATTGTATTCCCTGCTTTATTAGGGAAAAGTCTCACAAAATACACGCGCCAAAACTGCCTTCATGGTTCGTGCATTTCTCAAACAAGATTTTGCCGCCACTTTTCTTCTTCATAATTGCTGTTGTTTCACTATACTACCTGAATAGTGTTTCAAACCCCAACCTAAAAATAAACCTCGGCATAGTTTCTGTTGTAGCCTCATCACTTTCAGTTTATCTTACAATACTGACTCTTTAATAAATTGATTGGACTAAATATTTAAGCAAAAACAAGCTACGTACCACTATGGGAATACTAGACATCTTTAAGAAAATCATCTCCAGGGCAACAAGCGGGGAGGTGGGCGAAGAGCCTTTTGAGGAGGAAATCGGCCCTGAATTAGCTGAGGAAAAAGAAGAATTCCCAAAAGAGGAAGGACTGGAAGGGGCATTTGGCAAAGAAGAGATGCCAGAGGAAAAAGAGGGGCCGCTTCCTGAAGAAAAAATAGAAGAGCCAGAAGAAAAAGAAGAATCAACCACTGGCTTAAGGGAGCAGCTTGAGGTTATCAAAAACAAATTAGAACTTGTTGATGCTCACTTAAAAACAATTGAGAGCAAGGAAGACATTTACAAGATTGAAGCAGACCGCTATATGCAGTACTTGACTTTTATAAGCGAAAAAATAGACCATTTGGAACGCGACCTTACAGAAGTTGAGCGCTTAATAAAGAAAAGGGAGTAATTCACCTGCTTAATTTTTTCACTACATTTTCCACTTGTTCAACAGCAGAGCCTATGTAATTTTCAGGGTCAAGAGAATCGTTTATTTCTTTTATGCTCAGAAGTTTCTTTACCCCTTCATTGCCGATTAAAACAGTTGACAATTCAATATCTTTTCCAAAAGACTCCATTGAGCAGACTCTTATCAGTTCATGAGCTTCCTGCCTAGCCATCCCCCTTTCAACAAGCTTTGCCATAACTGATTCTGCCATTATTCTTCCCCGCGTTAATTTCAAATTCTTTCTGATATTTTTCTCATAAACCTTTAAGCCGGATATAATTTCAGTTATTTCCTTCAAAATATAATGGAAAAGAATGAAATGCTCAGGGAATAATATTCTTTCTGTGCTTGAATTTGCCAAATCCCTTTCGTGCTCAAGAGAAACAGAATCAAGTGCAGCAATTGCATTTCCTTTCAGGATTCTTGCAATTCCGCAGACTCTTTCTGAGCGGTGCGGGTTTCTTTTCTGCGGCATTGTTGAGCTCCCCACCTGCGAAGCTTTGAAAGGCTCTTCCACTTCCCCTATTTCAGTTCTTTGCAAATTTCTTATTTCAGCAGCTATTTTGTAAAGAGTCTGGCTTGCAAGCGAAAGTGCGAGAATAACTTCTGCGTGCCTGTCCCTTTGTATTACCTGCGTTGTTGCAAGGGGGGTTCCTAATTTCAACTCCTTCATAACAAGATCCTGCACTTTCAGCGCTTTTTTCCCAAGAACCGCGCCTGTTCCAACAGCACCGGTTAACTTTCCAACAGAAATTATTTTTAATGAATTTTCAACCCTTTCAATATGCCTTTGCACTTCAGCTGCCCAGACTGCAAATTTTAATCCGAGAGTTATAGGAACAGCGTGCTGGCCGTGGGTTCTTCCAACCATTACCAAATTTTTGTAAGAATCTGCCTTTTCAAGCAAAATTTTCTTGAATTTTTCCAAATCCGCTTTTACAATTTCCAAAGCCTCCCTCAAAATCAGTGCCCACGCAGTATCAACAATATCATAGCTCGTTGCCCCGTAATGGACATATTTTGCAGTTTCAGGAGAGCATTTTTCAGAAAGAGCCTTTACAATTGCCATTAAATCATGGTCAATCTGCGCCTCAATTTCCTTTACGCGCCCAAGTTTCACTATTTCAATGTCAGCTTTTTTAGAAATCTCTTCAGCAGCCTTTTTTGGGATTATTTTTAGTTCAGCAAGCGCGTTTGCAAGCGCAGCTTCAACCTGCAGCCTTTTTTGCAGTATGTTCTCTTCCTCAAAAATCGCCCTCATTTCCTCTGTGAAATATCTGTATTCAATTGGATGTATTACCATTATCCCAACCCCTAGTTAAGTAATAAAGATTATCTGCCTTGTTTATAAACTAAACGATGTTGCATACAAAATAACCGCAAGGGCAATTGTTATTGCCCAGATTCTTTTGTCCCAAGAAAAAACCTTCTGGCCGTCAAACGGCGGAAAAGGGATTAAATTAAAAATTGCAAGGAAAGCATTTATGCTCGCACCTGCCGCGAAAACCATTGTCCAGATTCCGCCGGCTATTTTTGCAAGCGCCAAAAGCCCGAAAAAAACACTGAGCAAAATATTAATTAAAACCCCAATTAACCCGATTTTTCCTATTTTTTCCGAACTTGTGCGCTGCATTGTTGTTGCAGCAAAATAAACCGCCCCAGGAGCTATGAACAAAAACCTTCCTGCGCTGATTATTGTAATTAAAACTGCAAGGAGAAGCCCCTGCGCCCACATCCTGTATTCAGCCCAGTACCCAAATTTCTGCGCAACAACTTTGTGGCCGAGCTCATGCAGGACAAAAGCCGGCGCAACTATCAAAAGGGCAAAAGGAAAAACAGTCAGCGCTGCCAAGAAGAAGTTAGCAAAGGAAAAATTCGAGCCAGAGATAATGTTAATCGCAACCAAAAAACCCATAACCGAGACAGAAACAACTAAATGAATTACCTCTCTTTTTGAAAAACTAATTTTTGGCATCTTATTTCAGAAATTTCCCTCTAAAGGAAGTTTTAATCCTGCCCCCTTTATATTTTTTCCCTGAAAAGGTTTCTCAAATTTTGAAAAAAAGCTCCAAAAAACCCATGCGAAAGTATAAAAAGCACCTTTTTCTATCAGAAAAGCACTGATAACTAGCAATTAATGCTGGCAATATCATAAAAAAAATCTATTACGGAGGTCGTTGAAAAATGGGTGTTGTAAACCTAACCTCACTTGTCGGAAAGGACGTCTTTACACGCAGCGGCAAATACGTCGGGAAAATTGACGACACATTAATTGATACGGAAAAGTCAAACGTCTACGGATTTGCAGTAGCAATGTCAAGAGAGTCTTTCCTCTACAGGGTGCTGTCAAAAACAGAGCAGGGAGTGAAAAAAACAATCCTTATACCATTCAGAGAGGTCCTTGCCTCGGATGACATCATTCTTGTGACAGTTCCAAAGCAGTATGAAAAATATGAAGCAGAAGCTGCAGCAGGAAATTCAGAAGAGGAATCCCCACTTGGCCCAGCCGGCAGCCCGCTTGGGTCAATGCCGGGCTCAAGCGAAACTGAATAAAATAGAAGATTTGCCGAGTGAGGATTTATTTATTTTTAAGAAAGAATTTTAAGTTAGAAATTCTCTTTTCTAATTACATTTCTCAAAAAATTAAAAGCTTCGCTCCTTTTGTAAAGTTCGGCTTTCTTTATTTTAAAAAGAAGCTTAAGCTTTCAGTTCCTTGTTTTTACTCTATGTCTACTTCAGCGCTTTTCCCAGATTTCCCAGAGGACATTTCCTTGAGCTTTGCACAGACAAAGTCAATTACTTCTGTGCTGTCTGGAACTGCCAAGCTTCTCTTGAATCTCTTTGTTCCGTCCGGAGCAAAGAATCCCCTGCTTATTGCAACGAATTCGTTTTCTCCCTGCGGCGTTACTGCCTTTTTCCTTGCGATTTCAAGGAAGTTGTTGTTTCCAAACTTTATTTCTTCTGCTTTTATTGTCTGAAATTCTACCATTTTGGTTTCCTCCATCTCGAGCTTTAGCGAGAGACAACATGAAACCGAAGGTTTCATGTGCACAAAGGAACTGCTGTTCCTTTGTGTGCTCGCCAGAGCATTTAAACAACCCAGAATTAGGTTCCCCCACTCTTTGATTGCTTTTTTGCGTCTCCTTATCTGTAAGACGATGTTTTTAAAGGTTTCGCCCTATTTCAACAAGGCGTACCCAATTGTTTTGTAAGCCAATTTCGCTGCCACAAAATCATATGCAGGCATTTTTGTTATCGGGCTTAGCTCAGTCAAGTCAAAGCCAACAACATTCCTTTCTTTTGCAACTTTTCTTACAAGTGTAATTAAATCATACCAGTCTAATCCTCCGGGCTCAGGAGTTCCAGTAGCTGGCATTAACCCAGAATCAAGCACATCAATATCAAAGCTGACGTAAACATTCCCCTTTAAATTCCCGACAATTTCATCGCAATTATAATTCCCTCTTTTAAATTCATGCGCCCAGTAAAATTTTAATTTGTTTTTTTCAATTAATTCAGCTTCTTCACCACAAAGGCTTCTGCAGCCAACATGCACAAAACTTTTATTTACATCATAAATTCTTTTCAATGTACAAGCATGGCTGTATTTTGTGCCATCATATTCTTCCCTTAAATCCCCATGCGCATCAAAATACAGAACTGACAAATTTTTAAAAGATTTTGAATACGCTCTTGCGGGCCCAATTGAAATTGAATGCTCCCCGCCCAAAGTGACAACAAATTTTCCACTTTCAATCTGCCTTTTAGTTTCTTTTTCAAGAAAATCAGCCACATCTTCCGGCTTTTTCGGCAATTTATAAGGTTTCAAAGTAGAAATTCCAATTTTTTCAGCAATATTTGCCTTTATTTCCTCGTCATAAAGCTCAAGATTTTTAGATGCCTCTATAATTGCACGAGGCGCTTTTGAAGTTCCCTTTCCATAAGTTACAGTTCCTTCATAAGGTGCAGACGCAATTGCAACTTTTGCCTTATTGTAATCACTAAAAAACTTTTCAATTCCAAGAAAATTGTCAGGCACTTTCATTTATTTAAAAAGCTTGTTGAATTCCTTTGATCTCCTGTTCTTCCAGCTTCCTTTGTGGTATGCATAGCTTGCCAATATTGGGAAAATAACTGTCGCCTCTCCAAAAACCATCTGCGTTGTTCCCTCAGCAATTTTCCCCCACGAGTGCGCTTCCTTTAAAGTACTTCCAGACAGCGCGCCGTCCCTTTCATCCGCAACAGTGATTTGTATTGCATACTTATGCATTGGCTTTTCTTTTCCAAGAACATCTGTCGCAACAACAACATCCTGCGCGAAATTTTTAGGAACCCCTCCGCCAATCATTAACAATCCAGTGTCTTTTGCAGCAAGCTTTATTTTTGTGAGCTCAAGAAAATCCTTTGCAGAATCAATTGAAACTGTTTTTTCTCCTGGTTTTTTGTTGAACTGATGATGAATCAATCCAAAGCCTGCGCTTGAATCTGAAAACGCAGGGCAGAATATCGGGATGTTTTTCTTGTATGCTGCATAAACAAAAGATTCCTTGTTCTTTCCTTTTGTCTCAAGGTATTTTCCCATTTCATAGATAAATTCCCGCGAAGAATAAGGGCGCGGCTCTAAATTTTCTGCAATCTCTGCAATTGTCATATCACAAACGCGCAATTCATCCTCATCTATGTAATGGTCATAAATCCTGTCAATGTGAAACTTGCATAATTCATCATCATCAACCATTGGTGTGCCTTGATAGTGCCTGAACCCCAACCCTTCAAAAAAATCCTGGTCAACAACAATTGCGCCTGTTGAAACAATTGCATCAACCATGTCATTCATAACCAATTCATAAATCACTTTTTTAAGCCCTGCACTTACAAGCGAGCCAGCTAAACACAAAATAACGGCGCATTCCTTGTCTTTTAGCATATTATCATAAATTTTCGCGGCATTTGCAAGATTCCTCGCCTGGAAAGCAGTTTTTGAAAAACCCTCAACTAATTCAACGGCATTTATTTTTTTGATGTCTATGTGCTCTATTTTTTCCTTTAGATAGTCCTTTTTCCCTGCCATTTATTCTCCCGAAAATAATAATTTACCTTAAAAATCCCAAAACAGGCACTTCGTGGTTTACGAAACAAAGCGAAACAAGCGCTGTTCCATGCTTTTTCTTTGGTATGAAGCTTTTTACATAAAGTTCCATGTCCTTCAAATTATATTTTTGTTTTATGTCAGCATCATAAAGCTCGTTTAAGCTTGCCAGCAGAGTTTTCTTTGCGTCTTCCTCTGTTCCGTGATCAGAATATTCGCAGACAATCCCTCCTGCTTTTTCTCCAGTCATTTTGTCATACAGCCAGCCGTAAACAACTCCTGCGGTTGCCCTGACTCCTTTTGTTGAATGGCAGCAGGCCATTATAGTTTCCATCACACTGCCGAAATCCAAGTGCTTTGGCCTGTCAATTTTCCTGGAAATAGGAGCTAAAACAGATGAATAAATCATTATGTTCTGCTTTTCTATTCCAGCATCCCTTAAAGCCACATGGTAGGAACCTGCATGAACTGTTATGTCGCTTTCTCCAACTCCGGATGTTATGAAATAATCCTTTGGAACGCGGTTTCCAAGAACAAATTTTGGAGATGTTTTTAAGTTCTTTTGTTGCAACTGCAAAAGATTCTGCGCTAGAAAAGAAATTTGTTTTTTCATTCTAGAAATCTCCTCTGTGTGAAACCAGAGGTTTCACACGTGTGAAGCTTTGCTTCACACTGAAAAAAGCTTTTACAGAACAAACTGGACCGATAGAATTATTTAAGAAACTCAAGCCGATTCTTTCTTTTTTGTCTTTGCCCGAAGATAAAGTGAAAAGTTTTTCCACCCTGTTTGTTTTTTCGGCGCAACAGCGCCCCTCTTTGTTGTTAATTATTAATTAAAACTTGCTTATAAACTTTTCTCCTGGAAAAAAATTTCCGGAAAAATATTTTTTGGAAATAAAATTCGAAAAAATTTTTCACTTTACGCCCAGTTTTTTTGCAAAAGCGTGAAATTTTGCGCAAAGGATTGTCAATTTGTAACTCATTTTTCCAGCTTCGCTTTCAACGCCTTCTGGCACATCTTTAAACAAGGATGCGGGGTAAAAACCGTACTTTCTTTCCAACTCTTGGGTCAATTTTTCCATATTATCAATTGTTTTTTTCTGATTCTCTGGTTCTAGCTGGCCATAACAATTAAAATCATGCTTTATTTCTGCTTTTTCCGCAAGTTTCTCTGCCAGCATTCTGTGGTCAATTATGAATTCATACAGCACCCTGCCTATGCTACCCCCCCAACAGTCAGTCCATTTTTCACTTGCCATATTTTTTCCAAATATTTTCGTGTGCTATTTTTCTACTTTACTGTAGTTTTTCTGATATTTAAATACAGTCGAATTCCCCAATCTTAACCACTCTTTAAAAAGGGCGGAAAGAAAATTGAAATGATCAAGAACCTTCTGAAAAGGCACCACGGGATTGATGATGTGATTGTGCGATAAGTTTATATATAGTACAAAAGAGTTTCTAGGAATATTGGTGGTGGAAATGGTTAAGACTAGTAGATTAGCCATAGTATTTGTATTATCATTTGTTTTACTATCAGTTGGAGTTTTCGCACAGCCAAAAGAAATTGCGATTCAGGGGCGGCTTTTAGATTCTCAAAACGGGCCAATCACATCAAATGTTAGCATGAATTTTTCACTCTACAATGTTTCAACAGGCGGGGCAGTGCTTTATACTGAAAACCATCCGATTGTAGAAGTCAAAAATGGTGTTTGGAATGCAAAACTGGGATCAATAACACCTTTAGAGTTGCCTTTTGATGAACAGTATTATTTAGAGACTGCAGTTAACAATGAAATATTAAGCCCGCGAATTGCTTTAACATCTGCACCTTATTCATTCGCGCTAAGTAAATTTATTAATCTCTTCACATTAGGCGGAATTCCGCTTCTTTTCACAGATTTATTAAATGGGAGAATTGGCATAGGAACTACAAATCCATTGGCGCAATTGCATGTTATTGGGGATATAATAACCACTGGTAAAGTGGACGCAGGCAACCTCACAACTGCAGGGAATATAAACGCAAATGGTTATCTCATTAGAAGGATTGCGCGGGTGCATGGGGTAAACTGGAATGATGGTACTGATAACGGTCCAATTTCTACACGTGTACTAACATTTGTAAAGACGCAGAACGATACTGGCATTAGAGCAAGCTATGAGGACAATTTGCGCGCTACAGACCCTTCAGGGATTACGTCCTGCAGATGGGAAATCAAGTTTAATGGCAATTCATGCACAAACCCCGGGCCAATAGCATTTGACCAATACTCCGGCAACACAGGGGATAATGATCACCGCGGAAAAGCAAACTTTGGAACGTGTTTTGGTTTACCAACTGGAACTTATACAATACAGGTTTATGTGGGCCCAACTCCTGGTTTCGCAACAGCCGACTGCTATACTGGCTGGTCAGGCCAATACTGGGCGCTAGAAGCTGAGGAAGTACGCTAACTAATTTCATAAAAATGAAAAAATTCTATGAAAAGATACTATTGTTTTCTTTCTTAATCGTATTTGCATTGCTACCTTTTCAGACATACGCAGCGCCAACTTCAAACTCCAATTATTCAGCAGATATAATTGCAAGCTCCGGGACTTCTGGGTATATCACAACGTTAGGAAACAAAATAGAAATAATTTCTGGCCAGCCAGCAATTGGGGAAGCCAGCAGTGCGAATTATAAACTACAAGTAGGGCATGCTTATATTTTACCTGCTACCTCTCCTCTCCTGATAGTTCTTGCGAGGGAAGTATGTGGCAACAATCTTGGCTACAGCCAGGGAGATTATAACCGGAGAAACTGGAACAAATCCCAGAATTCATCAGACCCATGCAACTGGTATGCAAGGTCGCATATCCACGACTTAAATACAACTATTAACCAAACTGCAGCAATTTATGTGGTATTTATGCCAGGATACTATGAAAGATGCGTTTCGCCTGTTTTAATCTCAGTTTCTCCTGATAATTCAAATTGGGCTTTAATTGGAAACATAAACACATCTTCACATGACACGGATGGAAATCCGGCTTACCCTCAGTTCTGGGCAAGCAGGAATTTTACAATGCTAAATGTCACTCCTCCCTTCAGGTTTGTGAATATAAGCATCCCAAACTGCTTCAATGACTGGAGCAAGGTAATTATTTATGATACAGCAGCTCCGCTTTCGCTGAAACCGCCATTTGAATCAATATTTTTCTTTGCAGGAGAAAAGATAGTTAAACCGATAGTAAAGCCACCTTCCTCTGGTTCTGGGGACAGTGGAAGCGGTAACACAGGTGGCGGTTCTGGTGGCGGAGGCGGAGGAACAAGCAGCGCCGCACAAAAAACAACTAATTTAGAAGTAAAAACATCGCAAGCAACACAAAATAACAATCAGCAAGAAGCAACAAGAACTTTAGCAAGTCCAGCACAAAAAGAGGAAAAAACCCCTCTACACTCAAAGCCGGATAACAATTTAGTTGCCGGTTCTTTGGCCACTGGCCTTACAGCATTGAAACAGAAACCAACTTTATTGAAAGCAATAATAAGTATCATTGTTATAAGCATAATTGTGGCACTAGCTTACTTCAAAAAGAAATAATTCGCTTTTTTAAAGAGATAGGTAGCTCTAATCCCCGTCACATAGTGAGATTTAAAAAGTTCCTGAAAGATAAGAATGTAACAAAAATTGCAGAAGTACGAAAAGAGATAGTCAATTACAGTAGCAAATTGCCATATAAGTTTATGCGGCGATAGTCTAGCCTGGTAGGACAAAAGCTTCCCAAACCTAAAAACGGAAACAGCTTTAGGCCCGAGTTCAAATCTCGGTCGCCGCACTCTTCTTTTAGTAAATAGACCAAGGGTGCGCAACAATTAAATAAATAAACAAATACGTTTATCTTTGCATTGGCATGAAAAAAGAACCAGTTTCTAATTTGGAGAATTTGTTTTTCAGGGAAAAGCCAGCCCGGCTTTTAATTCATATTAAAAAAGAACCCCGGCCTTATATAACAATTCTTGCAAAAAGGATTGATGCAACTTATGCACACACAGTAAAGATTTTGGCTAAGATGCATTCCCACGGCCTTGTTAGTTTCAGCAAGTCAGGCAGGATAAAATATGTTACTCTTACTTCTTCAGGGCTTGAGCTTGCAGCACATTTTGAAGAATTAATTTTCGAGAAAATGGGGCTGAAATGAAAAGCCAATTTGCCTTTGATGACAATCAGCGCCTGTTTATGAATTTTGTAGAAAGCACAGAATGGGGAATACTCGGCCATGAATTTTTAAAATATGGCATAGAACAATGTAAAATAAGTGAAAACCAAAGAGAGAACTTCAGGATTGGCGTTGATAAATCCCTAAAAAATTTAAAAAAGAAGTATACTAAGACTCCTCCCTGGCGAGAAATCGCTATTTCCCTTCTGCAATACGGCAAAGGATCAAAATTTCTTGACAGAGGATCAGGCATTGCATATAGAAACAGGCTCAGAAACGCAAATTTGCAAAACGCCACAAGAATTTTAGCGCAAAACATGATTTTTGCCTATGCCAGGCTTTTCATAGAAATTGAAGAAGATATCAAGGAACTTATTTACTCAAAAAAGGTAAAGCCTGCCTGCGGCTATTCTGTCTTAAAATTCCTTCGGGATTCTAAAATGCCGGCTTCAAAAGTCGGCATAATGAACATGTTCAGGCAAGCGCAAAAAGAGATCGCAAAAAAGGAAGGAATAATTGATTTTGAAAGACACGTTCTTGGGAGGCTTGTGCAAAGAGGTTTTATTGTAGATACAAAAGAAGGATATGTCATTCACCCAATGATGAGGAAAGCATTTGAGCATGCAGATGTGGTAAGGAAAGATGTTTTAAAATGGAAATACCGGGATAACTGGTTTCTGTCGCCCAACAAAAAGTAAGTAAAAATCTTAACCGCGTTTGCATACCATCTCACTATTTTTCATTCTTTCTCAAAATCAACAAATCCAACTTCCCAACTTCCTATCAAATCACTGCACTAATTTTGATATTCCCTGCAAAAATCCTGTTTTTAGCGTGTGGATATGCCTGCAGCACTCAAAAAACCAGCCGCACATTGCCATACTAAACCTGCTTTGAAATTCACGCATGCTGGCTGCAGCAAAAGTATAGTGCAGCGATAAGATTAAATATATTCTAAAACTACTCAATCCAGAGATGGACGAAAAACAGCTAGATGATATTAAGTTAGTAAAATCAAAAATGCCGTTTAGCCGTGGCATTCCAAGCAAAGAAAGCCTATGGCTGGATGACATAAGGCGCTTGAGAGATGAATGGAAGTACCATCAAAACGTCCGCCTTGAATTAGACCAGGTTCTGCATATTATATTCCCAAAGAAGTACCAGGAAAGGTACTATGAAACCTCGCTTAAATTCATGAAATCCCTGTTGGAAAAGCAGGTTATGCGCGGAGCTGACTTGGGCGAATTCCTAAGGCTAAACAGCTACTCAAAAGCCACTTTCTACAACATTATCCTGCCTCGCCTGAAGCGCGTTGGCATGATTACCACTGAAAGAGAAGCCTTTACAGAGAGCGCTGAGAAGCGCAAATTCTACAGGAAAATAGTGAAGCCCTCAACACAGTTTAGCATCTTTTTCACCCACCTTGCAAGGGAATATGAGAGCATAATCGAAACTGCAAAAGCAAGGGCAAGTGCTGTGCAAAAACAGCAAACTTCATAAAAACACCATCTCAAGCCGCTTTCTTTCTTCTGTGTGGTATAGCCCTCATCCATTTATAGGAAGGCGCATCACAGCACTTGCTTTGTACTTTCAGCGCACTAGCCTCTTTTCCCAGGTTTTTTGCCCCCTAAAATAGCCACGACTTGCTTAGTGGCAAAAAAGCTGTGAGACCTAAACTTTCTATACTCGAGTATATATTTCCCAAAAACTATTTTTCCCAAAACATTTTTGCAGGATTTTGTGAGGGGTAGTTATATAAATTTAGAAATATATTAAATGCCTGTGAAAACCCGCAAGAAGAAATGGAAGAAGCGCGGAAAAATGCGCTGGAAGTGGGAAAAGAAGCGCATGCGAAGGCGAATGAAAATCCAGAAGCGCTTGAGAATGAAAGCTATCTAGTCATGCTGCTCGGTTTTCTAGATTTTTCTAAAGATATGCAAAGCTGTTAAATAAATGATGCTTTGCTATTTTCACTCGCTTACGCTCGTGAAAAATGCCTTAAAATCGATATGCAGAGCCATATCAAGGAGCCGATTTTAAGCTGTGTGGTATAGCCCGACAGCCAACTTTCCCGACTCCCTGCTTTAGAATGAAAAAATTGTGAGAGATAGAATTTCTATACTTGAGTATATATTTTCAAAAATCACTTTTTCAGGGCATAATAAATTTCCCGGCCCTTTCTTGTCTGCTCCACAACATTGTATTTTACCAATTCACTGAGGCGCATCGCAGCATACTGCCTTGAAATTCTCATTTCCTTTGCGATTTCAGCTGCCTGCATTTTTCTCCTGCCGACATAATTTATTATTTTCTTGTCAACATCAAGCATTTCAAGCTCCCTGTCCACTTCCTCGCGCATTCTCTCAATCTGCGTTTTCTTCTCCTCAAGGTATTTTTTGAAATCTGCAAAATCAGTTTTTGTCGCCTGCTGCTCCATTATCTTATGGTGGTCCTCCCTTAAACCCCTGAACCCGCTCAAAAGTGCAGAATGCATCTCCTCAATATCGCGCTGGACATTTGTCATCTGCTTGCTGAAGCTTATTATTGGATCTTCAGCAATTTTTTCCACAGAAACATATTTCTTTCTCTCCTTCTTCTTAACAATAGAGTGCTGCATAGCGGTTTTGGGAGCTTTCTTTTTCTTGAAAAAAATGTCTAATAGGCCCATATACGTAAACGACATGTAAATTGATATGTCAACTATATATATTTTATGTCAATTGACGAGTTGACAAATCCTTGACAATAGAGTGCTGCATAGCGGTTTTTAGTCGTTTACAAGTCTTGACAGTTCTTGCCCCAGTATTCTGCACAGCATTCATATGATTTTGGCAATTTTCCGAAAATTTTTTGCCAAAATTTTCTATATTTTGTTAGTGGTTGTCAGTAAATAAATTTTTTGCAAAAACTGCCGGCTGGGCCAGGAAATGCAGAAACAGGCAGATAAAAGCCGGAAAAAGGCAAAAAGTGAGGTTTTTTAGCATAGTGCAGTGGTATTGGCTGAAATGAAAAAGTCAAATGTGAGGGTTGTTAGTCTATTGAAAAGGTGTGAAATAAGATTGTTTAAAGGCGGTGCATAGCGATTTTTAATTAGAGCATATCGATTTCGTCAGAAGATTATCGTGAATTTTGATTGTTTTTCCGAAAAAATGTTCACAGGCCCAGATGTTAGTGTGGCTGTGCTTGGTCAATTCAGAGAATTTTACTGCAAAATCGGTTTGTGAGAGTGCGAGAAAAGGAATTATCTGATCCAGAGTGCGTTTATCAACAGTCGCTCCTGCCTGAAAATCCTCAATCAGCGATTGCGCTGCATTTTTCCCGACAACCTCTGCACTTATTTTTTGTTCGCCAATCTCTGCTGCACCTAAAATCGCGCCATTTTGAGTTGTGAGACATAGCGAGATAGCACTTCCGGCACTTTCAGTGTCAAAATATTCTGTTTTTATGTCCGCAGAGAAATTCAGCCTGTTAAAAATTTCTCCGCGGCTAGAAACTTTCTGCCGCTCAGCAACTTTTTTGCTTTCAAGATGCCTGCTCGCAATAGAAATCCCCTTCACAGAAAGAATTTTTCCGCTTTCAACTAAATTCAGCGGAGAAATTTTCTCTGCTGGATGAAAAATCGCAGAAACCTTTGCCCCGCCCTTTGGGTAAAAACCATGCGACTCAACTTTCAACTCAATTTTATACCCCATCTTCTCCAAAATCTTATAAGTTACATCCTTCACAAAATCGATAGGCGGCGCCCACTTTCCATATGTTGCTCCGCCTGAAATTTCAACTTTTACTGGATTTTTTGCCTTTAATGAAGCAATTTGAAGCGCCTGAAGAACCAATCCAACACTTCCTGCGGTTTCAACACGCACTTTCACCCTTTCAGCAAAAATTTTTTCAGGAAAAAAGGAAATTTCTGTTGAATTCAGCTCAGCTCCCTTTAATTTTCCACTGCAAAGCTCCGCAACTGCCTTTATCCCCTGCAAATGCTGCTCTTTTAACCCAGGATTCTGCCGGTTTTTCCTAATATTATATACATGAATCGGCTTTTGGGTAAAAACACTTAACCCTACAGCTGTCCTGAGTATTGCTCCTCCTCCCTCCCCATAACTCCCGTCTATTTCAATCATCCCTAACTACCCTTAATTAATAATTATTATATACAAGTATCGCCTATTCCTTTAAAAACATGAAAATTTCCTACAATTCTGAGCCATTAGAAAAGATAAAAACAGAATGCCTTGCAATAGGGCTTTTTGAGGAAGAGCCACTGCTGGCTGAAGCAAGGAAGCTTGACCTTGCCATAGGCAATCAAATAACCTCGCTTCTTAAATCAAAGGACTTTAAGGCAGAGCCCAATGAAATCTACCTTTTACCAACAAGCAATAAAGTGCCTGCAAGGCGAATCCTGCTCATAGGCCTTGGAAAAAAGAATGAATTTGAAATCGACACAGCAAGGCAGGCAGCCGCGACAGCAGTCCATGAGCTGCGGGCCAAGAAAATCACTGCCTTTTCATCAGCCCTTTTTGGAGCAGGCATAAAAGGCCCTACGTCAGAGCTTGCAAAGGCAATTGCAGAAGGCGCTATTTTGGGAAATTACGCATTCCAGACTTACCAGACAGAAGAAAAAAGGAAAACAAAGCCTGTTGAAAGCCTTGAATTAATTTACAAGGACAAATCAGAGATTTCAAGATTCAGAGATGTTGTTGAAGATGCCGCAAAAGTCGCTGAAATAGTAAATTACTGCCGCGAAACTGCAAACCAGCCTGCGAATATAGCAACTCCATCTTATATTGCAGGAGAAGCAGAAAAATTAGGAAGAAAATACAACTTCAAAGTCACTGTTTATGACAAAAAAGGAATTGAGAAATTAGGATTTAATGCAATTCTTGCAGTAAGCGCAGGATCAACCCAGGAGCCGAGATTTGTAGTTGCTGAATACAAGCCAAAATCAGCTAGCAGCGGGCCTGTTTGCCTTGTTGGCAAAACAATCACTTTTGACTCAGGCGGGCTTGACTTGAAGGGCGAAAAATACATGGAGAACATGAAATTTGACAAATGCGGGGGAATTACAGTGCTTGGGGCAATCGCAGCAGCTGCAGCAACTGAATCTTCTGCGCATTTAATAGGATTAATACCAATTTCAGAGAACCTGCCATCAGGAAGCGCTTACAAAGTAGGGGATATTTACAAAACATTCAGCGGAACAACAATTGAAATTGCAAACACAGATGCAGAGGGCAGGGTTTTGATGTCTGATGCAATTGCATATACAAAGGAATTCAGGCCAAAAGCAGTAATTGACCTCGCAACACTTACAGGAGCATGCGTTGTTGCACTCGGAAACCAGGCAGCAGGGCTTCATGGCAATGACAAAAAGCTTATTGACCGGGTAAAAGCAGCCTCTGAAGCCACTTCAGAACGAGTCTGGGAACTTCCAATGTGGAAGGAATACGGGGAACAGATAAAAAGCGAAGTTGCTGACATTAAAAACCTTGGCGAGGAAGGAGCAGGCACAATCACAGCAGCAAAATTCCTTGAAAAATTCGTTCCAAAGGACACTGCTTGGGCTCATCTGGATATTGCAGGTGTTGCCTACACTGAGAAAAACCCTACTAAAACTTACATTAGCAAGGGAAGCACTGGATATGGCATAAGACTGCTCACTGAACTCTTCAAAAACTGGCGCTGATAACTATGTTTCTACATCACATTATAAAGGTGTGAAAACGCCACAAAATAAGCTTTGCCTTCACTTTAATACAGTATGAAACGAACTTCTTCTCACATTTTTAGGTTTGGGAAAAATGCTTTTATAAAATTAAAAATAACTTTAGGCCTTGATAATATTCCTTATTGCCTTTATTCTAGCCACGCCCCATTCAAACTCTTCTTCTTTTCCTAATTTTCTTGCGAGTTTTGAAGCCTCGCTGAGATATTCAAAGGCCAACTTATAGTTTTTTCTTTCAAATTCGAGCGCACCCCGCGCATATTTTTTGTAAAATATGGCATTTGTATAAGTCTTATCAATTTTCAGCGCTTCATCAAAAAGTTTTATCGCCTCGCTCTTATCGCCAATATCAAACTCAAGGTCACCTAACTTTGTAAAAGCGGCTGCTGTTTTTTTGCTCCTTTTGATTGCTTCCTCAAAACACTTTTTTACGTCTCCTTCCTTTCCCATTGAGCGGAGCGTAATCCCCTTACAATACCATGCCTCTGGAAGCTCATCTTCCAGCCCAAGAATTTCGTTCCACAATTTAAGTGCAGTTGCATAATCGCCTTTCTTATGCGCCTTAAAAGCTTTCTCGCTCAATAAGCCAATTTCCCACTCAAGTTTCCCCTCAATTCCAGGGGATATATCAAATTTTGTGTTCCTGTCCGAAACTCGTGCCATAATCTTAAAAGTGTTCCCCGTTCTTTATAAACTATCTGCCCGTGCACCTTTTCCCAACATTTGGATTAGTTAATGCGGTTTTTTCAGACCCTCTACTGCTCTTTTGAAAATATCTTCTTTCTTGGTTTGCCTTGCAATCTTTGCAGTTTCACTAAACAGCTCTTTTGCCTTTGCTCTTAATTCTTCCCCCTTCCTTTTGCTTACTCTTTTTTCACTTAGAATTGCCAGAGTCTCTGCTTTTTTCACCTTTGCCAACAAGTCATCTTCTTTGTCTATTATTATTTCCAAAACCTTGAGTGCATTTTCATACTGTTTTAGTTTTGCAAGTGCATCAGCCTTGCTGTGCAATACTTGTGTTTCAAAAAAGAACTCCTTTTCCTTTGATAAACGGGCCAGCTCCCGGTCAAAATATGCAACAGCCTGCTTGTATTTTCCAACTTTGGCACAAGATTCCCCCTTTTTGTATGCGTTTTTAGGAGCATTAATTATTTCAGGGCATTTTTTCTCGCCATCATCAAAACACTTAAGTGCATCTTTGTATTTTTCAAGCCCTAAGAGCGCCTCTCCCTTATACCACAACAGCTGGCCGTCCAGTTTTTTTCCTAACATTTCTCTTGGATATTTGTTAAGCAGGCCTGAAAGGATTTTTTCTGCAGCTTCATAATCTCCGTTATTAATTGCCTGCACAGCCTCGTCTATGGGCTCCAGTATTGCTTTTCTGAGCTCCCCATACCGTTTTATTTTGCCCCACCTTTCTTTCAATTCAGCAAGGTCAAGATTAGTTTCTGTCATAATTGCATAGTGTACTAACTCCTTTAATATCTTTAATATAGCCGTAATATTATTCTGTTAAGCTCGAATTCCACCGCAAATCAGTCTGACGCAAATAATTATATATCAATATTCTAAACTTAGCTATAGCCATGATTGACATCAATCTTTTGCGCACAAACCCGGAAATTGCAGTTAAATCCCAGAAAAAAAGAGGTTTAGACACTTCAATAATTGGAGAAGTGCTTTCTGTTGACAAAAAATGGCGCAATCTGAAAGGTGAAATTGACAATCTAAGGGCTGAGAAAAATAAAACCGGGGAGGAAATCGGAAAATTAAAGAAACAGGGAAAGACTCCGGCTGAACTTTTAAAGAAAATCTCTGCAATTTCAGAAGAGACAAAGAAAAAAGAAGAGCCCCTTGCTCTTTTAGAGAAAGAAAGGGACAAATTACTTTTAGATATCCCGAATATTTTGCATGAAACAGTTCCAGCCGGCAAGGATGACACTGAAAGCGTTGTTGTACGAACCCATGGAAAAATCCCTAAATTCACTTTCAAGCCAAAAGACCACATTGATTTGGGCTTGGCACTTGATTTATTTGACATTGAAAGGGCTGCAAAGACATCCGGCGCGAGATTTTACTTCCTGAAAAACGAAGCAGCACTTCTTGAGCTTGCAGTAGCGCAGTACGCACTTGATTTTCTCGTGAACAAGAAAAAATTTATCCCTTTGATTGTTCCGAATTTGGTAAAAGAGCAGGTGATGTATGGAGTCGGAATGCTGCCTCACTCAAAATCAGAAATTTTCAAAATAGAAGGGCATGACTTGTATTTAATATTAACATCAGAGCACGCAATTGGCGGCTTCCATATGGCTGAAACATTTAATGAGAAGGATTTGCCAAAGAGGTATGCTGGATTTTCTGCGTGCTACAGGACAGAAGCAGGTGCGCACGGAAGGGATACAAAAGGAATTTTCAGAGTCCATCAGTTTAACAAGGTTGAAATGTTCATTTTCTGCAAGCCAGAGGAATCCTGGAAAGAGCACGAGATGTTAATTAAAAACGCAGAAGAGCTTGTAAAGGGCCTGGAACTCCCTTACAGGGTTACAAACATCTGCACAGGAGATATTGGAACAGTTGCTGCAAAGAAATACGATGTTGAAGCCTGGTTCCCTGGGCAGAATGCATACCGCGAAATAATCTCATGCTCAAACTGCACAGACTTCCAGGCACGCCGCCTTAATATCAGAGTCCTCAGGCCAGGAATGAAGACAGATATCATTCACACACTTAACTCAACTGCGCTTGCTATTGGAAGGACAATAGTTGCAATTCTTGAGAACAACCAGAATAAGGACGGCTCAATAAATATTCCAAAAGCACTGCAAAAATACTGCGGATTTAAGAAAATTGAAGCAAAGAAATAGTTTTTTTATAAAAACCGCGTTTTGGAAAACTAAATAAACTAATCTTTTCTCAATACCCGCGTTATGAATCAGCAAAACGTGCCTCTTTCAGCTTTTTTGCCACTACACAAATCGCAGCTACTAAGTGGGCAAAAAACCTGGGAAAAAAGGCTCGTGCGCTTACAGTGCAGAGCAAGTGTGGTGATGCGCCAACTTAAAAAGAAGGGTGAAAGCAATGAACGCTAACACGAAAAACGTCCCTCTTTTAATGACCCCTGGTCCAACAGTTGTTCCAGACAGAATTTTGCAGGCCCTTTCAAGGCCGTTAATCCACCACAGGGAAAAAGAATTCCTTGAAATGTCAAAAGTATGCATTGGCAGGCTAAAGCAGCTTTTCAAGACAGAAAACGATCCCTTTATAATAACCTCCTCTGGAACAGGGGCAATGGAAGCAGCTGTTTCAAACGTAATTAACCCTGGCGACAAAGTGCTTTCAATTGTCAACGGAATTTTTTCAGAGCGGCTGAGCAACATTGCAACTGCCTTTGGCGCGCAGGTACGAACGCTGAGCGTTCCCTGGGGCCAGGCAGTTGATATCCAGAAATTCAAAGACCTTTTCAAAAGCACGAACTACAAATTAGTCACAGTTGTCCATAATGAGACTTCAACAGGCGCGAGAAATGACATTGCTCCTATCGGAAAAATTGTGAAAGACACAAACACCCTGCTTGCCTGTGACGTAATTTCAAGCCTTGGCGGAGATGACATAAGAACAGATGAATGGGGCGTTGATTTCTGCATAGCAGGAAGCCAGAAATGCCTTATGCTCCCCCCCGGGCTCTCATTTATAACTGTTTCAGAAAAGGCATGGAAAGAGGTTGACAAGAAACAGGGCGGCCGCTTTTACTTTAATCTGAAAAAATACAAGGAAAAGTATCCTGACAACCCATGGACAACTGCAATTAACCTTGTTTTTGGCCTGAATGAAAGCCTTGAAATGATTTTTGAAGAGGGGCCTGAAAACTGCATAAAAAGGCACGCGGAAGTTGCAGCCCACTGCAGAAAGGAAATTAAAAAGCTCGGGTTTGAGCTTTTTGTAAAGCCTGAAAGCTCCTGTTCGCAAACCCTGACTTCAATTGCTGCGGGTTCAAGGGATGTTGAAAAATTGCGCTCAATTGTCAAGCAGAAATACAACATACAGATGGCAGGCGGGCAAAAAGAAATGAAAGGAAAGATATTCAGAATCGGCCACATGGGTTCAATCGGGAAAAAAGAAGTGGACATGACAATTGATGCTATTTCAAAGGCGCTGAAGGAGCTGTAAAATAAATTAAGGCTAGTAGCTTGTAGCTAGTGGCTCGTAGCGCTACAAGCGACCAGCGACGAGCGACAAGCTGAACCAATTTGACAGGATAAAAATGATTTTAATTGCATTCCCCTATGCGGAAGACACCGGGATTAAAGTTGTGAAAGCCTCCCTTGAAAGGCAAAAGGATTTTTTTGAACATGTTTTTCTTGGCAAAGTCAAGAATGAGAAGGTAAGGGCAGGAAAAATCTTCGCAAAGGCAAAGAAGCTTTCGCAGAAAGGGAAGCGAATTGACTCAATTGTTATAATGCGAACTGCCCTTTCCAATTCTGAAAAACTAAAGCTTTCTTATGTTCCCCGCGGGTTAAATGAGAATCTTTTGGCATTTATTGAAGGGCAGAAGAACTCCAGGGCAAAATTCAAGCCAGAGTTTCTTGAATTTAACAAAACAGAATTTCCAGTACAACTAAAGGAGCTTGCAAATTTCAGCCCCTTTGCCTTATTGCTGGAATTTTCCTTTAACAGGAACAATCCATTTGATTATGATTTGCGGAAGTTCAGGAAGAAAAAAGCTTCTGAATCCCTTTTGCTAGCAATTAAAAACCTGAAGAAATTCCTGAAAGAATTGGAGGAGCACTGCAGGAAAAAAGCAGCATCAGCCTCAAGAAAGCGCTCAAAGGAAATTTCAGAGCAGTCAAGCACATTTGAAGGCCTTGAGAAGATGCTAATTGCCGATAAAAAGAAAGTTGATGCTGAACCAGACAAGGCAAAACGGCCGTTGCTTGAAGCTGAGTGGAGAAAAAACGGCGAAGAAAAGATGTTTTCCCTTGTCA
>CAYNXO010000002.1:0-30627 GCA_964401205.1 Candidatus Undinarchaeota archaeon
CCATTTTTACTCTGCCCCTCAGCCACTAACTATTATTCTTTTTTAACTCTTCTTCAACATCTAATTCTTGGTCAATCTGCGCACTCTTTAAGCAGATTTCGCAGATTTTTGTAAATAAATATTCCTTTTCTGCGCTTTCGCTGTGCAGTTTTTGTATTTCAGGAGAGGAGATTGCCCTGCAGAAGTATTTTAACTCTTCTGTGAGCGGCTCATTCTTCTCAACATCAACTTCAGCAGAATCATCTGCATTGACAGAATCTGCTTTTATCTCAATGGGATATTTTGTTATTTTCTGGCCGAGCAGGTCTGCATAAATCTTTGCTTTCTCGCCTATAATCCACAAATCCCTTGCTTTTTGCGGGTGGAACCAGCTGACTTCCAGGTTTGCAATAAAACCGCCGTAATCTAAATTTATAAAAGCAACATCCTCCCTTTCAGGGCTCAAAAAGTTCTTTTTCTTGCAGTAAATGCGCTTTGGCTCTTTTTCAAATATAAAGTCAAGAATGTCTATCAAATGGACTGCAAAATTCAAAATCACGCCAGAATCTTTTCGCGGCGGCTTGTTGCTGTGCACATATCTTCCTGTAATATACTGTATCTGCCCGATTTCTTTTACCAGCTCTTTCAGCTTCAGCACAGCATTGTTAAACCTGAACAAATATCCCACCATTAAAACGAGTTTTTTCTTTTTTGCAAGCTCAATTAATTCCTTTGCCTCCTTTGAAGCAGAGGTTATCGGCTTCTCAACCAGGACATGCTTTCCTGCGTTCAGGCAGTCCTTTGCAACACTATAGTGGAAATTAGTCGGAACTACAATTGAGACTGCATCAACTGCCTTAAGCATTTCATTGTAATCAGCGTAAAACTTCACACCGAATTTCTCAGCAACTCTCTTAACCTTTGGATTTACATCAGCAATTGCAGCAAACTCGCACAAGCCACTCTTCGCCAGCATGGAATAAGTAGCTGCGTGGTTTAAGCCCCACTTTCCAAGCCCGATTAAACCGATTTTAGCCATATCTGTTAAATTGGTTCAGCTATGGGCTTTGGGCAGTGGGCTATGGGCTCATCATAAAGCGAGGGCATCATCCAACTTGCAACAATTGGTGGGCGACGCAACGCCTGCGCCAACCCTCGCTTTATGAGCTCACGGCTCATTGCTCATCGCCGTTAATTTATTTCATTAATAGATACAGCCCAATATATTTAAACTTACTTTTCCTAAAATAGTGCCTTGGGGGATATATCATAAAAAGCTGTGCGATTGGTGAAGCTTTTTAAGCTCTTCAAATCGGCTTTTACTGATTTAAGAGTTAGTTAACGGCGCTCCGCCCACCTCTAAAGAAGTGGGTTCACGCGCCGATTTGAAGATGGGAAAAAAGACCAATAAAGTACTTGTAACAGGCGGAGCAGGCTTCATAGGAAGCCATTTATGCGAGGCGCTGCTGAAGAAAGGCCACGAAGTTGTATGCTTTGACAACTTTTTCAGGGGCAAAAAGGAGAACATTGCCCATTTAATCAACACAAAAGGCTTTGAGCTTGTAAAAGGCGACATAAGAAATTATGCTGAAGTTGAAAAAGAAGTTGAAAAATGCGATATTGTCCATCACTTGGCAGCGATTAACGGCACAAAATACTTTTACGAGGAGCCGATTCTTATAACAGATGTTAATGTTGCAGGAACTTTGAATGTGCTGAAGGCTGCAATGGAATGCAACGTAAGGAAAATAACATTTGCAAGCTCGCCTGAAGTTTATGGCCTGCCTGACAAAATTCCGACTCCTGAAGAGGCGCTCTGCATTTTTGACAATCCAACTAAAACTTTGCGCCATTCATATTCAGCAAGCAAGTATCTCGGCGACATAATGTGCCTTGCTTTCCATGAAAAATACGGATTGCCTGTAACGGTTCTGAGGTATTTCAATATTTACGGCCCGCGGCTGATTGGAACTGAATATGGGCAAGTGGTCTCTATTTTCATGAAAAACGCGCTTGAAGGAAAGCCAATTGAGATTTTCGGGGACGGAAAGCAGACCCGCAGTTTTACATACATAAGCGATGCTGTTGAAGCAACTATTCTTAGCCAGAACAAGGAAAAGGCAGAGGGACAGGCATTGAACATCGGCATGCAGAAAGAGACTTCTATTAATGAGCTTGCAAACAAGGTTTTGAAAACTTGCAAATCAAAAATAAAGCCAGTTCACAAGCCGGCTCTTGCAGGGGATGCTAGAAGGAGATGCCCTGATTCAAGGAAAACTAGGAAAATTCTGGGCTGGGGTGCGAAAATCAGCCTTGATGCTGGACTGAAGAAAACTTTTGAGTGGTTCAAGGAACATTAAGATGGTTGAGAAAAAGAGAGTTTATTACAAGAAGAGGCAGCAGTCCCAGTGCGAAATAGAAAATTTGTGGAAGGAGTTTTCGCCATGCATAAAAGTCCTCGATTTGGGATGCGGAGTCGGCTCATTTGGAAAATACAAGCCAGAAGGCACTGAAGTTTACGGCATTGACATTGATGCAGGCGCTGTAAAAGAGGCAAAAAAATACGAAAATGCAAAAGTCGGGGATATTACAAAGAAACTTCCTTATGCAAACAATTTTTTTGACGGGATTCTGGCAAAGGATATTCTGGAGCATTTAATCGAGCCTGAAAAATTAGTAAGGGAATGCAAAAGGGTTTTGAGAGGCGGCGGAATTGTAGTTGCGTCAGTCCCAAGCCCTGGGAAAAAGTTTTATGACGATTACACTCATAAAAGGGCTTTCACTGAAAGGGCAATCAAGGAATTATTCCTTGACAACGGCTTTGAGATTATGTATGTAAGGAGATTAAGGGGAATTCCGGGCTTTGGAGCAACAGGGCTGAGCAGGATTGTTCCTTATTTTTTAAAAATTCCAATAGTAAGCCTTCTTACACAGGGATACGAAGTAAAAGCTAAAAAAATCTAAATTATGGCTAAAAAAAGCAGAGCATTATTAGTTCTTGATTCGCAAAAATTGGAATTAAACATACCGTTTAAAGGGGTTTATGATTTTGCATCAGCAAAACTAAAGGAACAGAGGTTCAGCAGGGCTGAAAAAATTGCAAGAAAACTGAAAGCTGATGTAATTGCCCTTGACAGCAGGACTGAGCTTTATTTCAGGCAAAGGGGAATTGAAACATTATCTGCAAAAGAAATAACTGAAAACCTTTATGACTTAAACTCAGGGGAAATTTCATTTGCGTTTTTGCAGAATTTAATAAATACTATTGAGTGCGTTGACAGGACAAGCACTTACAATGGAATCTCACTCCCTTATTTAGATGTTAAAAATCTCTGGCGAACTTTTGTTTTTCCTGCAATAACTGCTTTTGACACTTTTTCAAAAATACTGAAAAGCAGAAAGCCGAGTAAGGCGATTATCCTCAACCACGCGCATTTTTACCAGAAAATTTTCAAGGCAGCTGCCGGGCACTGCGGGGTTAAAATTAAGGATGAGACAGGCAGCTTTGCATCGCTTCCGTGGTTGGCAAAAAGAACTGCAATGAAAAGCATCGGATTCATAATAACGCCTTCTTACTTCAAAAGTATGAAGGCAAAGAGAACTGCTGTCTTGAAAGGGACAAAGAAAAAAATTCTCATAGCACATGATACTATAAGCCCTGAGAAAATTATTCCCTGGGCAAGGAAGCTCACACAGGATTATGAAGTTGTTTATGTCGGGGTGAAAGAAGACAAAGAAAAATTCAAAGAAGCCGGAATAACTTACAGGAAACTGCAGGATTATGCAACATCCCAGGTTATAAGAAATTTAAAAAGAAGCGAGAGAAATTTCAAATCAGCTTACAAATATATTGCCAGCAGCAAGGAAATTGCTGAAGCGCTTTCTTACAAGGGCGCTGACTTATGCGAAGTTTTTGACGAGATGATGCTTTTCCTTTATTACATAAGCTACCCGATACTCGCAAGGTATGTTGAGCTCTTTGATGAAATGATTGAGATTGAAGAGCCGGATATTGTAATAACAGTTGACGAGCTTTCAAGATTCGGAAGGGCTTTGATAAGGGTTGCGAACTCAAAAGGAGTAAAAACTTTGTTAGTCCAGCACGGCGCTCTTCTTGACCACCCGTTGTTTTCGTCAATTGAGGCAACAAAATTTGCAGCATACGGAGAGCAGACAAGGAAAATTCTGCTGAAAAGAGGCGCTAAAAAAGGGCAGGTTGAGATTGTCGGCCAGGCAGAGGAGATTCCAAAAGCAAAGCCGGATAAAATAAAGGCAAAAATCTGCAATGAGCTTGGCATTTCAAAAGACAGGCAGATAATTACATTTGCAAGCCAGGCACTGCCCGAAAGCGTGAATTGCAGGAGCTTTGAGATTTTTTACAGGGCTACAAAATCACTTCCGAAAGTGCAGTTCGTTGTGAAGCTTCATCCGGATGAAACAGAAAACCTGCACAGGGAATTCATAAGAAAACTCTGGCTTGGGAATATAACGATTGCAAAAAATGTGAGCACAAAAGAACTTCTTGTGGCATCAGATGCTGTTGTAAACATATATTCTACAGTCGGCATGGAAGCGCTGAGCTTCGGAAAGCCGCTGATTTCAATAAATGCCAGCCTGCCGGAAAGCTATTTCCCAAAAGGAAACGGCGCTTACATTGTCAGTGACAGCAAAAAGCTGGAAAACACAATAAATTTAATTTTAGGGAAAAACAGGCGAGTTTTAAGCGAAAGTGTTAAAAAGCTTTCAAGGTACTACATTAACTCTGTTGGGGAAAAAGCCTGCAAAAACGTTGCAAAACTGGTAAAAAATCTCGTAGAGAAATAATGAAAGTTTTATTCATTCACCCGCCAGTAAGGGAAGACGACACGCCCAATAACGTTCCAATCGGACTGGGGTGGGTAACTGCTGTGCTGAAAAAAGAGGGGCACGATGTTGAAATTTTGGATATTAATGCGTGGAGATACAAAAAAGAGCAGGTTGTTGATATTTTAAAAGCGAAAGGAAAGGATGCAGATATTTTCGGCATAAGCGGAATGATTACTGTTTACAATTACAGCAAGTGGCTCAAGGGAGCCCTAAAGCAGCTTTATCCTGAAAAGCCGATAGTTGAGGGTGGGGCAGGGCCGACTTCAATCCCGCATTTGTACGCAAAAAGCGGCGCTGATGCTGTTGTAATCGGGGAAGGGGAGAACACAATGCTTGACTTGATTGATGTTTTCCAGAACAAGGATGATTTGGGAAATGTTGACGGCATTGCATGGAAAGCTGACAATTCAGTAATAATAAACAAGCCGCGCGAATTAATTAAAAATCTGGACGAGCTTCCAATGCCGTCCTGGGATTTGTTCCCAATGGAAGAAGTTTATCTGAAAAACAACATTTTGAAACGATACAGCTTCAACAGAAACACAAATGTGCTCGCAAGCAGGGGATGCCCTTTCAGGTGCAAATTCTGCCACGATGGCTTTGGCGGGGCTGCAAGGTGGTTCTCGGCAGATTACATTATTGAAGAGCTGAAGCATCTGATAAACGGATACAAAGTTGAATATGTAAGATTTGATGATGAAACTTTTGTCGGGAACAGGAAAAGGACAATGGATTTCTGCCAGCGCCTTATTGATGAAAATCTTGGGCTGAAATGGGGAAGCACGGCAAGGGTAAATTTAATGGATGATGAGCTTCTGGGAATGATGAAAAAAGCAGGGTGCCTGGACCTTAATTACGGAATTGAATCAGGAAGCCAGAAAATGCTTGACGCAATGCAAAAAGACGCAACAGTCAGGCAGGCGGAAAATGCAATTGCCCTCACGAGAAAATACAGCATAACGCCCATCATTTCGCTCATGGTTGGAACGCCAGGAGAAAATGCAGAAACAATACAGGAGACAGTTGATTTCTGCAAGCGCACAAACACGAGGGTTGAGCACATATTTATTTCAACACCAACCCCAAGAACTGCTTTTTACAAGATGCTTATGGAACAGGGAAGGATAAAGGACGAGGAAAAATTTGTTGAGACAATGTCTGAAAGAGGGGATTTCTGGGCAAATGTTCTGATTAATATGACTGATATAAGCGACGCAGAATTAATCCGTCTCAGGAACAAGGCTGAAAAGCAGATTCACAGGAACTGGATGGTGCAGAACTGGAGGGAAATGCCTTCCTACATGGTTGAGCGCTTCAGAACACTTGGGCCAAAGAAATTTTTCAGCCTGGTTGGATACGCAATTAAAAAAGCTATTTAAGCCTTTGATGTTCAATTAATAATAACATGATAATAAGCAGAACACCTTTGAGAGTAAGCTTCGCAGGCGGCGGAACAGACCTGAAGGAATACTACAAGAAAGAATACGGGGCAGTGCTCAGCACTGCGCTTAACAAGTATGTTTACATTACAATTAACAGCAAGTTTGAAGGGGATATAAGGGTAAAATATTCAAAAACAGAAAATGTTGAAAGCGCTGAGAAGCTTGAACATCCTATTTTTAGGGAAGCTATGAAATTTACAGGAATTACACGCGGAGTTGAAGTAACTTCAATGGCAGACATCCCGACAAGAGGCTCCGGGCTGGGAAGCTCAAGCACATTCACTGTTGGCGTACTGAATGCCCTTTACAATTACAAAGGCGCAAATGTGAGCAGCGAAAAGCTGGCAAAGGATGCCTGCAAAATTGAGATAGATATTCTTAAAGAGCCAATTGGGAAGCAGGACCAGTATATTGCTGCCTACGGCGGATTTAATTACATAAAATTCATGCCAGATGAGGCTGTTGTTGTTGAACCGATAAAACTGGGCAAAAATACAAAGGACGAGCTTGAAAAAAACACAGGCCT
Source organism: Candidatus Undinarchaeota archaeon (assembly GCA_964401205.1). Classification (GTDB taxonomy): domain Archaea; phylum Undinarchaeota; class Undinarchaeia; order Undinarchaeales; family Naiadarchaeaceae; genus CAYNXO01. The sequence continues at coordinate 6,814 of CAYNXO010000002.1, forward strand.
TTTTTACACAGGAATTGAAAGAAATGCCTCCTCAATACTAAGCACACAGAAAAAAGTGACTTCTGAAAATGAAAAATTCAAGGTTCTTACAGAAATGAGGGATGTTGCAGAAGAAATGAAAAATGTTCTGCAAAAAGGCGGCACAAATGAATTCGGCGAACTCCTGCACAGGGGATGGGAATTAAAAAAACAGCTTGTAGGCGGAATAACAAACAGTGTTATTGACAATATTTACGAAAAAGCAAGAAAAGCAGGAGCAACAGGCGGAAAAGTCTGCGGAGCAGGAGGCGGCGGTTTTGTTTTGATTTACGCACCTGATGGAAAGCTTGCGAAGGTAAGAGAGGCGCTTAAAAACCAGAAGGAACTGCCGTTCAGGCTTGAACCAGAGGGAAGCAAGATTGTTTTTGTTGAATAAGCAGCCAAAAAAGAATTAAAACAGGCCTTTTAAAAGCAGTTTCCTGAACCAATAAAAAAACGCTTTTAGTAGTATATATAAAATTTTTGTAACAAAAGGTGATTAATGATTACAAAAATAGGCTTAACCATCGCGGTCATTCCTGCAAGGGGCGGCTCAAAAGGCGTGCCAAGAAAAAACATAAAGAAGCTTCTTGGAAAGCCGCTGATAGCCTACACAATTGAAGCTGCTAAAAAGGCAAAGCTTCTTGACGGGGTTTACGTTTCAACAGAAGACCGGGAAATTGCAAAAGTTTCAAAGAAATACGGGGCAGAAATAATAGAAAGGCCGGCAGAACTTGCAGCCGATGACACGCCGACTTACAAAGTTTTGCAGCATGCAGTAAATTATCTTGAAAATTCCGGAAAAAAATTAAAAACAGTTTTAACCTTGCAGGCAACATCCCTTATCAGAGACGCAAAAGATATTGACAATGCAATTAAGATGCTTGAGGAAAATGACTGCGACTCAGTTGTAAGCGCCTGTGAAATAGAGTATCACCCTTACTGGTCTAAAAAGATTGAAAACGGATTTTTAGTTCCGTTTGTAGAAGCAGGCAAGGAATATTACAGGCGGCAGGACATGCCAAAGGCTTACAGATTAAACGGCTCTGTTTATGCAACAAAAAGGGATGTTGTAATGAACCAAAATTCAGTTTTCGGGGAAAAAGTTATTCCTCTTTTAATGGATGATTTCCATTCAATTGATATTGATGCAGAACTCGACTTTTTGACAGCAGAAGCTGTTTTGAAAAAAATAAAAGCATCTCGGGCGAAGAAATGAGTTCAGTCAGAATTTTTGGAAGGGAGGTGGGGGAAGGACATACCTGCTTTATCATAGCCGAGGCTGGCTCAAACCACAACAGAGATGTTGAACTTGGGAAAAAACTGATAAAAGCTGCAAAAGATGCAGGAGCAGACGCAGTAAAGTTCCAGGCATTCAGGACAGAGGAGCTTGTAACGAAGAATGCGCCAAAAGCAGAGTATATGAAAAAAACAAAGGGAAAAAATCTTTTTGAACTTTTAAAAGGCATTGAACTGGGCGAAAAAGAGCATGAAGAGCTTTATGATTGTGCAAAAAAGATTGGAATTAAAATTTTCTGGAGTGTTTTTGACAAAAAGAGCGCTGACTTTATTGAAAAATTAGGGGCAGAGATTTTTAAGACAGGCTCAGGAGAGATCACGGATCTGCTGCTCATAGAGCATGTTGCAAAAAAGAACAGGCCGATTATTATTTCAACAGGAATGTCTGAGCTTAGTGAAGTAAGAGACGCTGTTGAAACAGCAAGAAGGGCCGGCAATGAAAAAATTGCACTAATGCACTGCACAACAGGGTATCCGTGCAAAGAAGAGGATGCAAATCTTCTTGCAATAAAAACAATGGAAAATGAATTTGGCCTGCCTGTCGGCTATTCTGACCACTCAAAGGGAATTGAAGTCTCGCTTGCTGCGAAAATTGCTGGCGCCTGCATGATAGAGAAGCATTTTACAATTGACAAAAACCTGCCAGGCGCTGACCACAAAATGTCGCTCACTCCACGGGAATTTGAAAGGCTTGTAAATGGCATAAGGGAAATTGAAAGCGGGAAAAAAATTACAATAAAAAATTTGGAAAAGCTGCTCGGCTCTGCTGAGAAGAAGCCAACACAGGAGGAATTAAAAGAAAGAATCTGGGCAAGAAAAAGCATTGTTGCAAGAACTAATATAAAAAAAGGCGCTGTAATAAAAGAGGAAATGCTTGCTGTAAAAAGGCCGGGAACTGGATTAAGCCCGAAGAACTGCCGGAGCTTAATTGGAAAAACTGCAAAATGCCCGATAAAAAAGGATGAACAGATTAAGGCAAATATGATTTCATGAAAAGAAAAGTTGCAATTGTCACAGGAACAAGAGGTGAATATGGGATTTACTGCTCGGTAATAGACGCAATTGAAAAAAGAAAGGACCTTGATTACAGCCTGATTGTAACATGCATGCACCTTTCAAAAAAGTTCGGGCATACAATTGATGAAATCAAAAGAGACAAAAGAAAAATTGGCGCAGAAGTTCCGATGCTGAAATACTCTGATACAACAGCGGGAATGGCAAAGAACTTCGGGGTTGCTGTGATTGGAATTACGAACGCAATTGAAAAAATAAAGCCGGACATTATTCTTGTTTTAGGCGACAGGGGGGAGCAGCTTGCAGGGGCAATTGCAGGCGCTCACATGAACATTCCTGTTGCTCATCTTCATGGGGGGGAGGTTTCAGGGACAATTGATGATTCAATAAGGCATGCGACAACAAAGTTTGCACATATACACTTGGCCGCAACAAGAAAAAGCGTTGAAAGGCTGATTAAAATGGGTGAAAGAAAAGAGGATATTTATCTTGTTGGCTCTCCTGGAATAGATTCAATAAAGAGGCTCAAACTTATGGACAGGGCTGAAACCGCAAAGCACTTTAAATTCAACCCAAGAAAGAAAATAATTCTTGCCCTGCAGTATCCTGTTACAACTGAAATAAACAAAGCTGAAGAGCACATGAAAGAAGTTGCAGACGCACTTCTCAAATTAAACGAACAGACTGTTTACATATATTCCAATTCTGATGCAGGCTGCGGCAAAATGATGAAAGTTCTTCAAAAGAGAGTTGGCGGGAATAAAAATATAAAAGTTTACAGGAGCCTGCCGCATGAAGATTACTTAAGCTTGATGAAGAATGCTGATGTGATGATTGGGAATTCAAGCAGTGGGGTCATTGAAGCGCCGTCCTGCGGAACTCCCTATGTTCTTGTCGGCACAAGACAGATTGGAAGGGAAAAGGCCGCAAGCATAATAGAAGTTCCTTACAAGGCAAATGCTATACTCAAAGCTGCAAAAAAAGCAATGAGTCCTTCATTCAGAAAAATGGCAAGAAACTGCAAAAAGCCTTATGACCCGTTTAATGATGCAAAAGCAGGAGAAAGGGCTGCGAAAATACTGGCAACTGTTAAAATAAGGCCTGGATTAATACAAAAGAGGATTGCTTACTAATGACAAAAGTTGCAATTATCGGAGCAGGGCAGGGAGGAAAGCTTGTGCTGAACATATTCAGGCAGTTTTATCCTGATTATGAAATTGCAGGATTTATTGACGATAAAAAAGCAGGCGAAACTGTTGAAGGAATAAAAGTCATTGGAGCTGCAAAGGATTTAAGCAGGATAAAGAGGCAGGCAGACTCTTTTATTGTCGGAATAGGCTGCACAAACTTAAAGGCGCGCACTGAGCTTTTTGAAAAAGCAAAGAAGGCTGGATTAAAGCCTGTAAATGCAATCAACCCAAACTGCTTCATTGATAAAACTGCAAAATTAGGAAACGGAATTACAATTTTCCCGAATGTTACTATAAACATGAATGTAGTTATTGGGGACAATGTAACAATTTATTCAGGGGCTGTTGTTGAGCATGAATGCGCAATCGGAAACAATGTTTACATCGGGCCAGGAGCACATATTTCAGGAAGGGTAAAAATCGGAAACGAAACTTTTATTGGAGTCGGAGCAAACCTTGTTCAGGATTTGAAAATAGGAAAAAATTCAGTTATAGGAGCTGGAGCTGCTGTGCTTAAAGACATTCCTGACAATGTTGTTGCAGCAGGAGTGCCTGCGAAGGTCCTGCACGAAAACAAAAATGAAAAGGGGTGCAAGGCAAAATGAAAATTCCGCTTGCAAAACCGTATATTGGAAAAGAAGAGGTAAAAGCAGTAAGCGAAGTTGTAAAAAGCTGCTGGCTGAGCATCGGGCCTTATCTGGAAAAGTTTGAAAAAGAAATTGCGAAATTCAACGGAAACAAGTATGCTGTTGCTGTAAATTCCGGGACTTCAGGGCTGCATTTGGCAGTAAAGTGCGCTGGAATAAAGCCTGTTGATGAGGTAATCACAAGCCCGTTTAGTTTTATTGCAAGCTCTAACCCGATTATTTTTGAAGGCGGAAAGCCGGTTTTTGTCGACGTTGATGAAAAAACATACAACATGAACCCGGACTTGATTGAAAGTGCAATCACCCCAAAAACAAAGGCAATTATGCTTGTTCATATTTTCGGCCAGAGCTGTGACATGGATCCAATAATTGAAATCGCAGAAAAGCATAATTTAAAAATTATTGAGGATGCCTGCGAATCAATAGGCGCGACTTACAAAGGGAAAAAAGTAGGCAATTTTGGGGAATCTGCTGTTTTTGCATTTTACCCCAACAAGCAAATGACAACAGGAGAAGGCGGAGTTATTGTAACTGACAATGAAAAAATCTACAGGCTGTGCAGAAGCTACAGAAACCAGGGAAGGAGTGAAAACGAAGAATGGCTTGGCCATGTAAGAATCGGCTATAATTACAGAATGGACGAGATGAGTGCTGCTCTTGGCTATGTTCAGGCAAAAAAACTGCCAAAAATGATAAGGCAGAGGCAGAAAGTTGCTGAAACATACAATAAAAAGCTCGGAAAAATTAGCGGTGTAATAACTCCTTACACAGCTCCTTACAACACGAATACCTGGTTTGTCTACACAATAAGGGTTGAGGAAGGAATCAACAGGGACAAGGCAATGGATTACTTAAACAAGCACGGAGTTGCCAGCAAGCCATATTTCCCGAGCCTGCATTTGCAGCCGGTTTACAGGGAAATGTTCAATTATAAGGAAGGCGATTTTCCTGTTTCAGAGGGCATAAGTAAAAGTATTTTAGCTTTGCCGTTCTTTATAGGGCTCACAGAAAGCCAAATAAACTATATTGTTGAAAATGTAGGGGAGGCAGTTGATCATGGGAGGAAAAAATGACCTTTAAGGGCAAAAGTATCCTGGTAACAGGCGGATGCGGATCAGTGGGAACGGAGCTGGCAAACAGGCTTGTTAAGGATGCAAAGGTAATCAGGATTTTTGACAATAATGAAAACGGGCTTTTTAATGCACAGCAGAAATTTAAGAACTGCAAAAATGTGAGGTTTCTGCTAGGAGATGTAAGAGACAAAGAGCGTTTGGACATGGCAATGGAAAATATAGACATTGTTTTCCACCTTGCTGCGCTGAAGCATGTGTGGGCATGCGAATACAACCCGTTTGAAGCTGCAAAAACAAATGTTACTGGAATGCAGAATGCAATTGACTGCGCAATGAAGCACAATGTTGAGAAATTCATATTCACAAGCTCTGACAAGGCTGCAAACCCGTCAAATGTTATGGGAACAACAAAGCTTGTCGGGGAAAAGCTTGTTACGGCAGCTAATTTCTACAAAGGAAACAGGAGAACTGTTTTTGCTTCAATAAGATTCGGGAATGTAATGGGCTCAAGCGGCTCGGTTATTCCTGTTTTTAGGGAGCAGATTGCAAAAGGCGGGCCAATCACATTAACTGACCCTAAAATGACTCGCTTTGTAATTTCAATGGAACAGGCATCAAACCTTGTGCTGAAAGCGGCAGACATTGCAAAAGGCGGGGAGGTTTTCATACTAAAGATGGATGCTATTAATGTAAAGGACCTGGCAGATGCAATGATTGAAGAGCTTGGAAAAGGGAAAATCCAGACAAAAGTTGAAGGAACAAAGCCGGGTGAGAAAATGTACGAGGAATTATTTACAGAGGAAGAGGCAACAAGGGCCCTTGAGGCAGATGATATGTTTGTAATTTTGCCGCAGATAACTGAATTGTCTGGAGTAAAAGCAAACTACTCGGACTTAAGCCCTGCAAAAGTAAAGCCGTACACATCAAGGGATGCCAAGCTTCTTTCAAAGAATGAGCTGAAGGGCCTTCTGAAGGAAGAAGGGCTAATTTAGCCAAACTTTTATGAAAAACTATTTCAAGGATGCAAGAGGCGAAATAAGGAGATTTAAAATAAACGGCGCCAAATTTAATTTAATATACACGAAAGCGGGCATGCTGCGCTCTGGCGATTATCACAATTCAAAGCAGTATGACTTAATTTTAAAAGGAAAATTCAGGATAACAATGCTAAAGAAAGGCAAGAATGTTGTAATGCAAAAAGGAGCAAATTCGCTTGTTGAAATTCCTGCAAAAACCCCGCATTTGTTTGAGGCGCTGAAAGACAGTGTCATGATTGAATGGTGGAGCGGGCCTTTTGAGGCAAAGTATTATGCGCCTTACAGGAAATTTGTTGAAGCGTCAATATTAAAAGGCAAAAAGAGGGCAAAGCGCTGAGATAGATGGATGTTGAAAAAGACATTAGCAGGGAAAAATTCTCAAAAATAACAAAGCAGGTTGGGTTTAATTATGCCACAATCATTGCGCAGATTCTTCTTGCACCGGTATTAGTTGCGCTGCTCACAAGAACGCTCAGCGTTTCTGAATACGGCGTTTATTCGCTTTTGATGGTTTTTGTTTTCTTTTCAGTATCATTCTTTGAGCTGGGGCTTTCGCAGTTCATAATAACAAAGCTCTCCGGCCAGGAGGAGCTTGAAAGAATAAAGGCATTTTTCTCAATTGCAAAGTTTGAGGCGATTTTCATTGCAGCAGCTTTGCTTATATTTTTATTAAGCCCATTGGGGGACTACTTTTTGAAAATAAACCGGCTTGCAAGCTATGGGACTGAACTAAAAATCTGCGCGGCAATTGTTTTTGCAGCAACTATGCTCAGGCTTTTCAATTCATTTTTCAAGGCAATAAAGAGGATTAACACTGCAAATTTCCTTGACATGTTCTTTAACAAGGGCTGGGCGCTGATTTTGCTTGCGGCATTTTTGCTTCTTGGAAGATTCACCCTGAAAACTGTTTTCCAGATATGGCTTGCAGGAGCTGCAATTGCTTTTGCTGCTGCAATATGGCTGCTGAGAAAGGAAATAAGGCAGTACATGAAAATGAATGCGAAATTCCATCTTGTCAAAAAGTCGCTGCGTTTCAGCATTCCGCTGATTTTAGTTATAATTGCAAACTGGTTCCTTGCAATGTCAAACAGGTATATCCTTAATTTTTACACAACAACCGCAGTTGTCGGAATTTTCACTGTTGCTTATTCATTAATGGGTGTTGTAACAACTTTCAGCACAACAATTTCACAGGTAATACAGCCTTATTTCACAGAAGCTTTTATGAAAAAGGAAAAGCAGGATGTTTTGATAAACACGTCATTGAAATACGGCCTTATGCTTGTGCTTCCTGCAACTGTTGCAGGAGTTGTCTGGAGAGAGCAGATAATTTTGCTTATTTCAGGGTCAAGATACCTGCCAGCAGCTCCGCTTATGCCGGCACTTGCGCTTTATCCGCTGTTTGCATTAATAGCATTCATTTTCTATCAGGTTTTGATTGCAGCTGAAAAGACAAAATATGTCGGATTGATGCATTTAATCGGGGCAATATTGAGTGTTGCGCTGAATTTCATGCTTATTCCAGTGCTGGGAATGATGGGCGCTGCTATAGGAACTGTATTGAGCTACGGTTTCCTGGCATTTGCAATGGCAATACCAGGCAGGAAATACATCAAAATTTACATTTCGTTCCTGAGAATACCAAGAATATTAGTTGCTTCTGCACTTATGGGTGCTCTGCTTTTCTTTGCAAAACCGCAAGGCTCAATTGAAAAAATCGGAGTAATGCTGTTCGCGGGATTGTTTTATTTAGTTCTTATTTTGATAATGAAAGTTATTGGAAGCAAAGAAGCGCATGTGCTGAAGAAGCTGACCCCGAGAATTTTTTACCCGGCAATTGATTATTTCACAAAGTGATAAATACGCATGTCTGTTATGTTTTCGCCTTTCTGGCTTATGTAAGAGCTTTCAATTGTATTGCTTGCTGAAAATCCGTTTTTCTCAAAGCAGTCCTTTATGAAGCCAACTCCCTTGTCGTATGAATTCACAGGAGCGCTGACAAGCCAGAGGGATTTTGTTTTTTCGTTTGTAATTTTCATGATATTGCAGCTGTTTTCCTCTGTTATCGGAACCATTGATTTGAAAACAGGCTGGAATTCCATGCTCGTCAGATGAAGGCCGTCAGGAGGAGAGTAAACGCTGCTAACATCTTTTGCGTAATATCTGAAATTATAGAACTGCGTTGCATAGAACATCACAACCAAGTCTCCCTGCTTGTATTCATTATTGAACTCAGAGCTTATTTTAGCCCAGTTTTCCTTTTGGCTGTCAATCTCGTAATAATAATTAAGCGTGACTGCGTTGAAAAGGATAATGAGGCAGAGTATTGCAATCGGAATTATTTTCTTGAGCTTCTCAGATGAAACAAATGCAAAGCCCTCAACAGCTCCATACGCTATAAGGAAATAGTATACAGGAGCGATAAAAAGCAGGTAGCGCGCATAAGTGTAGGGCGTTATTATTTTAAGATACCAGATTGCGGCAAGCATTGCTGTTGGAACAATAAGCGCCAAAAGAACAAGCCCAAGCTTTTCTCTTTGCATGTAGTACATACGCTTTACTGACGCAATGCCGGTTATGGCGAAAACAGCAGCAGAAAGCCCTGCAACAGCAAGGATGAGAAGGTTCTTTGAGTCAAAGGTCAGGAAGCCGACGCTGAACTGGTAGAATATCAGCCCCATTCTTACGAAAATGTTGTTCTGATTAAATGAAAAAAGATTGAGCTGGGCAAGAGGGTCTGTTGAAACGAATTTTACCTCAAAGTCGTTTTTCAAAGAGAATGAGTTTGTGTAATGTATGTAAAGTATTACAAGTATGGCAACAACAACCATTGCTGAAGCAATGCCTGCGATGGCTTTTCTTGACTGCCAGATTTTTCTCCTGAAGTAATAGAATATGTAAAGAAACTCAGCTGCAATAAGGAAGACTGCAAAGTAATGTGCGAAAACCGCAAGGAATGAAAGGACTGCAAACGCAAGTACATTTGCAAGGTTTTGCTTCTTAAGATATTCAAGGAAATAGTAAAGAGAAAGGCAGCAAAGAATTATCATAAGCGGATACATTCGCAGAGTCTGGGCATACCTTATGTTTGCCTGAGAAACAGCAAACAAGGCTGCTGCAAATAATCCTACTTTATCATTGAACAGAGACTCGCCAAGCTTGAAAATCACTGGTATGCAGAGCACTGAAAGCGCAACAGGCAGAAGCCTGAGCATAAATGCGGTTTTTCCGAAAATCTGAGTCCAGAAATGTGTAATTAAATAAAACAGGGGAGGCTGGGAATCCTGAGGATTAAATAAAATGCTCAATGGCTGGCGTTCTGATAGGAAGATTGTCCCCCCCTCGTCAGCCCTTAGTGAAGCCTTGTCCAGTGAATAAACTCTCAGGACTATGGCTACTATTATAATCACGGATAATATCAGGATTTGCCGGGTTTTTGTGTCCATTTTAGCATACAATAAGTGTTATAATAAACAAGAATATTTATCTCTTTAGAGTCACAAAATCAGGCCTTATGGACCGAAAGTATGCGAAAATAGGGAAGGAAATTGGATTTTCATACCTTATTACAGTTCTGCAGATACTCTTTGCGCCGATTATAGTTGCACTACTGACAAGAACACTTGGGCCAGGAAGATACGGGGTTTATGTCCTGCTTTTTGCGCTTATCTCATTCGGCTCCCTTGTTTTCCAGCTTGGGATACCGCAGTATCTTATTGCAAAAATATACGGCTACAAAAAGCAGGAATGGCCGCAGGTTTTTTTCACAATGCTTGGATTTGAAGCGCTGGTTCTGTCTGCCTTTATCCTGTTGTTTTATTTCAGCTCCGCATCTGCTTATTTCCTGAAGTACACAAAGATTGCCGGATATTCAAAAATACTTGCCCTTGCACTTATCACAATGCTTTTCACCGCAGTAGGCAGAATTTATGATTACTATTACCGGGCAAAACAAAAATTGAATATTGCAAATTTTATGGAATTTTTGAGAAGCCAGGGATGGGCACTTGTGCTTCTCCTATGGTTCGTTTGTTTTAGTGGCTTTAATCTAATGATTGTTTTTGCCATGTGGCTTTCTTTTACCCTTTTGTCGCTGCTTATCTATGGCTGGCTTGACAGGGCAGAAATATTTTCATTCTTAAAAAGAGGGGCAGACTTTTCAGTAATGCCGCCTGCACTTAAGTTTGGAATGCCGGTTATAGGCGCTGCGCTTGCTTCGTGGATTTTAACCTACAGCGACCGCTACATACTCAGCTTTTACACATCTCCTGAAACAGTTGGAATTTACTCTGTTGCCGTATCCATTCTTGGGGTGCTTCTCACATTCAGCGTAACTGTAAGCAATGTAATACTGCCTTATTTCGCAGAAGCGTGGTGGATTGATAAAAAGAAATTCTCAACTTTCCTGAACGCAAACCTGAAGTATGGCCTCGCAATTTTAATTCCTGGCATTGTAGGGGCAATTATTCTCAGGCGTGAATTAATAACACTTCTGGCAGGGCCAAAATACATTGCAGCTGCGCCAGTTGTTGTAATTCTTAGTCTTTTTCCGGCCTTTGCGTTTTTAACCGGAGTTTTTGGGAACTGCATTTTTATGGAAAACAAGCCAAAACTAGTAATGAATGTGACTGCATTAAGTGCTGTTGTGGGAATAGGCTTAAGCTTCCTGCTCACTCCTGTTTACGGAATGATAGGCGCTGCAACAGCAATTATACTAAGCAATTTCACAAATTTTTCGCTCTTCTTTTATTTGTCAACAAACAGGCAATTGATTGATTTGAAATTCATAAAACTGGGCCGCATAATTCTCTCGGCAATTGCAATGGGGGCTGTTCTTTACTTTTTGCATCCGCAAACCATATTGCCCAAGCTGCTCACAATAGCGTTTGGGGGTGGAATTTATCTGGTGCTTATTTTCGTGACAAAAGTCCTGAATAAAAACGAGCTTGCAATAATAAAGTCCTTTTTAAATAAGTAAATTTATAAGGCAAAATGACAATAATCTAGAACTTCGTAGGCAATGGCAACAAATGTTTTTGTAGACAGAGATCGCTGCTTGGGTTGTAGCGTATGTACTCGGGAGTGTCCTGAAATTTTTGAAGTGAAAAAAGACCCTGGGCACAATAATGATTATAAGTCTTTTGTGAGGGAAACTGCGGACACCTCTGCAGTTGCAGAAAAAATAAAGCAGGCAGTTAAAAAATGTCCTGCGCACTGCATAAGCTTTGAAGACATTAATGAAACAAATCCTGCAGAAGTACAGGGCAGCGCCCAGGAAATCGCCGCACAAAAGAAAAATCTGAAAGTTGTCCTCTGCACTGTGCCGCAGAACCCGAATGACAGCCGTGAAAGCGGTGAAACGCCAATAGTGCCGAAGATTGCAATAATGACCCTTACAAACTGGATGGACAAGCACGGCTATGAAAGCGATTTCTTTGACATTGACATGGTTCTTCCTCCTGATGATAAGATTGCGGAGTATTTCAAAACAAAAAAACCTGATGTTGTCGGCATAAGCGCTGTTGTTTCAACCTCATACAAGCAGGTGAAGAAGCTTGCAAAAATAATAAGGGACGCCAGCCCGAACACGTGGATTGTGCTGGGCGGCTACCTTGCGGCATCTTCAAATGTCCTGCTGAGAAAAACAGAAGTTGATGTCTGCGTTCTTGGGGATGGGGAAAAGACCCTTGTTGAACTTCTGGATTATATACAAACCCATCCGCGAAAGGACATTTCAGGATTTCAAAAAATAAAGGGGCTTGCATTCATAAATGCGCAGGGAGAGCTTGAGCTTACAGGATACGGAGAGCCTATATTGGGGAAGGAAGTAAGCTTCTGTGACTATGATGTCCTCGCAAAAGGAATTCTAGGAAATCCTGGTTTCACTGAAAAAGCCTACTATAGGGATGGACAGGCATGCACATTCCTTTATCACGACAAAAGAACCTTTGAGCCGCATAGGAAGCCAAAGATGGCCCTTATCTGGACATCAAAGGGCTGTGTTGCGAGATGCGCATTCTGCCAGAGATTTTCTGCAAATTATACTACTTTTGACCTTGAAAAAATGGACAAACATCTTGCTGAACTGAAAGAAAAACACGATGTACAGTTTATATTCATAGCAGATGAAAATTTCGGCTCAAACAAGGAATATGCTTATGAGCTTGCAAAAATGCTGAAAAAATATGATATGCTGTGGTTCTGCGGGGGAGTGAGGTGCACTTCTTTCAATAAAGATGACATGAAATTTTTCAGGGAAATGGGCTGCACTTCAATAAAATTCGGCGTTGAATCAGGAAGCCAGAAGATTTTAGATATAATGGAAAAATGCTTCAGGAAAGAAAATGTTTTTGCTGCACTAACTGCTGCTGAAAATCTCGGATTGTATTCTCCCTTGGGAATGTGTGTTGCAATGCCTGGCGAAACAAACGAAACTATAATGGAGACTGGCAAATTTGTCGGCGAAATCGCAAGAATGCAGGAAGTCCCGCCAAGCGAGATTACCTATGGAATTTTCTACGCGCTTCCGCTCCCGGGCACGCCTTTATACGAATATGCACAGTTGCAGGGAGCAATTGGAACCACGCCGGAAGAAGAAGAGGACTATCTGCTTTTTGTTTCTGACAAAAATCCGAACAAAATGAATTACACAATCAACCTTACAGGAAAGCCGATGAGGGAGGTCCTTTTCTGGGACTTTCTTATACTTTACGAGGCAATGCGCGAATTCTACAGGGCACCGATTGAAAAAAAGAATTCTTCGCCGCACAAGCACAACACAAATCTTCCTTATGTTGAGGGCGGGCAAAAAGAAATCAAAAAGCCGATAATTATAAACGCGATTAAGTCGCTTACATTAAAGAGTATGGCAAGATACATTGCGAGCCCTGCAACTTACCTTAACAGGCTGCTGGTAAGAAACAAATTCGTAACAAAGATACCCCGCCCTGTCTTTTACGGGATAATGAGAATCCTTCTTTACTTTGAATATGGAATCCACCTTCTTACAGGATACAGGAAAACTTTCGGGAACAAAAAGCAGGTTCCTGAGCTGAAAGAAGCGGAATCATTAAGAGTGATAAACCAGAGAATAAGAGCCGCGCTTCCTGCGCCGCAGACACTCACCGAGAAAAACAGGATTGTTCTTTTAATGGGGAGATAGGATTATTTCAAAAGATATTCGTTCTTTCTTAAAAATTTGGCGCCAATTCGTGCAGGAGTTCCATAGCAATTGTGATATGGCTTAATTAAAGAGTGAAACTTTTTTTGCAGCCGTTTGTCTTCTGCAGTTTCTTTCCATTTGCCATCTAAGCGTTCGTTCATTTCTTTTGCTAAGTCAAGAATTTCATCAGGAGTGTTTTCAATTACTTTTAAGCCGGCTTTTTCAACATCTTCTCACATAACCTGCTGGATGTCCGACCTTGTGCTGCCAATCTAAGATTTCTCTAATTGCTAAGAATCTTTTTTTTATTTTGGACAACACTTTTTTGGGAATGAATAAATCTATTTTTTTGTAAGGAGTGTGAAAATGGAAAAAATTTGTACCTGCTATTGGAACATTAAAAATTGTTGGTACGCACCAGAGTCCTGCTGTGCTTCCTAGAAAGAATTTGCATTTTGCAAGTAAATATATATCCAAAAAATCATTTCTGGATTTAGTTGCATAATCAATAATTTTAGGATTTTTCAAAGGGGGCAATTTTTCAGAAACTGCACTTCCCATTCTTATTGCATAGCCACCGCAGGAAGTTATATACTCCGCAGCTTTTAGATAGTTTTTTATGTTAGCATCGCGGATGTCATAGTCCCTTGTTTTTTTACCATATTTCTTAAAAAGATATACAGGATCGCGAGAGTGAAAGCAGACAAACCAAGCCCCCGCTGGAATACCCAATTTTTGCAGCAGCTCCTTTCCTCCCTTCTCCTCCTCGGGAGTAAAGGAAAGGCTTGGCTTACCATAATTAAATTCATAGTATTCATTTACTCTGCAAGTAACAGGTTGATAAAATACTGACTTCCCAAATAGAGACTTTTCACTAAATACGCTCCTCAAAAAAACTCGCACAAACTCTGGTTTGGGAATTTGTATAATGGTTATTTCGCGTTTAAACATTTTCAATAGCTGCTTATTTGCAGGAGTTCTTCCTGCAATTCCAACAAAAGTAATTCCCTCACTTTTTATAATTCCAAGTTGCATGCGCCTCAAAAGAAGTTCTGTGTGATCAGCTAGATGTCCTATCCGCTCATCAACGAGCAAAAAAAGTTTTACAAATTTAAATGGTTTTATAATATAAAGAAAAAGGACAATTATGGCCGCAAAAAAATTCACGACTGCCCAGTACAATATCTTGATTGCTACTGAATTTTTGTATAATTTAACAAAGCTAATTGCCATTTAATTTTTGCGATACAAAGCAGCATTTAGAATTAATGCCCTTCAGATTTCAATTTACTTAGCATTTTATAAATATTACTAAGTCACAATTAATATGTATGAATTTGAGAAGATATTCAGAAAGCAACATTTATATGTGAAAGAGAATACTTCTTAACAAAAGGGGCGATTATTACCTTAACAATGGAACAAAATCAAACACAAGCGCATTCATACAAAATTAATATGGAAAAAATAAAAAGAGATATTGAACGAGTTACCACTTTACTAAACTACGAAATCAATCCAAGGAAGAAGCTTCATCTAGACACTACAAAAATCGCTTTTCACAAAGAAAGAGTAGATGCTTGGTTAAGGGGGGAAAGAATTGCTCCTATTACAATTGATATGGCACTCACGCAGAGATGTAACTATGCATGTGTTTATTGTTATGCAGAACTGCAACATAATCCAGCTGCGCCAGCGAATTGGGATATTTATGAAAATTTTCTTGATGATTGTATCGAGATTGGTCATAAACAGGGTGAGGGGGTAAAAGCAATTAGTTTAGTGAGTGATGGGGAAAGCACAGCCAGCCCATATTTCTACGACTTTGTTAGAAAAGGAAAAGAAAATGGTCTTGATATGGCAGTTGGAACAAATGGCTCTTTGTTAAAGCAAGAGAAACTTCTAGAATTACTTGACGAATTAACATATATTCGCTTTAACATCTCGGCTGGCGAGCCGGCAAGGTATGCTGAAGTTATGGGAACACATGAAAAGAATTTTTACAAAGTTAAAGACATAATAAAAGAATGTGTTAGAATAAAAAATGAAAATGATTTAAAAGTAACAATAGGCCTGCAAATGGTCTTGCTGCCACAGTATGCTGATCAGATTATACCGCTCGCACTGCTTGGGAAAGAACTAGGTGTTGACTATACAGTAATAAAGCATTGCAGTGATGATGAAGTTGGTAGGTTAGGTGTTGATTATAGCTGGTATAAAACTCCTGAAGCAATAGAATTATTGAAAATAGCAGAAGCACTATCAACAGAAGATTATTCTGTTCAGGCAAAGTGGTCAAAACTTGCGACAGGTAGGGATCGCACATATACAAAATGTTTTGGCCCTGCATTTATTTTGCAAACATCAGGAACATGTCTTGTAGCTCCGTGCGGAATGCTCTTTAACTCAAATTATAAAAAATTTCATATTGGAAATTTTGCAAAGCAAAGATTTAAGGACATCTGGGCAAGTGAAAGATATTGGGAGGTAATGAATTATTTGGGGTCTGATAAATTTGATGCAACAAAAATGTGCGGAACTCTTTGCCTTCAGCACAAGGTAAATGAAACCTTATTTGATTTAAAAGAAAGGGGCCTACAATTGCAGGATGTAACAGGAAAGGAAATGCCAAGGCATATTAATTTTATTTGAACAATTCAAACTCTAATATATCCTGCCTTTTTATCATTAATCCATTTTTCAACTATTTGATTGAAATCAGTGCCTTCTTTTTCGTATGGGTCAAATACCTTCATTCCGATTAATTGCATTATTTTTTTATCGTCCTCGCCACAAGTGTGTGAGGGCCCAAGAAATTTAAAATAATCATTTACACCAGTTGCAATAAATTTAACATTTAAATCTTGCAATATAACATCATTTCGTATTTGCTCAAGGGCACGAAAAGCAAGAAAATTTACAATTGAATATACAACAGGTATTAAACCAGTCATAGCCATACCTGCGGCAATGCCAACAGTTCCCTGCTCCATGATGCCCATATTGAAAATCCTGTCAGGGAACTCTTCCTTAAATTTATCAGTAACGGCAAATCCCATGTCACAGACGAGCAAAAAAATTCTCTTGTCCTTTTTTGCATAAGGAATAATTGCATCAACAATATTTCCCCTATAATTGTTTACATTAGTCATATCTATTCCCTCTTTTTAATTCTGCCTCAGTAGGAAGGCGGTAATGAAATTTTGGAACATTTTCCATACATGCCAGCCCGTAACCCTTAATTGTATTTGCGAGCAATACTTGTGGTGCGGCAATTTCTGCCTGATTTTTTACCCACTTTTCAATAATAGAAATTATCTCTGCAATGTTATGCCCATTGCAAGTTTTTACTTCAAATCCAAAAGCTGCCATCTTTTGCTTCAAATCATCTTTTCTTCCTTCAATAGTTAAAATATTTTCAAGAAAATCCATAGCCTGTAATTTATTGCTATCAATAATTACTGTTAAATTTGATAACTTGTATTTCGCCGCAAATTGAATTGCTTCCCAACTTGAACCTTCTTGTAGCTCGCCATCACCAACAATGCAGTAAACTCTATATTTCTTATTTTGCAGTTTTGCTCCGAATGCAATACCAACTGCTATGGGCAATCCATGACCAAGAGAACCGCACCCAGACTCGATACATTTCTCAATGTCACGTTCAGCACACCCTTGTAAATAATTTCCAACAGAGAAATTTTCCCACTTCTTTCTTTCAATATATCCTATATCTGCAAGAATTGCATATAACCCATAGCAGCCATGCGCCTTCGAAAGTACAAGCCTATCTCTATCTGCCCATTGGGGGTCACCAGAAAGATTCATTATTCTATAATATAGTGCTACTAAAATATCGACACATGAAAGGGAGGGCGCGATATGGCCTGCTTTATTTTTAACGGCAACTTCTACCAAATCTTTCCTTATTTGATTGGCCTTTATGTGCAATTGGTCCAAGGATAATTTATTAAATAAGTTCATTTTGTTAAATAAAATTAACATGCTCACCCGGATTTTTCAGCTCCCAGAGATACCTGTTTATTTCGTCAACCCTGCAATTTACCCTGCATTTTGAAGTATCAAGCTCTTTTTCAGACCATTCAAGGGATTTTTTCCTCAAATCAGAGTTCCAGATTTCCTCAAAAGTGTTTTCATTGATATTCCCGTAGTAGAATCTCTTGTCAGTGAGATAGCAGCTGCAGCCCCAGACATTTCCGCCTGCATCAATGTATGTCCAGAATGGGAGTGCAAGGCAGTGCTTGTAATTTCTGCTCTGGCTATCCCACTTTTCCATTGTCCTAAGCCTGAATATGACATTGAATTTCCTGTCATTGTATTTCTGCAATTTGTCAGCAAGGTGCATATAGTCCTCATATTTCACGTTCTCGTAAACTTTTGTCTTGCTGAGCAAATGCTGTGAGTATGGCTTTATTACAAGATAATCCATTCCGATTGCTTTTGCTTTTTCTGCCATTAATTCTGCTTCGTGAAAATTATCAGGCAGGAGAAGGAACTGCATGCCAAGTGTTGTCTTGTATTTGTTTTCATCGCGGAGTTTTGCGGCGTATCTCATGTTGTGCATTACCTTGTCAAAGTCGTTCAGGTTTGTGTTGTGTATTTTCGCATAGGTTTCCTTTGTTGCGCCGCTTATGCTGACTTTTATCCAAGTGACGCTGTCAAGTATCTTGTCGGAATGCTTTTCATTGAACAATGCCGCGTTTGTTGTCAGTGCAGCATCAATGCCGGCATTTTTTGTGTGCAGGATTATTTCATCCATATCCTTGTGCATGAATGGCTCGCCCTCGCCTGCATACATGATGCTCTTTAAGCCCAAGTCCGCCATTTCAGAAAGCCTTGCCTTAAGCATGTTTGCTTCAAGAAATCTCGGCTGGTAATTCATGAAATCAAGGCCGCAGAATTTGCACCTGTGGTTGCATGCCCCGGAAGGGGACATTTCAGCATAAATCGGATAAACTAACTTGCCGTCAAGCCATTCATCAACTCGTTTCACATGATACATCAGCTTGTGGCTGTCTATTCTGTATTTGTCTGCCATATTTACCACTTCATCAAGGAGTTAATGTATTTGCAGAGCGCAACTTTGTCTATTGATTCTTTGTTTCCAATAGTTTTCACCTTTAATGCTCCGACTGCATTTCCAACAAAGCCAGAAACTTCAATCGGTGCATTCAGTGCAACAAGCGGTGCTGTCAGGGAGAAAAATGCGTCGCCTGCGCCCATTGTATCAACAACGATTTCAGTGAGTGCTGGGACGCGCTTCTCTTCATTTCCTGAAAAGACTATGCAGCCTTCTGCTCCCTGTGTTCCTATTATCCTGCTGCAGGAAGTTTTCTTTGCTAATTCGGGAATTAAGTCAGAAAGGTCGCTGTTCTTGTCAAGGCACGCAAGCCTTACTTCGCGCTCGTCTGTGCAAATATAGTCTATTTTTGGGTATTTTGTAATAACATTGTAGCCCATATTTCCTGCATTTGTCTGTGTGTTGACTGCAAGGAATTTTGATTTGCTTGTAATGAGCTTTATCATGTCGTTGTCAATCATGCCATGGCCAAAGTCTGCAACAAGGACTAAGTCATAAGCAGGCAGTACTTTTTCAAGGAACTTGCAGAGTTCTTTACTCTGCTCGGCATCAATTGAGCTGTCATTGAACTCATAAAATTCAAGAAGCTTCCTGAGCGGAGAAACTTCAATAAATCTCCTTTTTACTATTGTCGGAGAATTTTTCTTGCAGTGGAACAAGCGGCGCACTTTTTTGTTCAAATGCTTTTCTATGAAGCTTTCCTGCGAGTCTATTTCCCCTAAAAGTGTAAACAAAGAAACATTGTCGCAGAAATTTGCAAGATGGTTTGCTATTGCCAAAGTTCCGCCTGCAAATTTTTCTGTATTAAGGTATTTGAGGGCAATCATCGGCTCCTTTCCTGCCTTCCCTATTGCCCTGCCGTAGCAGTACTCGTCTATAATTGCCTCTCCGATAACAAGGATTTTCAGATTTTTTATTTTGTCAATGTAATCAATAATCTCCCTGGGTGTGTATTTCTTTGAGAATTCAACAAGATAGGACTCTGTCTGGGGCGGGAAGATTTTAAGATGCTGGTTTATGAGGTTTGTTGAGCTGAAAGTTATGTCCTCAGTGAATTTTATTTCCCCTCCAGCTTCCTTTACTGCCTTTTCCTCGTCAAGTATCTTCTTTGACAAGTCGTTTTCAAGATTGCTGTACTCTGAGCCTTTTACATAGAAATCCGGCTTGAGCATCTTTATTGTCTCAACAGCTGTTGGCCACTTGTTAATTGCAACATAATCTATAAAGTCCAAAGAAGCAAGGACTTCTGCCCTTAATTTCTCAGTAAATGCCGGCCTGTTTGGCCCCTTGTTCACGTATTTGTCAGGAGTAATTGTTACGATTAAAATATCGCCGAATTTCTTTGCCTGCTTAAAGTGCCTTATGTGGCCTACGTGCAGCAAATCAAATACACCGTGGCAGTGCACGATTTTCTTCCCTTCTTTTTTAAGATTTGCAATAATTTTCTGCAAACCCTCGAGCTCAACTACTTTGGTGCTTTTCATTTTATTTTGAAAGATACTTAAACCAGTCTTTTGTTGCCTCTGCTATTGATTTCTCATCCCACACAGGAGCATCTTTCCAGTAATTTATATTATCAAGCATTATTTTTACGCCTTCTTCAAAGCTGACTTTCGGCTCCCACCCCAGCTTTTTCCTTGCACTTGTTATGTCTGCCTGCGTGCAGTCCGGCTCCCCTGGCCTTTTTGGAATATGCACAACTTTATTCCCAGAGAGTAAACTTACTAATTTATTAATGCTTTGAGGATTGCCTGAGCCTATGTTGAAAATCCCGTTTTTAACAGAGGATTTTGCAGCTGTGATAAACGCACTGGCAACATCGCTTACAAAAGTGAAGTCCCGTGTCTGCTCTCCGTCACCGACAACTGTGAATGGCTTGCCTGCAAGCTTCTGGGCAAGAAAAACTCCGAATACAGCTCCGTAAGTTCCTGTTGTCCTTGACCTTGGGCCGTAAACATTGAATAGTCTTAGTGATATAACAGGCAAATCATAGACCTTTCCCCAGTGCATTACGCACTGTTCGCCGAGATGTTTTGTAAGTGCATAAGGATACTGCACTCTTATTTCAGCTGTTTCAGGGGTTGGATAATTATCAGGAATCCCATAGCAGGAGGAAGAGGCTGCATAGACAAATCTCTTTACATTGTTTAGGCGAGATGCTTCAAGAACAGCAGCTGTTCCGTCAACATTTGACTTGTAATATTTCAGAGGGTGGTTTATTGAAGGGACTATGTCAGCAAGCGCAGCGAGATGAAAAACCCATTCAATCCTGTCGAAATGCTTGTTAATGCTTTCAAAATCAGAGACATCTGCATCAACAATTTTCAAATTCCTGTTGTTTTTATGCTGGTTGAGATTCTCTTTTCTCCCGTTTGAAAAATTGTCAATAACCGTAACTGAATGACCTTCTTTTAGCAGAGCATCAACTATGTGGCTGCCTATGAATCCTGCTCCGCCAGTAACTATTGTTTTTTTGGATTCCATATTAAATTGCTTCTATGATTTCTTATTTAAACCTTTATTTGTCCTGCTTAAGTGGCGTTAATGTCAGGCCTATTACGAGATTTATGCTCGTGATTGGAACGCGCAGCGGAAAATAATGCCGATGTGTTATTTTGAAGCGGGAAAGCAATTCAGCAATTATTTCATCAGGTGTGTTTATGTGCTCACAGGCAATGAACCAGTCATAATTTTGAGTTGGGTATCTTTTCTCAAAAATCCTGCGGGCTGAGATATTCCTGGCCAGCTTATACGCAAATCCGCCTTCGCAGGGAATAAGGACGGAAAAAAATCCGCCAGGCTTTAAAATGCGCTGCGCTTCATCAAGGGCTTTAGGCAGGTTTGGCAAATGTTCAAGGACGTGAATTGCCAAAACCCGGTCAAAATAATTGTCTGGAAAATCCAAGTGCTTCTGGCAGTCTGCAACAACAATGTTGGCTTTTGGGAATTTTTCCTTGATTATTTTAGCTAGTTCTGGCCGCATCTCAAGGGCAAAATATTCCTGACTGTCCAAATTTTCATAACTAAGATGCTCGCCACGGCCTGCACCAATTTCAAGGGTTTTGCATTGTGGCCTAAAGGTTTGCAGGGGGTAGTTATGATTAAACTTTTCAAGAGACACATAACGCTGTGGCAGGATTTCAAGCCAATAGCTCAGAAAATCTTCCCGTATATGCCTTTGTTCTTTAGTAAGTTGAGGAGGCGATTTTGGAAAATTGCCTGAATTTGCAGAGTCTTTAGTCATTTGATACTCTCACTTTTCGCTCAATAATCATTTTAACTAGTTTCAAATCACTGCTCATACTGAAATTTCCTTTTGCCCATCTTTTCCTGAAAGCATTCCCCATTATCTTCGGGACAAAGCCAGGCACAAAAGTTCCTTTGAAAAGACGTGGAATTCTGCGGGAATCAACAAACTTGGAAGTAATCTCAAGATTCTGAAGCATTTCCTTTTTGTCCTGTATCCAGGGAGTTTCAGTATGCTGCCTGCTGTATTTTGCCCACCCACCCAAGCTTTCAGGGGGCTTAAAACCATATTGTAGGCTCAGGTCAAACAATTCAGTCCCTGGGTAGGGGACAAAAGTGTAAAAAGCTGAAAGCTCTGCAAGGGGATTTTCCCCTAGTAGTTTAAGAACAAAGTTTACGCTGTCTTTTATCTCATCAACAGTTTCTCCGGGGAACCCCATCATAAAGTTGTATGTTGCTATTACTCCTGTTTTTGCCATCAGTTTGTTGTATTCAAGAATTTTATCGAGTGTGAGCTGCTTGTGTATCAAGTTGAGTATTCTCTGGTTTCCTGATTCAATCCCTGGCTGCACCTGATACAAGCCTGATTTTCTTAAGCGGACATAATCCATGTATGAAACCGTATCTATGCGCGCCTGAGCTTCCCATTCATAAGCCCCGTTTATGCTGTCTGCAATTTTGTAAACCCGTTCCTTGTCAACAAAGAAGTTCTCATCGTTAAACTTGAGTTTCTTGAATTTGTACTTTTCATGAACCATGTTAATTTCACTCATTATTCTTTCAGCGCTCATTGTTCTCCAGAAGCCCTTGCTCAAAAGCGGGTTGCAGCAGAAAGCGCATTTGAAAGGGCAGCCTCGGCTTCCCTGGAATGAAAACATCCCATCTGACTTTTTCAAGTATTCCTTCATGTCAATCAAATGGTATGGGAGTTCAGGAAGTTTGTTTAAATCCAAAAATTCATGCTTGTTTGGGGTTTCCTTAAGCTCATTGTTTTCCTTGTAGGCAATTCCTTTAACATCTTTAAGCGGCGTGTTTTTTTCAAGCGCCTGCACAACTTCAAAAAATGTCTGTTCCCCTTCTCCTTTAACTACAATATCAACGAGCGGATGTTCCAAAGTCTGCAAAGGCAAAAGTGTTGGGTGAATCCCGCCCCAGATAATTTTAGTATTGGGGCTTTTCTCGCGGGCAATTTTTGCAGCTTCAAGGCCAAAATGAATCTGCATTCCGGTCATTGAGGAAATTCCAACGCAGAGCGGGCTTGATTTTAATTCTGCCTCAAGGCACTTCTGCCAGTTTTTGTCATTCAGGCGCTGGTCAACTATCTTGACATTATAGCCGTTTTTGTCAGCAACAGAAGCTGCGCTCAAGACAGACAAGGGGGTTTCTATTGAAACCTTTTGCACATCAAACCCTGTTTTTGGATATACTAAAACAACGTCAGAGCCCATGGAAGTCGTATTTATGTATTTTAAAGCTATTAAAATATTGTGCTTTTGCAGTTATTTTTTGTTCTGAAAGCGGATTTTTAGAAGGCGGAAAAGCATTCCGGTTATGTCTGCAATCCTGAATGTGGACTGTTCAACATGCACCCAGGTTATTGGAACTTCTACAATTTTATAGCCGGCTTTCTGCATTCTCCATAAAAGTTCAACATCAAACTCAAATCCGTGGGCTTCCATCTTGGGCAGGATTTTTTTAATAGCTTCACTTTTGAAAACCTTGGCACCGCACTGTGTGTCTGTGAATGGAATGGCAAAGAGCATGCGCACGATAAGATTCCAGCCACGGCTGAGGAATATCCTGTGAAATGGCTGTTTTGCTAAAACACGGGATTCATGAAGGTATCTGGATGCGGCAACACCGTCGCAATTTAGCTTAAGCAGGGTTTTTACTAAATGGTCATAATCGCTTGTTGAAGTGCTTGAATCTGCATCAACAAAGCCAATTATATCGCCCCTTGCGGCTTTAAGACCCTGAATTGCCCCGCCTCCCTTCCCAAGCCTTATGGAGAAAGTAAGAAGACGGAC
>CAYNXO010000002.1:30637-36376 GCA_964401205.1 Candidatus Undinarchaeota archaeon
CGGACGTGCTTGTGCCTTTTTGAGTATCTGGAAACAACCTCTTCTGTCCTGTCTGTTGTGCCGTCGCAGACAACAATTAGCTCCAAATCATACTTTTTTGAAAAATGCCACTCATATGATGCAAGAGTCTTGCCAATGCGCTGCTCTTCATTGTAAGCAGGGATTATTACAGATAGTTTAATTTTTTTAGCCATTAATGTTGTTTAAGACGCGGAATTTTTTAGGGACTTTTTTTATTTTTCTTGCAGGATTGCCGGCAACAATTTCCCAGGCTTTGACATTTTTTGTTACAACACTTCCGGCACCAACCATGGCGCCCTCTCCTATTTCAATGCCGGGAAGGACTGTTGAGTTTGCGCCAATTGATGCACCTTTCCTTATTATTGCCCCGTGCAAATCGCTGTGTGAAAGTTTTTCCCTTATTGGATATTTATCATTTGTTATGACAACGCAGGGGCCGAGGAAAACAAAATCCTCAATTGTGCAGTTTTTTGGAATATATGCGTTTGACTGTATTGAAACGTTGTTGCCGATTCTGCAGTCGCCTTCAATAATCGTGTTTGTGCCTATGAGCGAATTATTCCCGATTTTTGTGTTTTCACGTATAAGGACATTATGACCGGTTTTCAGATTGTCGCCAATAATTACATTATCATAGATAATGGAACCGCTCCTTATTGTGCAGTTTTTCCCTAATTTTGCGCTTGGGCTTATTTCCATATTTTAAAATTTACCTAACCGCTATTACTCTTTTTCCCTTTGCACTTTTCAGGCAGAGCTGCGCAACTTTCAATGCGTAGAGGCCGTCTTCTCCGCTGACAGGGACCTTGCTTCCGCTGCTTACAGAATCAACAAATGCCTGCAGTTCAAGCGCAAGCGGCTCTGCTTTCTCAACCAAGAGAGCTTTTCCTTCATATGAATCTCCGTGTTTCGTGAATTCCATTAATTCCTGTTGGAGAAGATTTCCCTGGACAACACTCTTGTCAGTTATGACTTCAATTTTCCTCTGCTTGTAGGGAGTGAGCCAGTTTGTTGTAATTGAGGCTGAAATGCCTGACTTTAAAGTGAGATTTATGTGAGCAGAGTCCTCTTTTTTTGAGGGGCCTCGAACGGAGTGAGAGGTGCTCATTAGAGCATTTGTATAAGAGTTTGTTGTGCAGTATGCGAGTTTTATTTTTTCTCCAGTAAGGTACGTGACTAAATCAATGTCATGAGTTCCCAAATCAAGAACAACGCCAACATCTTTTATGCGCGGCGGAATAGGGCCTACTCTTTGTATGTCAATTGACAATATTTTATGGCAGTTTGAAAAAATGAATTCCTTTATTGCGCGTATAACCGGATTAAAGCGCTCTATGTGGCCTGTCATCAGCTTCGCGCCTGATTTTTTTGCTGCTTTTATTATTGCAAGAGCATTTTTCTCAGAGTCTGCAATTGGCTTCTCGACTAAAGTATTGATTCCCTTAGAAAGTGTATAAGCGGCGACATTTTTGTGCAGAGTTGTCGGGACGCAAATGCTTACTAAATCAGGAGATTCATTGCTCAAAAGGTCCTTGTAGTCAGAGTAAAAGTTGGTCTGAAGGTTTTTTGCTATCGCAGAGTTTTTTTCAGAAATATCTGAGCATCCTACTAATTCAATGTTTTTAAGCTGGGAATAAACTCTTGCGTGGTTTGCACCCATCATACCCAAGCCGATGACTGCTGCACTTTTCATATCAATAAACAACCTTGTAGAGCTTTATTGTACCTCTTCCGAAAGATTTTACCGCCTGGAAGTGGTCCTCTAATCCCGAGGCGTCAAACAAGTGAAGGCGGATAAACATTGAGTCGCCTGTGCTGCCGAGAAGCGGTATTGTATAGGCATATTCAGCTGTGAAATAAAAGGTCTGGTTGATGAAGTTGCCGTTGTTGCCTGTGTTGTTCCTGAGAGTCAGCTGGTTGTTGTTAACATAATAAATCTGCCCTATTTGTGTTGCGTTGTATTTGTAAATAAGGGATGCGTCAGCTTCTCCTGAGCCATCAACTGTAGCAGTTATTCCAGAATTCGGGACGTTCTTGAAGCTGTAAATGTAATTTGTTGTGTTGTTGCCCAGGATCACTATGTTCGTCAGGGGGAGTATTGTCATCACAGACTCATTGCCTGTGGCCAGATAGCTTATTGACGCATACTTGCCGACCATGTCAGAGCTTGTGTAAATATAAGTTGTATTGTATTGCTTGAGGATTGAAAGGGCTTCAGTAACATTGGTAGTTGTGAAAAACTGTGCCATGGCAGAAACTCTCTCGTAGCTCTGGCTTCCGTCTATGACCACAGGCCTTTCTGCAAGAGCTGCAAGCTCATGGCCGTAGTCCCACCAGCTTGCAAAAACATTGTTTTTGTTTGTGTTTTGCTTCAGCCAGTTGAAAAATTCAAGCCAAGCAGGAGACAGGTCACCCTGGGCGTACTTAAGATTTTCAATGCCGGCTTCGAAAGCTGTTGCAAAATAAGAGCCCTGATACATTTTGCCTTCCTCAACAGGGGGCTTTATGTTTGGTAGGACAAACAGCAAAAGAACCAGAAAAACTATGACAAAAACAGATGTGTAGAATTTTTTTGCATTTATTTTTTCCAAAAGGAACTGGATTGAAAGGCCGCCAATTATCGCTGCCGGAATTATAAAAAATTCAATAAATCGGATGGCTTTCAGGGATGCAACAAGGAACATAATGAAGAAAACTGCAAGGAATATCTTTTTGTAAGCATCTCCTTTTATTTTTTCTTTGAGCCCCATCGGAAGCGCTGCTGCAAAAACAAGCAGCAGGGCAAGCAGGGAAACGTGAATTATGTAAATTAAAAAGCGCGGGCTTATGCTTGCAAATTCCGAAACAGTAAGAAGGACGTTTCTTGAGCCGGCTGCGGCAATAGTCCTTACAGGTGCCTTTATCTGGATGAATTTAAGCAGGCTCTGGAAAATATTTGCGTGAAACGGGCTTTCAATTAGCGCAACAATTGCTAAGCCGATTGCAATACAAATAAGCAAAATTGAGTAATTTTTCCATTCTTCTTTTATTAAATCAAGTATTTTTTTCTTCTTTAAGAAACCGCTTACAATACTACAAAGGAAGTACAGCACTGTTGCCCCGATCAGAATTATTGGAACTGCTGTATATCCTCCGGGGGATGCAAATCCGGCAAGCCCGAGTGAAACTCCTGCAGCAGCAGCCATCTTAAAGGATTTCTTTTTCCACGCAAGCAAAAAGAGGTAGAACGTTGTTATGAAAAGAAATATAATTAGCATATCCGAGTCAGAATAGCCTGCTGTTGATCTTACGACAACAGTGCCTGAAAAAGAAAACAAGAAGGATGCTGCCAGCCCTGTAATATCGCCAAATAATTCGCGGCCAAGAAGGAAAACCCCGATTGATGAGAGCAGTGCAAAAAATACAGGTGTAAACTTAACCCAGTCAAGAAGGGTTGGGAAGAAAAGTTTTGCCAGATATTTATAAGAATATGCATTGAAGTACTGGTATAATTCAACAGGAGCTGCGCTTCCGCCAGGCGCATCATGCAATGTATCCCAGTAGACTTTTGTCCTGTCAAATGTGCAGGCAGGCTCGCGCCAGCAGACTGATTTCTCAGATTCGGTTAATGCCTTTAATTCAGTCCCTGGGTAGCCATGCTCATAAATTTCTTTTGAGTGCCTGTACTGCCAGAAGGAGTCTGTACCTATAAGAGAGGGGTAAGCTGCTGTATAGAGGCGCGGAAGAATTGCCAAAACCAAAATCAGGGCAAGAACTGAATAAACAACATATTTCCTGTTTTTGGCAAATTTGCCAAAAAGCTTTTTGAGTTTTGGCGGAATTATTTGGGGCTCCTGCTTGGGTGTTGTGACTTCTGCACGAATGTTTGAATCTGTAAAAGTCACTGTAGAAATTGGCTGTGCTTCTTCTTTTTTCTCTTGCTTATTGTCTTTCTTCTCTTCGTTTTCCATTCCCCGTCTCCCGAAAATGAATTAAAATGCCAGGTTAGTATTTTACCTTGAAAACTTTTATTTCATCGTTAAAGTTCTTCACGAGTTCAAAATGGTCTTGCACATCAACTCCATTAAACAAATGAAGCTTTGTAAGCGTGTTTTGCTCTAAATATGGAGGCAGGAAGAAGGCATTTCCATATCCAGGATAAACATAGAGCATCATGTCTGCTGTTTCGTTTGTAGTTTCGTTCTTGAAATAGCCGTTGCCATTCTGGTCAAAGAAGATGAGGCGTGCAATTTTCTTTGCGGGGTTTGAGCCGATTGCCCAGCTTGCAGTAGCATCTGTAAAGTTGTTTTTGAGGCTGAGAAGTATTGTTGTCTTGACTTCCCCTTGCTCTGTCTGGAAGTTTAATGGATATGGAACAATCAAGGCACCGCTTTGCGACTGTGAGACCTGGGCCCGGTCAGCAGCCAGCATCTGATAATTCTCTCCGTTTCCGCTTGCAAGGAAGCTTATTGCGCCATATTTTGAAATCAGGTCCGAGCTTGTGTAGAAATAAGAAATGTTGTATTTTTTCATAAGCTCAAGGGCTTTTGTTTCATTATTTGTTGTAAAAATTATTGCCAGGTCATGGACGTGAACGTGGTTCTGGCTTCCGTCAGCAACTGCAGGCCTTTCAGCAAGTGCTGTGAATCCATGGCCAGGGTCCCACCAGGACGCAAAAATTGTTCCGGGTTCTGTGCTGTTTTTTGCCCAGCTGTAGAAATCCAGCCAATTCTGCCCTTCTCCACCGCCAGACGCTTTTGCAAGGCTGAATGAGGATTGTATGTACGGCTGGCCGAACTGCGACTTGCCCTTTTCTGCAGATATGTTTGGCATTAAAAGCAAAACAGCCAGTATAAAAATTATCGGACCGATTATCAAAATTCTCCTGAGCTTTTCCTTGTTTGCCTTGTCATAAAAGTCATAGGCGCCTGCAATTATTGAAGCTAAAATGGCAATGGGCATTGCAAAATTTTCAATAAACCTGTTTCCATTAAGGCTGGCATAAAATGTCGTTATGGCTAACATAAGGACAAAAACTACAAAATAAATGTGCTCCTTGATCTTTTTCAAGAGGCCAAAAGGCAGTAATAGTAAAGAAGAAACTGCCAGAAATATTGGTGCTATATGAACTGAGAATATTATTGTGCGTGCATTAGCCGGATTAAATTCTGCAACAGTCAGAAAGACATTCCTGATTGTTTCAACTCCTGTAACAGGAGCGCGCTGCACTGCACGGACAGACAAAAAGTTTTTAACAAGGCCGAAAATATTCGCGGTATGGAGTGTAAGAATAATCGCTATAAGGCCACAGCCGACAATGATAAATGTGGCAATCACAAGAACACCTAGCCAGTCCCTGCTGACCTCTGCTGTCCGACCAAGAACGAAATTCTTTATTATGGCAAGGGACCTTAGCAAGAGCTCCTTTAATTTTATAGGGCTGAAGAATTTCTCAGCATGCTTCAAATGGCGGTGCCAGAACAAAGCCAGTGCAGGCACAATAAATGCAACTACAAATAGCGTTCCTGCAAGCAATATTGTAAGGGAGAATGGGAATTTCTTCGTGTATGAAATGTAGAGTGCCAGGAGAAGTATTCCGATAAGCCCTATGTAATAATTCTTTACATCAAAAAGGTGCCCAGTTTCACTAAGGTTTATTTCCAGCAATCTGAATGTGTAATACAAAACTCCTGCAACTACTATCATAAAAGGTATATTTGCGTATCCCCCTGGCCACGT
>CAYNXO010000003.1:0-24613 GCA_964401205.1 Candidatus Undinarchaeota archaeon
CTCTGCTGTTATTGGAACAAAAGCGGTCAGGATACAAACCGGCTTTACGAATTATTCTGCAAACCAGACAAATAATGCATCAAGCAGCATTACAATAACTGCTGTGCCAACCACTGCCCTGCCTGCAGCATCAGGCGGAGGCGGCGTCGGAGGCGGCGGCGGAGGCGGCGGAGGTGGATTAAGCGAAGCTCAGAAGGAAACTTTGTTCGGAACCCCGAAAATTTACGATTTAGTGCGCGGAAAAGACAAGTCATTCCCGTTTGTTGTAGGGAATCCTTATCCAAACTCTGTGATGGAAAATGTTTCAATTGAAATTGAGGGTTTGCTGTCAAAATACCTGCGCATTGAGCCAAGCTTTATCAAAAAAATCCCGAAAAACGGAAATTACCCTGTTGAGGTAATAATCACAGCACCAAGCTACTTCACAGAAGGCAAGCACACCCTGACTTTTACAATCAAATCAACAGTGATCAAGGGCGTTGTTACTACAAAATCAACAGAGAGCACACAGGTTGTTTTAAGGGTGCATGAAATCACAACAGAAGAGGCGCAGAAGCTTGTCAGCGAAACAGACGGATTAGTTGCTAAATTAAAAGCAGCTGGGTTTTATTCCGAGGGTGCAATTACCCTTCTGCAGAACAGCCGCTCTGCCTTGGATACCGGGGATTATAAGCTGGTGCAGGACCTGAAACTGCAAATAGATGAAATGGTAAGGGATGCTTTTGCAGCAAACGCATCAATTGCCGAGATTGGCGCAAAGATAAAGACTGCAAAAAATGAGGGTGCAAAAGTGCTTGAATGCTCGCGCTTAATAAACATAGCAAAAGTTGCTTTCAGCCGCGGCGACTTCGGCACAGCCCTTTCAAGGGCAAAGGAAGCTGAATTGACATTCCTTGTTGAAACAAAGGGATTCTTCAACTATGTTTATTTCATAAGGCACAACCTCAGGGGCATTGTTCTTGGCGCAATTGCAGCCACAATAATAGGCATTGCGGCATTCTTCTATGGCGAGTATTCAGTGCTCTCGTATGAATTAAGAAAGAGGGAAAGGGAAGAGCAAGTACTTCTCGGCCTTATGAAAACAATCCAGAGCGAATGCTTTGACGAGAAGAAGATGAGCATGGGCGAGTATTCTGAGGCAATGCTGCAGTATGAGACAAAGCTGAACTCTATTGTGCAGAAAATTGTTGAGCTCGGCAGCAAGAAAGCCAACCTGCTTAAATTCGGCAGGGAAGAAGCAAGGCTAAAGGCTGAAACCGCAAGGCTCATGGAGCTAATAAAAGAAATGCAAAAGAAGTATATGGACCGGGGAGATGTAGAGACAAGAGTTTACGAGGATAAAATGAAGAGCTTTACAGCACGCCTGGGCGAAATTGAAGAAAAACGGGCAACAATTGAAGCGCAGAAAGCGCTGAAGAAGCAAGGCGGAATATTCAGTGTTTTCAAAAACAAATTGGCAGGGCAAAAATGAAAGCAATGCTGATTGCAGCAATTGTTTGTTTTGTATTGTTTTCAGGAGCCGTGGCTCATGCAGAATCAGTTAGCGGGGCTGCAAACATTTCCCAGCCAGCGCTTATTGCAAAAAATGAATTATTGCGTGCAGAATCTGCAATAACAGAGATGCAAAAGTCCGGCTTCAACACTACGCGCGTAAATGATTTGCTTCTTGGCGGCCAGCAGTCTTTTGCCGCCCAGCTTTCTTATGAGCAGAAAACAGGCAGTGCATCCTACAAGGAAGTCCTGAAGAGTGCGAGCGACATCCAAGGCCTGAAAACTCTTGCATTCAGCGTGAGCGACGAATTAAAAGCGCTTGATTTGGTAATAAAAGAGCGGCAGGGCAGCATAAATGCAACAGAGCCGCTGGCTCTTTACGCTTCTGCAAAGGAAGACCTGCAGGCTGAACGATATGAAAGCGCAAGGGAAAAAATTGCGCGTGCTTACGACAAGATTTCTGAGCTTGAAGCAGCATCAACAACTGGAAATATTCTGATAAAAGCTTCAAAAACCTTTG
This sequence comes from Candidatus Undinarchaeota archaeon, assembly GCA_964401205.1. Taxonomy (GTDB): domain Archaea; phylum Undinarchaeota; class Undinarchaeia; order Undinarchaeales; family Naiadarchaeaceae; genus CAYNXO01. Next base: position 2,012 of record CAYNXO010000003.1, read on the forward strand.
GCGAAAAACTGCTTTCCATGTGGAAGCAGATTGTGATTGCGGCAATAATTGCAGTTGTTGCAGTTATTCTTGGAATTGACTGGGTTGTTATTTATTCAAAAAAGCTGAAAATGCAGAAGCTTCTGCTTGAAAAGAAAATTTTGGAGGATCTCATTAACAAGACCCAAGAAACTTATTTCAATAAAGGGAGCATGTCTGAAACTGAATATCATATAAAAATAAAGAAATATGGCGAATTTATCAGGGAAGTAAACAGGCAGCTGCCCCTGCTAAGGGAAGAAATTGAAGAAAGAAAAGGCACAATACTGAAAAAACCGAAACGCGCTGGAAAGAAATAAAGTCAGGTTTTTTTAGCGAATTTTTTCCCGCCTTTTGAAGTTTTCTCCTGCTTAAAAATCAGAGCGCTGCATTTTTCGCAATTTACCTTATATGGCACTGTCAAATCCATTTCAGCCTGCTCTTCGCAGCCGCATTTCCGGCAGTTGTACGCAATTTTGAATTTATCCGTTGGCTTTCTTTTGTACATGAAAAGCCCTGAGCTGGCTTTGTTAAAAACAGCGGCAATCTGCTCCCCTTTGCCCAGGAGAGCAAACGCTTCATCTTTTAGCTTCAAAACAAGGTTTGATTGACTAGCCATGCAATTGGTTCAGCTTGTAGCTCGTCGCTGGTCGCTTGTCGCAACGACAAGCTACTAGCCACAAGCGACTAGCCTTAATTTATTTAACCAAACAGTGCTCCAAGCCCTGCAACTGCTGCTGTGCTTTCTTCCTCTTTGTTCTCTTCTTTCTTTTCCTTTCCGCCAGAAGATGCTGAACCTGCAGCCGGTGCTGCAACAGCAACTGGCATAGCAGCTTCTGCAATGGCCTTTTCAATATCAACGCCATGCAGGCTTGTGACTAATGCCTTTGCCACACCCAAATCAAATTTGGCTCCGCTTGATTCAACAACCTTCTTCAGATTGTCCTCTGTTATCGGCTGTTTTGCAGAGTGCAAAAGCATTGCGCCATAAACGTATTCCATGCTCATTACTTTAAACCTCCTAAGCAATAATTAACTTTTTAGAATGATTGTGCCCTCTTTTAAAGGTTTCGCAGGCGCTTGGCGCGCAACTTTCATTTGTTGAGTTTTCCCACCGCAAACTTTGTTTGCGGGTAGCGAAATCGAAGATTTCGCCTGAGGTTTTTCGCACTGCGCAACTACAACAGCACTGGCAAAAAGCTGTGGTTTATTGATATAGTTTTTTAAATTAGGCGTATCACCGCACTTGCTCTGCACTGTAAGCGCACTGGTATCTTTTCCCAGGTCTACGAGCGCTAGCGAGTAGACAACACGAAACCAAAGGTTTCGTGTGCACAAAGGAACAGCTGTTCCTTTGTGTGCTCGTAGAGCATTTTTTGCCCCCTTAAATAGCTTAGACTTGCTTAGTGGCAAAAAAGCTGTTATTAAGCTTTTTGTTTCCGCTTTTGCCAGGAAGTGGAGTATAGGGTGCCTTTTAGTATTACTGTATCTGTGCGCAGATTTTCGCCTATTTGCCGGTAATCCTCTTCATATGCTTTTATGAATAATTCCTGCTCCTCTTCGCTGAAGAAATTTTCCTTGAGCAGTTCAAGGCACTTTTCTACCTCTTCATCATACATTCCCGGCTTGGCGTTTTTGTAGGCGGTTCCAAAATCTATGAGCTTCAGTTCGCCTGTCAGCGGCTTTATGAATAAGTGCGGGAAAAATTCCTCGTGGTAAACATAGCCCGCTAAGTGAAGGCGGCGGACAAGCTTGGCAAAATTTTCTGCAAATTTTCTGCCGTGATTTTTTACCATCTTCCACACTTCTGCAAGCGGATGCCAGCCTTTTCGCGGCGAGAGATATTCTTCTGCAAAAAGATAGATTGTATGGCTGCCGATTTTTGCCTCAAAAATTCCGTTAAGGAGCTGCGGGCCAATGTTTTTTTGCGCCATTGTCCGCGATGCATTTAGCTCGTCCTCAATTAATTTTCTGTTATTTTCCTGAAAGGCTTTTAGGACATAGGTTTCCCCTCTTTCTCCCTCCACGAGAAAAACAAGGTCATATTCATCCCTCTCCATTATGTGCCGCAATTCGTCCGGCAAAAATTTCTTGTGTTCCTTGAACCTGCCAATGTGTGAATACCCCTTTCCTTTTGGCTCCTGATAAACCAAATACTCTTTTTTCAGGCCCTTTATTCCGCACTGCCTTTTTTGATTGAAATTTGCAGAAGCAACTAACGGGGCTAAATACGCGCCAAGCTTTCTGCCTGGCAGAATCCAATACGGCTCTCTCTTATGCACCATGGCTAATATAGTTGGCAGCAGAGCTTATAAAAATTGCCATAAAACTGAGGAAAAGAACGGCTCAGATTTTCTTTATTATCTTGTAAACAACGTCGTTTTCCCTTACCCTGCCGCTTACTTTCAGCCCGATTATCTGCCCAATCCTGCCGATGTTTATCTTCTCATGCTCAAGCTGCATTGAAACGACTTTCTGCTTCACAGTCGTGTGCGGCCCCTCAATTGAAATTTCATCCCCGAGAGACAAGTCGCTGTCAGTAAGCTTTACAATAGCCACGCCGATGTTGTTGTAGAAATGCTCAATTTTTCCGGCAAGCCTTTTTTCAGGTGCTGCAACTATTATTGAAGCCGGCTTTCCTGGAATCGGTTTCATCTTTGGTGCAAGAGACTTTGGTTTTGCCTTTGTTACAACTTTTTTCTTGCTGACTGCTTTCTTATGTTTTACCCTAGCTTTTGCTTTAATTTTCTTTTTTGCCATTTCGAATTATCCCCTCCAAGCGCATATAGTTAATTTGCTTTTAAAAGCCTTTCGTTCAGCTTTTTTGCCATTTTGTAGGAAGGCGCATAACCGCACTTGCTCTTCACTTTCAGCGCGCGAGTTATTTTTCCCACCGCCGACAACACGAAACCAAAGGTTTCGTGTGCGTTAAGGAACTTTGTTCCTTAACGACAACGTGAGGCGGGTAGTGACACAAAGCGAGGGTGATTGCAGGCGTTTGCTCCGCCCACCAACTGTTGCAAGTTGGATGATGCCCTCGCTTTGTGACCGTAGAGGTTTCACCTGAGGTTTCCGAGCGCAGCGAGGAAATGCTTGTAAAGCATTTTTTGCCTCCTAAAATAGCTACGACTTGCTTAGTGGCAAAAAAGCTGAAATGGGACCGGCCAGATTTGAACTGGCGACCAAATGCACCCCAAGCATTCATGCTCCCAAGCTACACTACGGCCCCGTCTGATTTTAATCTTTATAAATAACCTCGTTCATTATATAGTGTATGGTCAGGGCGCCTAAAGAAGTGCACACATTCGGGAGCAGATTTTCAAGGGATGTCAGAGGAATCTTTGTAAACCCAAGAGAAGCTGTTAAAATGATTATTGATGAAGCTGAATTGCCCCATTCGCTTTCGGTCCCGATAGCAGTTGTTGTTGTAGCCGCAGTAATGGGTGTTTTTGGGAACTACCTGTGGAAAGATGTTTTGATGACACTCACCGGGGCGCCAATGTGGTATCAGGTAGTGGCATCAATTGTGCGAGGCTTTTTGTTTATGTTTGAGCTTATAGTAAGGCCGATTATTTTTGTCATATGGGCACTGTTCCTTGCAGTGGTCTTCCATTTCCTTGGCTCTATTGTTTCAGGCGCAGACATCGCAGAAGGCAATATTCTGCACAGGACAATAAAACTAACCTGTTTTGCATTTGTACCGCTGTTCCTTAATATTCTGCCTGTATTCCCTGAAATAACCGGATACTGGAGCGTCTGGATTGCATATATTGCAATGAAAGAGAATTATAAAACAACAAGAGCAGGTGCATTCATAATAATTCTGCCGTATTTTTTTGTAGTTGCACTCGGCACTATGAAATTGATTATTAACTTATTAAGCGCCTAAACAGCCAGCCAATATATTTTTAATGATGTGTTGCACAATATTAGCCATTAATGTTGCAGGGATTCCCGAGCCTGGCCAAAGGGGTGGGACTTAAGCAGCTTTTTGCTGAAGAAATCCCATGACTTAGCGTCTTCGGAGGTTCAAATCCTCCTCCCTGCACCAGCTTTTTTCGCCTAAGCGGTCTTAGCTAGCTAAGTGCGAAAAAAGCTGGGAAAACAAGCTAGTGCGCCGAAAGTGAAAATCAAGCACTGTGATGCGCCTAATCATAAAATGTTGGGGCAACTATGAAATCTACTGCCCCACTAACTTATTTAAACAAAAACCAACTAAAAACGTGCGATGGCAGAAGACAAAGAACTCATTGGAATAACTGTAAAAAAATCAGATGATTTCAGCGAATGGTACAACCAGGTTGTGCTAAAGGCAAAGCTAGCTGATTTTACTGCAGTAAAAGGGTTCATGTCAATTCTCCCGAATGCTTTTGAAATATGGGAGAAAATACAGGAATACTTTAATGCTGAAATAAAGGCAACTGGCCACAGGAACGCTTATTTCCCTGCGGTGATTCCTGAGAGCTTCTTGATGAAGGAAAAGAAGCACGTTGAAGGCTTTACCCCTGAAGTATTTTGGGTTACCCATGGCGGAAATGACAAATTAGAGGAAAGGCTTGCTTTGCGGCCGACTTCTGAGACAATTATCATGGATACTTATTCCAAAATGGTGAAATCATGGCGCGACCTGCCTATTTTATTCAATGTATGGGCAAATGTTTTCCGCCACGAGACAAAGATGACAAAGTTTTTCCTGCGAACAAGGGAATTTCTGTGGCAGGAAGGCCATACAGTGCATGCAACAAAGGAAGAAGCTGACACTGAAGTTCTTTCAATTCTTGACGTTTATGAAAAAATGTGCAGCGAGCTTCTTGCGATTCCTGCAATAAAGGGATATAAATCCGAAAAGGAAAAATTCGCAGGCGCGCTTTTTACAACAACGCTTGAGGCAATGATGCCTGATGGGAAAGCGCTGCAAATGGGGACTTCGCATAATCTTGGCCAGAATTTTGCAATTCCTTTCGGGATTAAATTCTTGGACAAGGACAAGACTGAAAAATTCGCATGGACAACCTCATGGGGCTTCTCAACAAGATTAATCGGAGCTCTTGTAATGATGCACGGCGATGACAAGGGGCTTGTTTTGCCGCCTGCCATAGCTGCAACTCAAATTGTAGTTATCCCAATCCTGTTTGACAGGGGAAAGGAAAAGGTTTTGAAAGCCGCGCAGGCAATTGAGAAGCGGCTGAAAGAAAAATTCCGCGTTAAGCTTGACGGCCGCGAGGAATACACTGCTGGCTGGAAATTCAATGAATGGGAGCTGCTTGGAGTCCCGCTAAGAATTGAAATCGGGCCAAAGGATATTGAGAAAGATTCTGCTGTATTAGTGCGGCGCGACACAGGCAAAAAGGAAATTGTAAAAATGAAGGAGCTTGAAAATGTTGTTCCAAAGCTTCTTGGCAGAATCCAGTCAGATTTGCTTGCGAATGCAAAAAAATTCGCTGAAAAGAGCACTTGCACAGCGTCATCTTACGCAGAATTTAGGAAAATAATGGAAGAAAAGCGCGGCTTCATAAAAACGAGCTGGTGCGGCTCTGTTGAATGCGAAGATTCTATACAAAAAGACACAACAGCCACACTAAGGGCAATTCCTTTTGAGCAGCCGAAAAACCCTGGCGAATGCATAAAATGCGGGAAAAAGGCGAAGTTTGTGGTTTATTTTGCGAAAGCCTACTAAGCATTATTTGGGAAATTTAAAGGTGTAATAAGCTGGACTGAATCGTCCGCTAAATGGTTGGGCAATTTCCTTGGCCCTAAAAAGCTTTTTCATAAAATTCATCCACTCTTGATTAAAAGTTATAAAACCTACCTCATCGCGATTTAGTTTTTCGCCAATATATTTTAATACAGCTAAATAAAGGCAAATGGCTATGTTTTGATGCCGATATTCTTTGTCAACGCAAATCCACCTCATTAAAGGCGGTTTTCCATTTTGTTTTATAATGAAAATAGCTCCGATTATATGTTTATCGAGTAAAGCAACGAGAGGTATGCATTTTCTTTGCTTAATTTCCCCTTTAATAAACCGAAATAAACTACCAATTTCGAAATCATTAATAGTTAAGCTCCCATCAAATTGCTGATAAAGATTGAACATATCATCTAATTTATTTAGCCCCGCAAGTTTTATAACAAGATTAGCAGGGTAGTTTCTGTATTTTGCGAGTTTTGGAAATGCGCCTATGAAGTATTTGTGCAATTCATCAGGTGATTTTTCCCAAACCATAAAAATATAGTGGTGAGCATACAATTTAAAGATATCTTTTTAGCTATAATCTACAAAATAATTCTATATATAAACAAGAAATATTTGATTGTAAATACAGGAAAAACAAAATTGCCGTAACTATGCCTCGTATTCCATTATCTCATCTATCAAATCAACCTGCGAGATAAGCATTCTTCTGCAGCAGTATCTTGTTATTTTCAAAGAATCAAGAACATCTTTCGGGTTTTCTCCTGCAGCTACCCGTCTCTTGTATTCCTCGTATTCAGACGCAATTGTTTTTCCGCAGGTGAAACATCTTATTGGGATAATCATTTTTACTCCTTGTAATTGGTTCAGCTTGTAGCTTGTGGCTCGTCGCTTGTCGCGCTACTAGCTGCTAGCTACCAGCGACAAGCCTTAATTTATTTAACGGTATGATTTTTGCCTTGCCGCTCTCGGCGCGCTTTTGTTCGGCTTGTTCGGCTCGCGCTGCCTTGAATCTCCGCTGAGTATTTTGTTATCATAGCTAATTAAAGCTTTTCTTATCTCTGGCTTGCGCATGAATTCAACAATCCCTCTTGCAATAGCGACTCTTGCGGCGTGCGCCTGCCCTACTTTCCCCCCGCCTTTTGTCCAGACATCAATATCAAGCTCCTTTATGGCATCCTGAACTGCTATAAGCGGTTCTGCAACAATATTTCTGTAATAGAAGTTTCCCCATTTCTCAAGCGGGACAGAGTCAATTCTTATTGAGCCTTTTCCTGATTTAACGCGAGCCCTTGCTGTTGCTTTCTTTTTCTTGCCGGCGACATTCACAATTTTTTCCTTTGCCTGCCTTTGTTTTGGCTGTGCTGTGCTCATCCGTTCCATCCCAGCTGCTTTGAAATTTCTTCAACAGTCATATAATTTTTGCGCATTGAAAATCCGAGCTTTGCGTCTTCGTAAGTTATTGTTTCCTTTCCGCTTAGCTCTTTCGGCACTCCAATGTAAACCTTAATCCGCTTGTATGCCTTTATTCCCTTTTCTTTCTTGTAGGGTAGCATTCCCCTTATTGTCCTGTTGACTATTAAATTCGGCTGTCTTGGGAAAAACGGCCCCTTATATCGGCTGCCGACAGATCTCAGCTCTTTGTACTGATCTAAAGTATCTTTTTTTCCCCCAGTTACAACTGCTTTTTCTGAATTTATGATTGAAATAATTTCTCCGTTAAGAGCTTCTTTCGCAACTTTTGAAGCAAGCCTTCCCAACACAAGCCCTGTTCCGTCTATAATTTTCATTTGAAAATCACTCCTCTACTTTTCTGATTTTCAAATATGTCAAAAACAGACATATTTAAAGAGGTTTTTGACTTCATTTTATCAGCCTTACCCCGGTTCCTTTTGGATTTTTCTCAAGTATCTCCTCTATTGTGCCGATTTTTCCTTTTGCAGCTGAAATTGTTTTTCTGGCACTTTCAGAAGCCCTGAAAGAATAAACGCATACAGGATGTGAAAGTGTTCCTGCGGCAAGCAGCTTTCCTGGGATTAAAACAACATCCTTGTCCTTTGTCATCCTGTCAAGCTTTTCAATATTTACCTCAGCCCAGTTTCTTGAAGGGCCAATTAGGATTCTTGAAACAGTTTCCCAGATAGGCGCTTTCTGCTTTTTTGAAATAATTTCCAGTTTCCTTGCCAGAACAGCGATTTCGGGGTTTGTTTTCCTCAATTTTCTTTGTTTCATAGATAAGTCTATTTGTTTCTATAAACCACTTTTTAAACCTTTTGTTGCCTTTGCTTTTTGAAAAAATCAGCGTTTTTTCCTTTTAGTAGAAACTTTTTTCAGCGCAGAGCCAAATTCTACTTTCTGCTTGGGCGCAACGCCTATTGCCTTATATATTTCGTCTTCGCCCCTTCTCAGTGCCCCTTCAAACGCATGTTTTTTTGTGACAACAAAATATTCAAATCCCAAGAATATCAGCGAAACAAGCGCTGCAAAGAAAACAATCCCGTACCACAATGAAACTGCGGCAGTTTCAGGAATTTCAGCTTTTGAAGCCATTTCCGTTGTTTCAACTTTAATCTTTGGCTTTTCAGCGGACTTTACATTAATAGCAACGTTTCCAAAAGTGTAGGTCCCCTCATTTGTGTAGAGAGTGTAAACGCCGGAATACGATTTTCCTGCCGCATCAGGCGGTATGTCAAAATAAACTGTAAATTCTTTTGGCGTAGTCTTTGGTGAAATAACAGTTATATACTTGGGGCCGACCGAGTAAAAATTCTTTGAAATGCCGTTTAACGCAAGCCTTACATAAGAAATTCCGCACGTCACATTTGTTATTTTCACAGTGGCTGTTGAGAGTTCCCCTTCATAAAAATTAAGTGAAGACGGTGCATCAATGTTTACTGATGCTTTGCAGGACTGGGGAATTCCAACAACAAAATTGGTTGGGACAGAATTCATAAGGGCGATTCCGCTGACTATTGTAACAACCACTAAAAGTCCGATAAACAGTGCCTTAACCTTTCTTGCTGTTGCCATTATGGTAAAAGGTCTATTTTGACAAATATAAATATTTCTATGCCTTATTACGGCTCATGAGAAGCCTTGTATTTGCAGCAGTTTTTGCAGTTCTGGCATTGCTCTTTATCGGGGGATATGCAAACGCATCAGGCACATACGGGCCAACTATCAGCATTTCTGCTCCTGCTAACAACTCAACCAATTATTTCAATTACACAAATTTCACTTATAAGCCCTTGGATGACGGCCGCATAACAAGCTGTTCGCTCTATGTCAATCATACGCAATTGGGGTACACAATAAGCGTTGCAAACAATACGGATAATACCTTCGGAAATATTCCTATTCCGGATAACGGCACCTATTATTGGTATATCAGCTGCACCAATAACCTCACATACTCCAGAAGCACACGTGAGTGGTTTTTCATTGTGAGCGTTGACAAGACACCTCCAACTGTGACAATAAACACAAAAAATTCTTCTGTAAACCAGAGCGGGACAGCGATATTTACTTACAACGTGACTGACATGGCGTCTGGCCCCGCCAGCTGCAAATTAATAGTTGACAATACCGTGATGGCGAACACAAGCGGCCCAGTGAACAATAGCGTATCTACATTTTTAATATCTCTTGCCATTGGAACTTACACATGGAGTGTTAACTGCACTGACAAGAACTTGAATGAAGGAACATCAGGCCCTGCACTTGTAGAGCCAGCTACCCCAACAGCACCTGTCATAGCGATTTCAGGCCCTGCGAACAATACAATCACTTCCACAAACCTAATTAATTTCAGCTACACCCCTTCTTCCCCTGAAAATTTATACATATGCCGGTTATTCCTGAATAATTCAATAAATCAAAGTGTTTTGAACCCACTAAGCGGCGTTGCAAATTCCTTTAGCAATGTTAAGTTGCACGATGGCTGGTGGAGATGGTGGATAAACTGCACTGGCGTAAGCGGAAAGGACACTGCAAGCGGGATTTACAGCCTAAACATAAGCACGCTTACCCTCCTGTCAAACTATCTTGTCGTTGTAGCAAAATCTCCTGCAGAGGCGTATTACGACAGGACAGGGAGCCCATCTTTTTCCTATAAAGCATCTTCTGTAAGCAACATAACAAGCTGCATGCTCATCACAAATAACAGCATACGTGAAATTAGCAGGAATGTGCCGATAAACGCAAACAGCAGTTTTAACAATGTTGATTTAGGTGACGGTGTTTGGTCATGGAGAATCGAGTGCAAAAACAGCCGAGACCTGATAGTTTCAACTGAACTGAGAACTTTAACTGTTTCAAGGGCAATAGGGCGGTCAGAAATACCAATTGAGGCAGATGTTACAATCCCGGGGCTTGAAACTCCTCTTGATCTGAGTGAAATTAACAAAACAGTCGGCCCAAATCAAAAAGAGGTTAGTCGTGTAACGTTTCTTGAATTTGTCATAGTAATTTCCGCAGGCCTCTCTTTGTTCGTGTTTGTAATTTCCCATCCTATTTACAAAGCCAGGCTGGAACGCATGCTGGGCATAGGCAGGGTAATGGCAATTGAGCAGCTGAAGTTTTACATTGACCAGAATCTCAGAAAAGGCATAAGCGAGGAGCGCATACGCCGTCATTTGAAAAAGTATAATTGGGATGCGAAAGACATAGATGAAGTGTTTAAGGCAGTTTATGCAGAGATGCAGGCTGAATTAAAAGCAAAGAAATTAAAAGACGCAGGGAAATAATTTAAGGCTTGTAGCTAATAGCTCGTAGCTAGTAGCGCTACGAGCTGCAAGCTACTAGCTATAAGCTAAACCAATTTAACAGTTAATTGCCGGTGTGGCAGAATCGTATTGCGCTGGTCTCGAAAACCAGTCCCGAAAGGGGTTACAGGTTCAAATCCTGTCGCCGGCGTCAGCTTTTTTGCCACTTATCTAGTTTAAGTTATTTAAGGGGGCAAAAAACCTGGGAAAAAAGGCTCGTGCGCTGAAAGTACAGAGCAAGTGCTGTGATGCGCCTACGCAGAAAAAATATGGCATCAGTATGAAAATCTGGCCTCGGCGCCAGCTTTTTGCGCACGAAGCAAATCGTAGTTAAGAAGGGGCAAAAAAATGCTCTACGAGCATTTCCTCGCTGCGCTCGGAAACCTCAGGTGAAACCTCTACGGTCACAAAGCGAGGGCATCATCCAACTTGCAACAGTTGGTGGGCGGAGCAAACGCCTGCAATCACCCTCGCTTTGTGTCACTACCCGCAAACTCAACATGAAACCATAGGTTTCATGTGTGTAAAGGAACTCCGTTCCTTTACATCGTTTGCGGTGGGAAAACAAACTCGTGCGCTTACAGTAAAAATCAAGTGCGGTTATGCGCCTTCCTTTAAAATTATAAAAGCTGTGTGCTGTGATGCGCCTAATGTATTTTCTTAAGAAATAGTTTTTTATCTTGCCCACTCAGAAACAACAGTTCCGTTGTTGTCAATCAAAACTGCTTTATCGCTGGTGTCGTTGAAGAAGCCTGCGTCAATGCAAACGTATTTTATAGAAGTCGTTGAAAGGTCGCCGCACTTGCTGTAGATATCTATATTGCCGTTTATCACTGTGTAATCATTTGGGTTGAACTGTATTAAAGTTTCATTCTTTGAGTTTGTTATTTTCCAGCCATTGATTTTCCAGTTTTTCCCTGAAATCCTTACAAATTCCTCATCAAGCGCGCCAAAGTTTGCAGCCAATATTCTTGGCTTTTCCTCAACCTTCATTTCGCAATCAGCTTCTGGAGTGTGCTTGCAAACTCCGTTGCTGCAGGTGTCTGTTGTGCAGGGCTTGCCATCACTGCAATCAGAATTTTTAGTGCACTGCGGTGCTGCAGGCAAGTCTGCTTGCTGGTCTTGCTGCTCCTGTTCTTGCTGCTGCCCGCCAGTTTCAGGAGTCTGGTTTTTATCAGCAGATGCACCAGAGTTTTTCTCTTCTGCAACACACCCTGCTATCGCCAGTATTGCAATCAAAATTGCCACAATTGCAAACAAACTACTTTTCATGGTTTTTGAATTTAGTAATGCGCACTTTATATAATTTTGGATTTTTCCTTCATATCAAAATCGGCCCTGTGAAGACAGCAGTGTTGATTTTAAAAAAGGAGAACATCGACCTCATCCAATATTTAAAAACATTGGTTTCCGGTCGATTTTGAGAGTAACACACCTCACGGCAAACCCACACCTTTAGGTGTGGGTGGACAGGGTGTGTCTGATAAAAGCTTCTATTCTGTCAAAAGCCCTGTTCATGACATCGGGCTGTGCTGCGAAAACAATCCTGAAATGCCCTTTCCCGTATTTTTCGCCGAATGCTGAGCCAAAAACAGTAAGCGGGTGGCCAAGGCATTTCCTGTTCTTTGTATCGCATTTCCCTGCCTGCCAGTGCAGTAAGTCCATTACGAATTTTCTGTCATCTTTTGCCAGTTTTTTGTTTTCTATTTTCGGGAACATGTACAAAGTGCCTTCTGGCTCAACAACGCTTAAGCCCGGGATTTCCTGCACTCTTTTTACAGCAATCTTTGCCCTGTCTTTCAGCGTTTGCATATATTCTTTTAAGTGCGGGTGCTGCTGGACAGCTGCCATAAGCGCATACTGGCCAGGCGTGCTTGTGCTCAGCCTTCCGCGCGCCAGCTTGTAGCAGGCTTCTTTCAGTTTTGCGGTTTCGCTTCCTTTAAAAACAGCATAGCCAACCCTCCACCCGGGCGCAAGATAAACCTTTGAAAGCCCGCCAAGGCAGACATAGTTGCCGTTTTCATTAAGCGACGCTATTGAATAAAAGGGCTTTCCAAAGCTCATCATGTCATAAATTTCATCAGAAATAACCAGGATGTTTTTGTCAGCTGCAATGTCTGCAATTGCCTTCAAAGTTTCCCTGTCATAAACAGCGCCAGTCGGATTATTCGGGTTTATTACAAGAAGCGCGTTTGTATCCTTGTTTATCTTGGATTGAATATCATCTACGTCAGGGTTCCAGCCGTTTTTCTCGTCGCATTTGTATTCAACTGTTTTTCCCCCAAAATAATTTGTCAGCGAGATATAGAGCGGGTAAGAAGGCCCTGGCATCAAAAGACTGCTGTTTTTTCCAACAAGGCTGCCGAGGAGGAAAGAAACAGCTTCAGAGGCTCCGCTTGTCGGCAGAACATCCTCTGCGCTTATTTTAAGGCCCTTGAATTTTCTTTCGCGCTCAGCAACAGCTTCCCTTACAGCAGGCACGCCTTCAGAATCCGCATAATAGCTATGCCTTGTTTTGACAGCTTCAATAAAAGCATTTTTTACATATTCAGGAGTGTCAAAATCATATGCGTTAGGGTCGCCAATATTCAGGTGCAAGACTTCATGGCCCTGCAGTTTTAGCTTTCGCGCAGGCACAACAACTTCCCTTATTGCATAATCTATTTTTTTTGTCCGGTCCTGTATGCGGATTGCCATTATCGCTGTAAAACGTCAAAATGGTTTAAATATCTTGTTAATATCCAGTTGAATACCACTCTTTTTAAAGAGTGGTGAAGTCGTGGTATTCAACAGTCTGTCAAAAACCGCCTTGCAGCACAAGAATGCTATCGTCCATTTACTTCAACATGCTTCGGAAGCAAAGCTTCCTCGCATCTTTCACTAAGCTCAAGATGCTGCCGATTTCAATCAGCGGTTTTTGACAGCCCTTAAAGAAAAGCTTTTTAAACCAACACGCCCATACTATTGTAAATAAATTGAGAGTTGAGATAAAATGCCAGTATTAGATATCATTTTGGAAAAAATAGACGCGAACCGGAAAAAAGTAACTACAATACCAGCTGATGTGCGCGTTTCAAACAACAGCAAAATCACAAAAATTGAGCGTTCAGTAGTAGATGGCGTAGGAGACGCTGTTTTAATTCATTTTGAATTCACAACAAGCTATTACCCAGACCTTGGCGACATAGTAATAGGCGGCCGCGTCATTTATCATGACAAAAAATTAAAGGACATGATAAAAGAGGAAAAAGGCAATTTAATCTTCAAGGATTTAAAGGCTTTTCAGGAAGTGCAGAACATCATACTGCGAAGCTCAACAATGGAAGCAATTTTAATTTCAAAGGAAATGAGGCTTCCTCCGCCAATACAGCTTCCTGCTGTTGTGCTTGAGGAAAAGCCAAAAGGCCCGGATAAAGGATACGCTTAATATGGACCAAAAAAAGAAAAAATCGAAATGCGGTTGCTGTAGCTGAATAAAGCATCGGCCAGCTCTAGTTTTCCAAGCGATTGTTTTATTAATTTAGGGGGACTAGTTAGATAACGGTGAAATAAATTAAGGCTAGACGCTAGAAGCTTGACGCTGGACGCAAATAGCGCGTCAAGCATCGAGCATCAAGCGTCAAGCTAGAACCAATTTAACGGAGTAATGCAGAGGTAGCAAAACCCGGTTATGCGTACGCCTGCAGCAGCTTTTTTGCCACTAAGCAAGTCGAAGTCCGTATATGGGGCAAAAAACCTCAGGTGAAATCCTTCGGATTTCACTACCCGCCAACTTCGTTGGCGGTGGGAAAAGCATCCCGCACGCTTACGCTGAAATGCAAGTGCTGTGATGCGCCTACTATAAAATGCACAAAAAGCTGAAGAAAGCGTATTTATGTGGGTTCAAATCCCACCCTCTGCTCTAAATATTGAAAAAGGTGAAGTGAAAAAATGGCAATGGGTATTGTAAACTTAAAGCTTGAAATCGCATCCAATATATCGTTAAACAACCGGAAGCGGTTATGGGACCGCATATGTTCCTATTTCGCAGAACGGGGCGTAAGAATTGATACCCACCAGCGCCAATTCTTTTTTGAAGAAGAGAAAATGGAAAAAACCCTTGATGGTTTCAGAAATTTTATTGAAACAATATCAGAAGGCAAGCTAACTGTTGATATTAGCTTTAAAAGGCAGAATATTGTAATAAAAAATAATCCAAAAAAATGACAATAAAATTATACAACACCTTGGCAAAAAAGAAAGAAACCTTCAAGCCGCTCAAAGACAAAAAGGTTTTAATGTACAGCTGCGGCCCGACTGTTTATGACTATGCGCATATCGGGAATTTCAGGGCTTATGTTTTTCAGGATATTTTGCGGCGCTATCTTGAATACAGCGGATACAAAGTAAGGCAGGTAATGAACCTTACGGATGTTGATGACAAAACAATCAGAGGCGCTCATGCATATAAGATTCCATTAAATGAATACACAAAAAAGTATGTTGATGATTTTTTTGTTGATTTGCAGGCGCTTAACATAAAAAAGGCAGATGAATATCCGCGGGCAACAGGACATATTAAGGAAATGGTTGGGCTCATCAAGAAATTAATGCAAAAAGGCATTGCTTACAAAGGAGAGGACGGCTCAATTTACTACAATGCAAGGAAATTCAGGAATTATGGAAAGCTTTCTGGCCTGAAATTAAAGGAATTAAAAGCCGGAGCAAGAATAAAGCAGGACCAGTATGCAAAAGAGGATGCGCAGGATTTCGCGCTATGGAAGGCATGGGATTTGCAGGATGGAAATATTTTCTGGGAAACCGAGCTTGGGAAAGGCAGGCCTGGCTGGCACATTGAGTGCAGTGCAATGTCCCTGAAGCATCTTGGAAAAACATTTGACATACACACAGGCGGGGTTGATTTGATATTCCCCCATCATGAAAATGAAATAGCCCAGTCAGAAGCTGCAACAGGAAAGAAATTCGTGAAATACTGGCTGCACTGCGAGCATCTTCTTGTAAATAACCAGAAAATGTCAAAATCGCTTGGGAATTTCTATACATTGCGCGATTTGCTGGACAAAGGATATGACTCAAAAGCAATCCGCTACATTTTGCTTGCAGCACACTACAGGCAGAAGCTGAATTTTACTTTTGAGGAGCTTGAAGCTGCAAAAAACACAGTTGGGAAAATAATGAATTTCGCAGAGCGATTAAAGGAAGTTAAAGGCGGGAAAAATAATTCTGCTGCAAAAGCTTTGATTAAAAAGGCAAAAACCAGCTTTGAAAAAGCAATGGATAATAACCTGGACATGCCAGAGGCGCTTGCCGCTGTTTTCAGCTTTATTCGTGATATAAACAAATTAATTGATGGTAAAAAGCTCAGCAAAAAAGATGCTGAATTAGTTCTTAAGCAGCTTTATTCCTTTGACGAGGTTCTTGGCCTGCTTTCTCTTAAGCATAAAATAGATACAAGCGGCCTTGAAATGAAAGTTGAGGCACTTATTAAGACAATTAAGCCCGGCTGCGGGATAAAACAGTACAGCCTGGACAGCATTATAAAGGCCGCTATTCTTATGCGGGAAGAATACAGGCAGAAAAAGGATTTTAAAACCGCTGACTTTATAAGGGCGGAGTTATTAAATATTGGAATTAAAATAGAGGATACTGAAGAAGGAACAAAGTGGAAACTCGTAAAATAAGGGGGTAAAATGAATTTAAAAGGCAAAGTTGCTATCATAACCGGCTCTTCAAGCGGAATAGGAAGGGCAACTGCAATACGGTTTGCAAAAGAAGGCGCAAAAGTTGTTGTTAATTCGCATAAAAACCTTGAAGAATGCATGGAAGTTGTAAATGAGATAAAAAAGAAAAAAGGCGAGGCAATTGCAGTTGTTGCTGATATTTCAAAGCAAAGCGATGTTAATAAGCTCATTAATGAAACTGTCAAGGCATTTGGCAGGCTGGACATCATGGTGAATAATGCCGGGGTGCTTGACATGACACCATTTACCGAAATAACAGAGGAAAAATGGGACTTCATACTTGACGTAAATCTCAAAGGCGTGTTTTTGTGCTCACAGGCAGCTGCAAAGCAAATGATAAAGCAGAATAGGGGCGGGAAAATTGTTAACATTGCAAGCATTGCAGCGCTTATTGGGATTGGTGGCATAGCGCACTACTGCTCTTCAAAGGCAGGCATGCTTGCGCTTACAAGAGTAGCTGCTATTGAGCTTGCGCAGCACAAGATTAACGTGAACGCAATAGCGCCAGGGCTGATTGAGACCGCAATGACACAGGGAATACTTGAAAATCCCGAACAAAAGAAAGGATTTCTCTCACTAATACCAATGCACAGAGCTGGACAGCCCGAGGAAATTGCAGCAGCCGTTGCATTCCTGTCTAGTGACGATGCAGATTATATTACCGGAACTTGTCTGATTGTTGATGGAGGCTGGACAATACAATGAGCAACGCAGAAGCAAATGGCGGCAGTAATTACAGGGGGAATGAGTGCGCTGTTTGCGGGGAAAAAGGGTACTTTACAATAAACCGGAGATTAAAAGGAAAGAATTATTATTTCTGCAATGGAAGCTGCGAATGGATGTTCATAAAAGACCCTGGAAGTTTTGTTAAATAAATCATCGCGAAGTCGCAGTGAAGAATTTGAACTTCGCTCGATTTTCGCTCACTACAGTTCGCGAAAATGGCTAAAAAAGAGGCAAACGGAGCAAAGCATGGCTCAAAAGCCGCCCGCTTTCTTGGCGGGGTGCTGACTGACTTAGGCAAGGTGCTCAAGCCTTCTGAAAAAACAATACAGTCTTTCAGAATGCACGATTCAGATGGCCATGCTATTCAGCAGCCTGTTTTAAGGAATGACCCGGTGTGCGGCGCGAATGGCAATTTTAGGATATACCGAAAATACAAAGAAAAGGATTATTATTTCTGCAGCGGCGGCTGCCAGTGGAGATTTATCAAGGACCCTGAGAATTTCGCGCGCTAAATTTTGCGGTAGAATAGTTTCTCTTTTTTGTCATATTCAAAACCAAATTTTTCTTTAAGCATTTCAGCGCACTCGAATCCTTCTGTATATGAATAAGCCCATTTTATGCCATGTTTTTTCAAGTCCGCCAGAATGAATTCACTGACACTGGACCCAATGCCGCAGCGCATGTATTTTTTCCCAATAAAAAGCAATGGGAAAAACCACGTCATTTCAGCAACTTTATCTTTTTTTGAAATCCCGCAGGCCAACGCAATTTCAACAACAGCCCTATACGGAACTTTTTCCAAGCCGGAGATTTGCCGCATTGCATAGCCAAGAGGATGTGCAAGAAGGTCTGATGGCTTATAAATTTTTTCAAGTTTTTGGTCTTTTATCTCTTTTAGGAATCTTTCAAAAGCTAGGTCAAGCTCAGCCTGTGTGCAAAAATGCTCAATAGGCGCTTCTGCAAAGGCAAAATAATACCAACACTCTCTTTTGCCATGTTTTTTTAAAATTACCTTGTCTACCTTTACCAGCTTACTTAGGAATTTTCGTGGAAACTTCCCTTTTAAAGCCATTGAGTTATTACTGGACTGCAAAGTATAAATAAATTGGTGAAATAAATTAAGGCTATCGGCTATCAGCCGTCGGCGATCGGCGCTGTGCTGATTGCTGAAAGCTGACCGCTGATCGCTTAACCAATTTAACAGAGAATAAAATGCCCACTCGCATTATCCTTCACATAGATTTGGACGCTTTTTTTGCCGCAGTTGAGGAGCGCGAGCATCCAGAGTACAGGGGAAAGCCGCTGATTGTGGGTGCAGGCCCGATTGAAGGCCTGAAAAGAGGCGTTGTCTCAACAGCTAACTACGAAGCCAGAAAGTTCGGCATACACAGCGCCATGCCGATTTCAATTGCACACAAAAAGTGCCTGAACGGAATTTTTATCCCTGCAAACCACGAATTATACGAGAAAGTTTCGCAGAGCATAATGTCAAGGCTGAAAAAATATGCAGACAAAACCGAGCAGTACAGCATAGACGAGATGTTTCTTGACTTAACTGACAGGGCAAATAATTTCAAGGAAGCTGAGGAAATTGCGCTTAAAATAAAAACAGAGATAAAAGATTATGAAAAATTAACCTGTTCTGTTGGCATAGGGCCGAATAAGCTTGTTGCCAAAATTGCCTCTGATTTTAAAAAGCCGGACGGGCTTACAATTGTGAAGCCAGAGGAAGTTCAGGACTTTTTGGGTCCTTTGAGCCCAAGAAAAATAGGAGGTGTTGGGCCTAAAACAGACGCCAGATTAAAAGAACTCGGCTTTGATACAATAGAAAAACTGCGAACAGCCAACCGCGAACAGCTAATTAAAGAATTAGGCAGCTTTGGCAATGAACTTTATGATTTATGCAGAGGCATTGACAACAGCCCTGTTGAGGAATCAACAGAGATAAAATCGCGCAGCCGCAACCACACATTTCAGGAAGATACGAAAGAAAAAGAGCTTTTGATGAAAACCCTTGCGATAATGGCTTCTGAAATTGAAAATGAGCTTAAAAAAGAAAAGCTGTGGTTTAAAACAGTTACGGTAAGATGCAGATACTCAGATTTTGACACTCACATAAAAAGCAGGACAATTAAAATGCAGGCAAAGGACGCTGAAACAATGCTGAAAGTCGCAGAAGAGCTTCTTGATGAATTCCTGAAAGATGAGCGGAAAATAAGGCAGATAGGGCTTCATATTTCGAACCTTTCTGAAAAAGGGGCTGAGCAGAAAACTCTTGTCTAAAAAGCTTTAAATCTGCCATTGTACTAGTGCTAGTTGATGGCGAATCCGTTATTGTATGCGTTAGGAAGCGTTTTTGCAGTAAGCCTTGTTGCGTTTGTAGGAATTTTTACACTTTCCCTGAAGCAGGATAAGCTGAAGAAGGTTCTTATTTATTTTGTCAGTTTTGCAGCAGGGGGTCTTATAGGCGATGCATTCATCCATCTTCTTCCTGAACTTGTTGAGCTCACAGGCGGCTTTGGGTTGAGCCTGTCCATGTACATAATAACCGGAATTGCATTTTCTTTTACAGTTGAGAAGGTTGTTCACTGGCACCACTATCATACTCACGAGGAAGAAGAACTGCACCCTGTTATCTACATAAACTTGATAGGCGACGGCATACACAATTTTGTGGACGGACTTACAATTGCAGTGAGCTACATCGTCAGTGTCCCTGTCGGAATTGCAACAACCCTTGCTGTTTTCGCGCACGAAATTCCGCAAGAAATCGGGGATTTCGCAGTTCTTGTGCACGGCGGGTTCAATGCAAAAAAAGCCCTTTTCATGAATTTTATTACAGCACTTATGTCAGTCATTGGAGCCGTCTTTGCTTTTGCACTTTACAGCTACGCCGAAAACTTTCTCCCATTCCTGCTTGCTTTTGCAGCAGGCAACTTCATTTACATAGCAAGCTCTGATTTGATTCCGGAATTGCACAAGGAAACGCACACAATACGGTCCTTCCTGCAGCTTATAGCATTCGGGCTTGGAATAGGAATAATACTATCGCTGCTGCTTCTTGAATAAAAGCTAAAAAATCTATTTATTCACTCCACTCAGCCTGTTTTCCGTACAAAACAGCGTGGTATTCCCAGAACTTGCCCTGCTCTGCTGCGCAAAGCGCTGCATTTGAAGCTGTGTCAGAAAGCGGATGTATCTGCCTGAGGGGCAAATTCTTGTAAACAAAGAAAATTTTTCCCGTGCCAACATATTCTTCCCTTATCTTGCCCATTGTTTCGTTTTCAAACTTTGCACAGTAGGGGCACTGGTAGTCAGAGAATTCAATCATGACAATTGGCGCATTTGCGCTCCCGAGTGTCTGGTCTTGTGCATTTATAAGTGTTAATGCAAGTGAGCGGTTTGACGAGTTAATTAATTCCTTTTCAAAAGCCTGCTTGAAGTTCTCATAGGGATATGCGCCGCTTATGAGCTGCCCGTTTATTATAAAAGCCGGTGTTCCGGTTAGCCCGATTGCTGCTGCTGTGCTGTAATCACTGTCAATCTGGCCCTGGTATTTTGCGCTTTCAAGGCACGTATTGAATTTATTTGCATCCAGCTTCAAGTCTTCTGCATATTTTGCAAAAATGCTTTGTTCAGCGTGCGGCTTTCCAAGCTGGTATCCTATAAAAACTCCTGCAACAAAAAGGACTGCGCAGAGTATTGCGAATAAGTGGTCTTTTTTTATCCTTATTGACTGTGATTTTGTTTCTTCAGCCATTACTATCCTTTTCCTGCTGACTTTTTCTTTGGCCTTAATCTTGTGTGGCCGCATTCCCTGCACTTTGCCTTTCCAAGCCTTACTTTCCTCGGGTCAATGCGGTTTCTGGCGTTGCATTTCATGCAGATGAACATGTTCCTGAACATCCTTGCATCCGCTTCTGGAAATTTTGCCATCAGTTTTTTTGCCTCTAAGTGGTCGTAGTTTGCTTACTGGGCAAAAAACCTGGGAAAAAGCATCTCGTGCGCTTACAGTGCAGCACAAGTGTGGTGATGTGCCTACGACATACCAGATTTTTACTGCATTTCGTTTGCGATGTTTTTAAGCTTTTCTATCCGCTTTTCAACAGGCGGGTGTGTGCTAAAAAGGCTGATTAAAGCGCCTGCTGAGAAAGGATTTACAATGAAAAGGTGTGCTGTTGCAGGATTTCCACCTTTCATTGGATTGCGCTTTACAGCGCCTGAAATCTTCTGAAGCGCGCTTGCAAGTGCCATTGGCTTTCCAGAAAGGGTTGCCCCGCTTTTGTCTGCTCCGTATTCCCTCTGCCTTGAAATTGCCATCTGGACAAGCGCTGCTGCAAGAGGCGCGACTACTATCCCTATTAAAAACAAAAGGCCGCTGTTCCCTCCCTGCCTGCCCCTGTTCTGGCCCATTGAAGCATACCACGCAAACCTTCCGACCATTGCAATTGCACCTGCAATAGTCGCGGCCATTGTTCCGACTAAAATATCCCTGTTGGTGATGTGGCTTAACTCGTGGCTGAAAACTCCTTCAAGCTCATCTTTGCTGAGTGTATCTAGAATTCCTGTTGTCGCGCAGACAACGGCATTATTCTTATTGCGGCCTGTTGCAAAAGCATTTGGGGTTGCAGACTGCATTACAGCAACCTTTGGCATTGGCACATTTGCTTTTTTTGCGAGTTTTTCAACAACACTATATAATTCGGGGTATTCTTTTTCAGAAACAATTTTCGCGCCGTACATTTTAAGGACTATTTTGTCCGAGTAAAAATAAGAAACTACATTTATCACAATAGCAAGGCCGAATGCCATAATAATTCCGCTTGTCCCGAAAAGACTGCCGATTAGCATTAATATGCCTATAAGCACTGCAAACAGCAATACTACTCTCGCACTTCCCATAATCACTAGCTAATAGCTTGTAGCTCGTAGCTTGCAGTCGCGAACTTGAAATTGTCAATTGCGAGCTGCTAGCTGCCGGCTGCAAGCTCTTAATTTACATAATCGGTTTATATTTGTTTTTATTTCAGGCACGCCTTGATGAAGCTCACAAAAACTGGGCTCGGGCTTTCAGGCCTTGATTTGAACTCGGGATGGGACTGTGTGTTTGACGTTAGAACGTCCAACTTTAGAAGATTTTAAACAAAACCTCCGCATTAATTATTAAAACTAATAGGAAGGTTAAATAGTAACTTGCTAAAAATCCGGCCCATACTGCAAATGCAAGTTTATACTTTTCAACTTTTAAAAATCTGAAAGTGACCGCAACAGCAACAAAAAGTATTGGCCAAGTTAGATAAGCTGTAATGAATTGCAAATAAGTTTCACCAAGAGTTGCAGCGAGCGGCCCGAGAAATATTAGGAATAATGGCGCGAATACTATATTCAAAAGGATATCGTTAAAGGGAGTAATAAAGGAAACTACTACACCTACTATTATTGGCACAGATAAAATACCCAATAACATTGCGATGTTTTTTTCTTTAGATAAATCGAATATCATTTACGGCAACCACCTTTTATTAAATTAGGTTCAAAGCATTTATAAAGATTGTGGCTATTAAAGATTTCATAATTACTTGTTCACACACGCCTTCACAAAAGCAGCATAAATCGGCGATGGCGCTTCAGGCCTTGACTTGAATTCAGGGTGGAACTG
>CAYNXO010000003.1:24623-26390 GCA_964401205.1 Candidatus Undinarchaeota archaeon
AAAATCAGGATGCTTATATTTGTTTTTGTTTCAGGCATGCCTTTATGAAGTTAACAAATACAGGGCTCGGGCTCTCTGGCCTTGACTTGAATTCAGGGTGGAACTGGGTTCCTATAAAGAAAGGGTGGTTTTTTAGCTCAGCAATTTCCATTAACAGCCTTTCTGGATGGGTTCCTGAAAACACAAGGCCGCAGCTTTCAAGCTTTTTTATATAATCAGGATTTACCTCATACCTGTGGCGGTGCCTTTCATGAACGAGCTCTTTTTTGTAAATTTTCTCTGCAAGTGTTCCTTTTTTTATTTTGCACGGCCATGCACCTAATCTCAAAGTCCCGCCCATCTGCTTTATCTTGTATTTTTCAGGCAAAATATGTATTACAGGATGCGGAGTTTTTTCATCGCACTCTGTTGTGTGCGCGCCTTTTAATCCGCAGACATTTCTTGCAAACTCAACAACAGCTGTCTGCATCCCGTAGCACAGCCCCAGGTAAGGAATTTTATGCGTGCGGCTATAGCTTATTGCCATAATCTTTCCCTCAACACCCCTTGAGCCAAATCCGCCTGGCACTACAATGCCGTCAACCTTGTCAAGAATCTTCACTTTTTTCGGATTTTTCTCAAATTCCTCTGTATCAATCCATAAAATTTCAGCCTTGCAGTTATTTGCATAGGCTCCGTGCTTGATTGCCTCTAAAATGCTTGTGTATGAATCCCCAAGTGCGGTATATTTGCCAGCCATTGCAATTTTCACTGTTTTTTTTGAACTGAGCATCTTATCAACCATCTTTTTCCAGCCTTTTAAGTCAGTTCCGGTCTTTAATTTAAGCTTGGCGGCAAGCTTTTTGCCAATATGCTCCTGTTCAAGTGTAAGTGGAACAGCGTATGAAATTCGCACATCAGGGTCAGAAATTACATTATCCAGTGGGACGTTGCAGAAATTTGATATCTTTTTGCGCACCTTTTCATCCAGCAGCCGTTTGCTGCGCGCTATAATGAAATCAGGCTGGATTCCGCTCTCTAATAAGCGCTGGACACTGTGCTGCGTGGGCTTTGTCTTCTGCTCCCCTACAACATCAAGCTCAGGAACAAGCGTAACATGCACAAAAGCAACATTTTCAGGGCCTTCTTCCATCTTCAGCTGCCTAAGGGCTTCAAGAAAAGGCATGCTTTCTATATCCCCTACTGTCCCGCCAACCTCTATAACACAGACATCATGGCCTTTCGCATCTTCCCTTATTTCATGCTTTATTTCTTCTGTAACATGGGGTATTATCTGCACTGTTTTCCCGAGATAATCGCCTGCGCGCTCCTTGTCAATCACTGCCTTGTATGCCTTGCCTGTTGTAATATTGTGCGCCTTTGAAAGGTTTATGTTAAGAAAGCGTTCATAATTGCCGAGGTCCATATCAACCTCTCCGCCGTCATCAAGGACAAAAACCTCGCCATGCTCAAAAGGGTTCATTGTGCCTGCATCAACGTTTATGTAAGGGTCAATCTTAACCATTGTAACTTTGTAGCCATAACTCTGCAAAATTTTGCCGATAGAACTAGAGACCAGCCCCTTGCCCAAGCCTGAAATAACTCCGCCTGTGACAACAATATATTTAGTAGGCATATTAGTTAGAGGTTTTTTTAATATAAAAAGGTTTCCAATTATAGGGCTTTGCGCCTAAAGGAGCAAAGCTGCTAAGCATAAAAAATAATAAAAAAGTTTTAAAGGCTTCTGTAATTCGGAGTTACTTGCCCTTTTTTCTGGGTGAACCACCA
>CAYNXO010000004.1:0-16235 GCA_964401205.1 Candidatus Undinarchaeota archaeon
ACACGGGACAAGCGACTCTTGCTTAATTTTGTCAAGAGGGATTTATGCCTGAGTCTCGTGTCGCGAATCTCGTGTCGCGCATCGCTGAATTTATTTCCCAGCGTGTATTCCATCGGCCTCCAGCAAAAAAGGCAGTTCTGTGTGCATGTGTCTGCTATCGGACTCATTTGCAGGCATCTGTGTGATTGAATTCCGTAAAATTTCTGCTTGTAGCAAAAATCCTTTCCCCTCAGGGATTGTTTTGTGTAGTGGCAGATTTTTACAGCAGCGCGCTTTCCTGCGAAGCGGTATTGCTGCTTCAGAAAAAGATTTTTTAAATTATCCTTGTTCATTTTAAAACAATCTTCATAAAATCATGGCCAAGCTCTGTATTCTCAAAAACATCCTTTGCCTCTGCATAAATTGCTTCTGCATCCTTGTGCCTTGAGCTGAAATGGACAAGGACTAATTTCTTCACATTTGCCTTTTTTGCAATCTCTGCTGCCTGCCATGCAGTTGAGTGTCCTACTTTTCTTGCCTGCTCCTCAAACTCAATTGTGTAAGTTGCCTCGTGAATGAGCAAATCAGCGAATTCTGCAAATTTAATGAGCTTTTTGCAGTATGCTGTGTCGCCTGTGTAAACAATTTTCAGGCCAGGCCTTGGCTCGCCCATAACATCAGAAGGCTTTATTGTTTTGCCATTGGCTTTCGCATTCCTGCCTTTCTGCAATTCACCGAACTGGTGCGGCTTTAATCCAAGAGCTGTTGCTTTCTCAACATTAAACCTTCCTGGCCTGTCGTTTTCTGAAAATTTGTATGCAACAGAAGGAATTGAGTGAATTGCAGGCATTGCTTCAACATTGATTCTGTCATCTGCAAAAACTTTTCCTTTTGAAATTTCCTTTACAATCAGCTTATAGTCCATATCAACTGGCCCGACAAAATGAATCCTGTTATTTAATCTTTGCAGTGTCATGACTATTGCCTTTCCTGGCTTTGGGCTGAAAATATAAAGCGGCTGCTTTCTCTCAAGCAGAGCCATTGTCTGCATTAACCCAATAAGCCCTGCAAAATGGTCAGCGTGCCAGTGTGTTATGAAAATTGCCTTTATTTTGAGCAGGCTTATGCCTGCAATCTTCATCTGCCTTTGGGCATTTTCCCCGCAGTCAAAAAGGTAGATAGAGCCCTCATGCTTCACAGAAATGGCTGGATGCCCCCTTTCTTTTGTTGGCGCGCCTGCTGCTGTCCCGAGTATGTCAATTTCAATCATCAGAGGAAAGTTATTTCAATTAGTAGATAAATATTCTCTTTATGAAATATAGGATTGTTTTGAACGGCGTTGTGCAGGGAGTAGGATGCAGGTATTTGGTAAAAGCAGCTGCGAAAAAATTCCATCTGGGTGGAATTGCAAGAAATACTGAAAAGGGAGAGGTTGAAATTTACACAGAATCAAACTCAGACCAGATAATTCAGCAGTTTATTGAAACGATTAAAAATTCCGCGAAAAACACAATGATTGACATTATGAAAGTTGCTGTTTACACAGAGGAGCAGAATGAGTTTTTAATGGGAAAGCCGCCAAGGGAGTATAGGGATTTTGTGATTGATGCGGGGTTTTAAAAGTTAATATAAACAAGAGTTATTATAATTTTATAAACAATGCCGAGGTCAGATGAAACTTCGTTTCATTACCCTCGGCGCAGTGAAGTAAATAAAACGCCGAGGTCAAGCGAAACCTGTAAAATAAATTAAGTTTCGCTACCCTCAGCTCGCACAGTGAAATAAATAAGCTCGCCGAGGTGGCGGAATCCGGTTGCCTGCAGTGCGCAGCACTGCTTGCAGGAGATTAACGCGCCATCCTGGAAAAACGAGGTGCCGTCCTCATGTCGCGGACAGAGAGCAAAAATACAGGGCACCGAGTTTTTAGAAAGGTGGTCCCGAAAGGGATTCCAGGTTCAAATCCTGGCCTCGGCGCCAGCTTTTTTCGCACTAAGCTAGTCTAAGCTATGAGATGGCGAAAAAACCTGGGAAAAGCAGCTAATGCGCTTACAGTGCAGGAGCAAGTGCTGTGATGCGCCTAAATCACTATTTAATTTCTCCCAATATAAACCCTGAACCCGCTTGCCTTGCCTGTTTCGTCAACGGTTTTAAAGACTTTCAGCATTTCTGCCTTGTACATTCTTCCGCCTTTTGTGTGCCTGCCTACAATCTGCAAAGTTCCTCCGCGGTTCAAGTGCTTTACAGAGCCGTGAATTATCTGGCTGACAACTGTTTTTCCAGCTGAATACGGAGGGTTTGAAACAATTGCGTCAAATTTCCTGTAAACCAGTTCGCGCTGCTCCTCGCTTTCTGTTATAAAAGGATTGTATAAGTCTCCCTCAAGAACTTCAGCTCTTTTTTCAAGCCCGAATTTTGAAACGTTTTTTCTTGAAAGATAAACAGCGCGCTCGCTTGCATCGCTCATTGCAACTTTTAAGTCTGGAAAACAAACAGCTGCGACTATTCCAATTACTCCGTACCCGCAGCCCAAATCAAGCATTGTTGATGAATCTGCAAGCTGCATCCCGTTTGCAAGAGCTATTGTCCCCTTGTCAATCCGCCGCCATGAAAATACAGGCGGGGAACTGTAAAACTCAAATTTCTGCTTTCTTATTATTGCGCCTACAAACCCCAGTTTTAATGGAATTTCTGTTTTTTCGTGAAAATAATGCTCTGCCATAACAAGGTATTTAAACAACTTTTATTTATTGGTTCTTATGGCAAAAGATTCATTTGAAAGAGTAAAACTTTGGATAAAAGTCCTGCACAACCCGCGAGACATTTTCAAGCAGGAAAAAGGCAATGCCTCTTATAAAAACAGCTTCATTAACATCATTTCAGCAGCCATTATAGCAACAATCGTAAAACAGGATTTTGGCGGGATTGCAGCAACTATTCTTTCAAAGCCTGAGCTGCTGACAAAGCAGCTGAGAACTCTCGGCATGCATTCAACTGCGCTGAGCACAGGAAATATCGGATTGCTGATGGCAACTGATTTTATCGGATTCTTTATAATGGCAACACTTGGCTGGTTTGTCGGCGGCTGGATAGTTTACAGGATTTCAAAAATGTTCACAGAAGATGCAGGAGAGCTTAAAACACAGCTCTACTTGACAACTTTATTTGCCCCTGAATTCGCAGTTATAGTAACAATATTCTCATTTATCGGGATTACTGCTATAATCCCGATAGCAGCAACAGTCGGCCACAGCATATTTACAGGCGCGTTTTATGCGTGGGCAATACTTGCCTTCGTTGCAGTACTTTGCAACATTTACCTCTACATCCTCGCGCTTGCTGAGGTTCATAACTATGGAGAAGGAACTGGAATTGCAGTCTGCGGCCTTGGGACAATAATCCTCTTTGTACTGACAATAGCTTTGATTCTCACAACACTGTCAAGCTTCCTTGCAGTCCTGCTTATCTAATTTTTCCAGAAGTTTTGGGAGCTCAGAAAGTCTTTTTATTGAATAGTGGGCTTCACAGCTCGGGTCCAAAGACTGGAAGCGGCGCATGTGGCCGTGGATTTTGTAAACATATGGGATTGCAATTGTTTTTATGCCGAATTCCTTTGCAGTTTTTATCCTGCTTTTCCTGTCCTCAACCAGTACAACCTCGCTTTTTTTCAGCTTAAGGTGCCTTAAAACACCGGCAAAATATTTTTTGCTGTTTTTTATTGTTTTAAAAGAATTTTGCGAAAAAAGATGGCCAAAATTGCTCAGCATGCCGAAGTGGCCGAGCTTTATGTCTATGACTTCCTTCATTGCGTCAGAGGTTATTACAAGTATGTATTTTTTGCCCAAAGCAGAAACTGCTTTTTTGGCGCCTGGCTTTAATTTCAGGTATTTTAAGTTCTGCAAATGCGCCTCAATCCAGAGCTTTTCAAAGCCCAAGTGTTCGCAGGCGAGCCTCCAGTCATGCCATTCCTTTTTGTGCCTTAACGGCGCAAGATACTTGTTCCATTTTTCCCTTACTGCACTCATTGGCTTGCCGCTTAATTTTGAATAATTCTCAAGAATATAGCGCTCATTCTTGTCTTCATACAAGTCATTGTCTAATAAAACTCCGTCCATGTCAAAGAGAATTGCTTTGATTCTCATATTTGAAATCATTGAGGGCTTGATGCTCGACGCTTGAGGCTTGACGCGCAATGCGTCAAACGTCTAGCTTCTAGCGTCCAGCATCCAACCTTAATTTATTTCACCGCTCTAGGATAAGTATCTGGCTCAATTAATATTCTTTCTGTCTTGAAAGCGATTCCTTTTTTTGATTCTTCAATTTCATCGCTATCCATAAGAGCTTTTGCAAGCATCACGCCTTCTTCTTTTTGCGTATAAACTCCGACTAATTCTCCGCGCTTTATCCCGTTGCTGAGCTGCAAAATTCCCGGAATTGCCAGCTGTGCGCCGTGCGCAAGTGAATTTACAGCATGGTCACTGATTATTGCTTTTTTCAAATGAGACAATCCTGCTTCCATTGGATGGATTATTTTGCGAAGCGGTTTTTCATTTTTGTCTTCTTTCCAGTATGCATATGCATCTGCCAAATCGTGCAGTGTTGTTGCGTCTGATTCTCTGAATGCGCCTGATTTTGTCCTGCGGAGCTGCTGCATATGCCCGCTTGTGCCAAGAACAAGCCCCGTGTCATGGCAGAGCCGCCTTATGTAAGTCCCTGACCCGCACAAAACCCTAAACAAAACATTCTGGCCTGCGTGCTCAATCAGCTCATTTGAATAAATTTCACGGATGCGCAGCTCTCTTTTGACAGCTGCTTTTACAGGAGGTGTCTGGAAAATTTCGCCTGTAAATTCGCGCATGACTTTTTTCAGGTCAGTTAAACTGGCTTTTTCATGCAGGCGCAGAAGGCAGACATATTCTTTTGGCGCTTCAAGCTGTGCTTTCAAAATTTTGGTGCCGTCATTTATTCCAATAATGAGAAGCCCGCTGACTCCTGGGTCAAGAGTCCCTGCATGGCCTGTTTTTTCTGCATTAAGGATTTTCTTTGCAGTTTCAGTAACCTGGAAAGAAGTCGGGCCAGCTGGCTTGTCAATGACAACAATTCCTTTTTTAATATGCTCTTCAATAGTTCGTTTAGAAGGATGCTTGCCGTAATCAGTGTTGGTTTTCTCAGTTCTTAATTTTATTAGCTCATTCATTAAAATTAGAATAACACG
Source organism: Candidatus Undinarchaeota archaeon (assembly GCA_964401205.1). Taxonomy (GTDB): domain Archaea; phylum Undinarchaeota; class Undinarchaeia; order Undinarchaeales; family Naiadarchaeaceae; genus CAYNXO01. The sequence continues at coordinate 5,192 of CAYNXO010000004.1, forward strand.
GAAAGTTTAAATCCTTATTCTTTTGCTTTTTTCTCTGCCGTTTTTGGCTTTTCCTTTTTTACAGGCTTTTCCTCTGCTTTCTTTGCAGGAGACTCTTTTGGCTTTGAGGGCTTTGGCGTGTATCCGGCTGGCTTTCCTGCCAAATCTTTTTCAGAAATCAGGCCGGCTTTCAAAAGAGCGTCAACAACTTCAGCTTCTGTTGCGCCTTTCTTTACATTAATTGTGTTTGGCAAAACATCAAGGTGCTTTATGTTGCATTTTCTCCTCTTTACTTTCGGGCCTGCAACAATTACAAAATTTTCCCCTGCGTGGTCTACGACAGCGCATTTCTGCATTGCCTCGTGGCCTGCTGTCTTTATGCAAACTCTTCCGATATCAAGCAACATTTTAATCACTTAGTGAGCTTCTGTAATCGTCTATTGAATATATAAGCGTTTTTGCAAAGCGAAATATAGTATGGGCAAGGTATTTAAATCCGCCTTTTTATAATATAGAAACTTAATTTAGTGATAAGACTATGGGTGGAAGCTCAAAAGGGTTATTTGCAGCAAGAAAAAGGAAGAAAGTAAGGACTAATTACAGGTTTAGCGACAAAATGTTCAAGAGAAAGAGGCTGGGCCTTATCAGGAGATACAATCCGCTCGGAGGGGCTCCAATGGCTCGCGGAATTGTTCTTGAAAAAGTAGGATTGGAGGCAAAACAGCCGAATTCAGGCATAAGAAAATGCGTCCGCGTCCAGTTAATTGCAACAGGCAGGGGCGTTACAGCTTTTGCACCTGGAAACAACGCAATCAACTTCATTGACGAGCATGACGAAGTTGTTGTCGCAGGAATCGGCGGGCCACGAGGAAAGTCAATGGGTGATATTCCCGGGGTAAGGTACAAAGTAATAAAAGTAAACGGCATTGACCTTCATATGCTCGTAAAGGGAAGGAAGGAGAAGCCTGTTAAATAAAAATGACTACTAAAGAAGAAAATCAGAGTTCTGAGCAAAAAATAGAAACTCCTGTATCAACTGTAAAATTGTTCGGCATATGGGACACCACAGGAGTCAATGTAAGCGACCCTGGGTTAAGGGATTACATCAGCTTAAAACCTGTTGTGCTGCCGCATTCTTTTGGAACTTCAGGAAGCAAGAGGTTTGGCAAGCAGCGCTACAGCATAATGGAGCGCCTTGCAAATGACTTAATGAACACAGGCCACACAAAGGACTCAAGAGTACACAAGCGCACATCCGGAAGGGACACCGGAAAAAAGCAGACCACACTTAAGATGGTAAAAAAGGCCCTTGAAATAATTGAGGAGAAAACAAAGCAAAATCCTGTTCAAATACTTGTAAATGCGCTGCAAAACACGTCTCCCCGTGAAGAGACAACCAGAATAAGGCAGGGGGGAATAATCGCGCACAAGTCAGTTGATTCAGCGCCGCAGAGAAGGATTGATGTTGCAGTAAGATTCCTTACGCACGGAGCAGCGCAGAGATGCTTCAACAAGAGATACGGAGTTGCAGCAGCGCTTGCAGATGAAATAATTGCAGCTGCAAATTATGATACAAAAACTTACTCGGTTTCAAAGAAAGAGGAAACAGAAAGGGTAGCACAGAGTGCAAGATAAGTGGGGAAATAAATTAAGGTAACGAGTACCGAGTAACGCGTATACGCGTTACGCGCATACACGCGTACGCGTTACTGAACCAATTTTACAGATATGGGCAGAAAAGAGGAACTTGTAGAAAAAATAAAAGTTTTGATGTGGAAGCCGCAACAGATACGAAACATGGGCATCATTGCCCACATTGACCACGGAAAAACAACATTGTCAGACAACTTGCTGCTTGGCTCTGGGTTAATTTCAGAAGAACTTGCTGGAAAGCAGTGCGTTCTTGACTTTGACCCGCAGGAACAGGCTCGCGGAATTACAATCAACGCCTCAAACATTTCCCTTATCCACAACTACGGCGGGACAGATTACCTTGTTAATTTAATTGACACACCAGGACATGTTGACTTCGGAGGTGAAGTCATAAGAGCAACAAGGGCTGTTGACGGCGGGTTAGTTGTTGTTGATGCTGTTGAAAGCGTTATGCCGCAGACTGAAACTGTTCTGAGGCAGGCTCTCCGCGAAAGAGTAAAGCCGCTTCTTTTCATAAACAAGGTTGACAGGCTGATAAAGGAGCTCAAGCTCAGCCCAGAGGAAATGCAGCAGAGGTTCATGAAAATAATTGAAAAGGCAAACGACCTGATAAGAAGGAACGCGCCTGAGGAATTCAAGACAAAATGGCAGGTAAAGGTTGAGGAAGGAAGCGTGATGTTTGGCAGTGCATTCCACAAATGGGCGGTTTCTTTCCCGCACATGAAGGCAATTGGCCTGACTTTGAAAAACATAATTGACGCTTACCAGACAGAAGATGCATGGAAGACGCTTGGAAGAAAAGCCCCGCTGCATCAGATTGTTTTTGACATGGCTGTAAAGCATTTCCCGAACCCGCTTGAGGCGCAGGAGTACCGGCTAAAGCAAATCTGGCCGGGCAAAGACGAGGAAATGCGCAAGAAACTTTCTGCATGCGACCCAAAAGGCCCGCTTGCGTTCATGATTACAAAAATTATTATTGACCCGAATGCAGGGGAAATTACAACAGGAAGGCTTTACTCAGGAACGCTTGAAAGCGGAATGGACATTTATCTCTGCGGAATAAAGCAGAAAGTAAAAGTCCAGCAGCTTGGGATTTACATGGGTGCTGAAAGGCTGAGAATAGAGAACGCACCAGCAGGAAACATTGTCGCGATTGTAGGATTGAAGGGAGCAAGAACAGGGGATACTGCATGCTCTCCAAATAATATAATTGATCCTTTTGAAACAATCCAGTTCACAGAGCCTGTTGTTACAGAGGCAATTGAGGCAAAACACACAAAAGATTTGCCGAAATTAATTGAAGTCCTGCGCGACATTGAAAAAGCGGATCCTACAATTCATGTTGAGATTGACGAGGAAACAGGGGAGCACAAGCTTTCCGGAATGGGCGAGCTTCATTTGGAAATCTGGAAATACAGGATTGAAAAAGACAGGGGAGTGCAGATTGAAAGCTCCCAGCCGATTGTCGTTTACAGGGAAACCGTTTCAAAAAAGAGCCCTGAAGTTGAAGGAAAATCCCCAAACAAGCACAACAAGTTCTACATTACTGTTGAGCCGCTTGATGAAGCTGTAATAAATGCAATAAAGGGCGGGCAGATAAAGCAGGGAGAGCAGAAAAAGAAAGAAATGCAAAAAGTGCTGATGGAGCTTGGCCTTGAAAAGGGTGAAGCAAAAAATCTTGAGTACGTTGAAGGCTCAAATGCGCTGTTCAACGTGGTAAAGGGAGAAGTCCATATCGGAGAGGTTCTTGAGCTCTGCATACAGGGATTCCTTGATGTTATGAAAAAATCCCCGCTCACCGATGAAAAGTGCTACGGCCTGAAAGTAAAGTTAAATGATGTCACGCTTCATGAGGATGCCATTCACAGGGGCCCTGCACAGGTAATTCCTGCTGTCAGGAACGCAATAAAAGCGGCAATGCTTATGGCAGAGCCATACTTAATTGAGCCAAAGCAGAATGTCTTTGTAAGGGTGCCTGAGGATTATCTTGGGGCGATAAACAGCGAGATTTCATCAAGGCGCGGGCAGATACTTGACATGAAGCAGGAAGGGGACACAATTGAAGTCACTGCAAAAACGCCTGTTGCAGAAATGTTCGGCTTTGCAAATGACATAAGAAGCGCTGCCCAGGGAAGGGTTTTGTGGAGCACTGAAAACGCAGGCTTTGAAAAGCTGCCAGGAGAACTGCAGAGAAAAGTAGTTTACGAGATAAGAAAGAGAAAAGGGCTGAAGGAAGAGCTGCCGAAGCCGCAGGATTATATTGAATAAGCGAATTCTTTATAAAGTTTGAAACTCATTAAAGATAAAGATGTAGTAAAATGGGTGCAGAATACATAATAATTACTAAAGAGGACGAAATAAGAAAGCTGGAAAAAAAGTGTTGCCCAAAATGTGGTAGGGAAGTACAATTTTTAAAATGCGATTATGGCCATAAGGAAGGGGACTACAAACTTTGCTATTATGAATGCGTAAGCTGCAGTGCAAAATTCAAAACCAAAGAAAAGGAAAAGATAATTGATGTAAAAAAGGCGGCGAATATTGGGAGACTGCGCAAGGGCTTTTGCTTAAAATGCAAGAAGCGGAGAAAGTTGCAGGTAGTTGGCGACGACAAAGAAGTGTATATTGAGTGCCCGAAGTGTGGATGGAGTTTTCATATAATGCGCACGGACATACCACAGCACTTAAAATAAACCTTTATATATCACCCGTAATATTAATAATAGACCTTATAGCCTTATAAGGAAAATTATACTCTATTGGAGGATTTAAAAAAATGGTATCAAACAAACCACATATGAACCTTGTCTTTACAGGGCACGTTGACCACGGAAAGTCAACAACTGTAGGAAGGATTCTGTACGACACTGGAAACATCCCTGAAACAGAGATGAAGAAAATCAGGGAAGAGGCAAAGCAGCTCGGCAAGGAAACCTTTGACCTTGCTTTTGTCATGGACAGGATGAAAGAGGAAAGGGAACGAGGGCTTACAATAGATGTTGCACACCGCAAGTTTGAAACACAAAAGTACTACTTTACAATTATTGATGCACCTGGACACAGGGACTTTATTAAGAACATGATTACAGGAGCATCACAGGCAGACGCAGCTGTTCTTATTGTCTCCTGCAAGGAAGGGATACAGCCGCAGACAAAAGAGCATGCATGGCTCCTGAAGACTCTTGGAGTCAACCAGCTTATCGTTGGAATAAACAAGATGGACGAAGTCGGCTGGGAGCAGAAAAGATATGATGACATGAAAAAGCAGGTAACAGATCTGCTAAAGCCAATCGGCTACAAGCTCGATGCAATACCATTCGTGCCGTTTGCAGCATATCCTTCAAGCGAAAACATAAGCAAGAAAGTCGGAGAGCACATGGGCTGGTACAAGGGCCCTACACTGCTTGAGGCAATTGACAATCTAAAAGCGCCAGAAAAACCAACAACGAAGCCGCTGAGAATTCCAATACAGGATGTTTACTCAATCACTGGTGTTGGAACAGTTCCAGTGGGCAGAGTTGAAACTGGTGTGCTGAAGCCAAACGACAAGGTTATTTTCATGCCAAGCGGGGTTGTGGGCGATGTAAAGAGCGTTGAAATGCACCACGAACAATTACCGCAGGCAGAGCCTGGCGACAATATTGGGTTCAATGTCAGGGGAATAAACAAGGAAGACGTAAAAAGAGGGGATGTCTGCGGTCACGCAACAAACCCGCCAACAGTTGCAGACGAATTCATTGCACAGATTATTGTGCTCAACCACCCGACTGCAATCACAGCTGGCTACACTCCAGTATTCCACTGCCACACAGCACAAGTAGCATGCACTTTTGTTGAGCTGATGAAGAAAATCGACCCAGCAACAGGAACTGTAAAAGAGGAAAACCCGGAGTTCCTGAAGACAGGGGATGCTGCAATTGTGAAGTTGAAGCCGACAAGGCCATTCGTAATTGAAAAAGCAGCAGACTTTGCACCATTGGGAAGGTTTGCAATCAGGGATATGGGTGCAACAGTCGGTGCTGGACTGGTACTCGAAGTTACACCAAGACAAAAATAAGGCCTTAAAAGTTTAAAACCTGAATTTTGTTTTTCTAATTTAGCTAGCTGAGCGAGAGCTTTAAATACTAATCCTTTTATATTAAATAGAACTCTTAAAAATTCAATGACAACAAAAGCAAGGATAAAATTGAGCAGCACAAATGTCAAGCAATTGAATGAGGTAACAGACTCTATAAGGGACATTGCTGAGCAAAACAAGGCCAATTATGCTGGCCCGATTGCACTGCCAACTAAAAGGCTGAAAGTCACAACAAGAAAGGCCGTTTCAGGAGACGGAACAATGACCTGGGACAGGTGGGAAATGAGAGTTCATAAGAGAGTTATTGACATTGAGCCGAACGAACGCGTTTTAAGACAAATAATGAGGATACAAGTTCCCGAAGGAATTAACATAGAGATTGAAATCAAAAGTTAAAGTTCTATTTTTGCAAAAATGCTAAGCCTATTAAGGGACTGCGAGCGTATTTATTTAACTGGGGCGAGCATGTCCCTTATGTAGTCTATAACGTTTTTCCTACCGCCGAACAAAGTGAGGCGGGTAATGAAACCGAAGGTTTCATCTAAGGTTTTTTTGCGAGGGAAATTATGCGTTGTGCGAGCAAAAAAAGCTGCCGGCAGGAATTAACATAGAGATTGAAATTAAGAGCTGAATTTTTATAAGCAAGTATTTTAAGCAGAAAAACCATTGTTTAATTATGACACCAGCTGCGGATCTGAAAAATATTGAAAAGGCAGTCAAAAAGATTGAGCTTTCTCTTTCAGCATGCACAAGGAAAAAACTGCCATATGATGAAGTGCAAAGGGAACTGGAAAAAAATTACAAATTCATAATTGAGGAAAAACTCCTTGAAAAACTTAAAAATTTTTATAGGGGCATTCCCCTGAAGAGAAAAAGGAACAGCCTCTGGAGAAAAATTAACTGGGGAACTGTAAAAATAACCTCGGATTTATACCTTGGCGTAATGACAATTTTTCTGTCAGACCGAGCCGATATTATAAAGAATTTTCTTAATGACATGGGCGGCCAGATAATTTTCTGCTTTTACGCGAACTGCCTTGTGCTTTATGCAGAACAAGGCCGGACAATAAGGGAAAGGCAGGTGCAGGGGCTTGTTGAGCGCTACCGCGGCTACAGATTCAAGAGGGATGAACCAATAACACTGGTGTTGCCATGGGGAAGGGAAACTGCAAAAGCGCTTAGGTTTGGCCTGTTGATTGAGTATTCAAGGCTTTCAAAGGGGTGGCTGGATTATTCGCTGCACAAAACCTATCTGAGGCGCTGGAAGTATGATCATATTGACAGCAATATGGAGGATGAGATAAAGAGCGTTCTGGTAAAAGTCCCGTCTTTTGATAATACGAGGGGAACGAGGCTAGTTTCAATAGAAAATCTTGACAGGCCCCCTCAATACTGGAACTGGACCTGCAAGTGCGAGGACTTTATAGTTCACCATCACAGGAAAATTCTCGTTGTCTGCCACCATGTTGCGGCAGTTATATGGAAATTAATGGATGAGGGAAAAATTAAAAAGCCCTGGGAATGAAAGAGTTTTGATAAGATTAAATAAAATGCCGGCGTCGCATAACCCGGTTGCTTGCGCGCGAAGCGCGCTCGCAGGGGACTAGTGCGCGCGCCTTGAGTCGCGAGGTGTCCGTCCTCATGTCGCTGACAGAGGGCAAAAACACAGGGACACCGAGCGACAGATAGCGCGTCCCGAAAGGGATTGTAGGTTCAAATCCTGCCGCCGGCGCCAGCTTTTTTCGCACTAAGCTAGTCTAAGCTACGAGGGGGCGAAAAAACCTGGTAAAAGTAACTAGTGCGCTTACGGTGCAGAGCAAGTGCGGTGATGCGCCTCTGAAATATAAGATGAAACTACCATACTTAATTTTTGACTATGACGGCGTAATTGCCAATTCAAGGGAAGCCTGGCTCTATTCGTTCAGGAAAACGCTGAAAAAACTCAGCCACGACCATGTTACTGCCGAGGAATTTACAAAGCATGCAGGGCCGAAAACAGAGGCGACAATTGAAAGCTTTCTTCCTGAAAAAGAAAAATACAAGGCAAAGGAAGGGAAGGAAATAATTGACGGAATTATTTCAACAGAAGGCGTTGAAAGGCTTACACTATGCAGGAATGCAAAAAAAACACTTCAGGATTTGAAAAAAGCAGGCTATTCAATGTCTTTGCTCACAAATTCAGATGCTGCATTTGTCTACCCTGGGCTGAAAAAATTTGGATTGGACAAGGGGATTTTTGACCTTGTGATAACAGCTGATGATACTTTTGAAACAAAGGAAGATGCAATTGAATTTATTGCAGCTGTAAACAAGATAGAAGCTTCGGATTGCGCTTACATTGCAGACAGGGAGCATGATATTGAAATAGCAAGGAATGTCGGTGCGAAAATTATAGCCGTTTCAAATGAATTTTCATGGGCAAATGAGGGCGATATAATAAACGCAAGGCCGGATTTTATTGCAAAAGACCTGATGGAAATTCCTGGAATGCTGAAAAAATTAAAGAAATAAGTTAATAAGCAGGAAAAAAGACTATAAATCCATGGTATTTGAATTTGCTAACACAACAATAAGCGGTGCATTGACTACATCAAAAGTGCTGATGTCATCAACAATTAACATTGCGGCTATCCTGCTCACTGTTGGAGTAATTGCAGGTGCGCTTGTTTCTGTCTACTTCCGGATGAAAAACCGGGAAATGGCATGCTAATTCTGGACAAGGCAATCTTTAAAAAGGGGAAAAAACACGGTTTCTGCCGGTGAATGATATGGAAAAACCTGGGGCAAAAATTATAACTCCTGAGGAAGTTGAAATCTCGCTTAATGAGCTGCACGCAGATGTGCAGGATATTTTTGACACGACAGATGCACAGCAGGAATTCAACGGGCTTTTGAAAAACCTTGAAATAAAGAAAGGGAAGCTCACCTCTACAATAACCGGCCTTGAAATGACAAAGGAAACGCTCAGGGATGAGATAAAAATCAGGGAGCAGAAAGAGACAAAACTTCTCGATATTATCAAAGAGCTTGAAAAAGAAAAGGATGGTATAAATGACTGCGTCGAGGAAAGCAAAAAAGACCTCCAAAAGACAAGGGAAGAGCAGGAAAAGGCAAAATTCCTTCTTTCTGAACTGAAAACAGCGATTGAAGAAATGAAAAAATCCCTTTGCGAACTTTAGATTTTTAAGAAAGGGAACTTAGTGCTAATTTAATATTCTCCTTTGCATTTTGCAGGACAGGCACGCCATGGCCCGGGAATATTTTTTCAATTTTTAACTTGGAAAGTTTTTTCAAAGTATTGCGCATTTCACCAGCAGAGCCGCCCGGCAAGTCAGTCCTTCCGCAGCTGCCTTCTGCAAAAACCGTGTCGCCTGAAATCAGGATTCCGCTCTTTTTTTCAAAAAGGCAGATGCTCCCTGCTGTATGGCCGGGAGTGTGGATAACCTCAAAATCATTTATCAAATCGCCTTCATCCAGCAAAATATCCGCTTTTGCAACCTCAAGAATCTCTTTATGGAATTCCCCTCTGTTAAAATCTGAAATTGATTCGCTTATATGCGGCGCATCCATTTTATGAACTGCAATTTTCGCATTTGTTTTTTCCTTAATTGATTTGTTGGATCTTATGTGGTCAAAATGGCAGTGCGTATTGACAATCAAATCAACAGCTGCTGGCTTTATTCCAAGATTTTTCATGTTTGCAATAAGCAAATCTGCATCAATTCCCGTGTCAACAAGAACAGTTTTTTTGCCAAGAATAAGGTAGCAGTGCGACTCCAGCACAGAGCCGCCTCCGCCTAAAAACATGTGAATATTGTCTGCTATTTGCATTTTCTCGCGCTCGAGATGGTTCGGCTTGACGTTCGACGCTTGACGTTTATTCGCGTCCGGCGTCAAGCTTCTAGCGTCTAGCATTAATTTATTTATTAGAAATTAAACTGCAATAAGTGTTGTTGTAAGGGAAATTTGCGGGATTTTCCTTATCTGATTAATCAAAACATCATTGAGCATTCCAACATCATCTGCTTCAAGCTTTGCAACAACATCATAATCGCCGAAAACTAAAGATGCCTCTTTGACGCTGTTTATTTTCATTAATTCGTCAACTACCCTCTTTTCCTTTCCTGTCTGCGAGACAATCAGGATGAATGCCACAACCATTTCTCCACCAAACCTCTAAAATAACTCACAGCTCTATATATAAGCTTTGCGGGGTTCAGAAAAGATGGGGCGCAAGGAAAATCAAAGACGCTATGCCGATGGCAAAAGGAACAAGTTCAGCAACAATAAGGATTTTTGTAAGCTCTTCTGCATCATTCAAATACGCGTATGGGATGTCCGAAATAATAGATGCTGCTGTAACAAAAACAGCCCCTGCCAGGGCAACATCAAGGGAAACTATTTTCGTAAACAGCAATCCTGCTATAACGAATAAGTGGGCCCCGCCATAGAGGAATCCTGCTATTCCGGATAATCCGTAAAAGCCGAAAAAGCTTCCCGCCTGCAGAATCAAGTATGCAATATAATACGATACGACAAAAAGCACAATAAATAAAAATGTCCCCTTGAGAGAAACGGGGTCAAACTGTACCTTATGCTCTTCTTTTGATTTATGATATAATATGCCTGCGATTGCGAGGCACGAAATCAGCATGAGTGACATTGGAACGAGCAGGAATATTGGTGGAATCAAAAACAAACCCAGGAAAATTCCGACAACAATGATTATTATAAAATTCCTAAAAATTGCAACTGTGTTCGCAATCATCACGCTTGCCGCAGCAGTATGTGTCAGGTCAGGATTTTCAGCAGCAATCGGCGCCATAACACTTACTGCAAGTGTTGATTTTATGCATCCTGCACCTATGCCTAGGGCAACAATTGTTTTGTCAGGGGCAAAAAAGCTGACGCCGAGCATGACAAGATACTGTATTGTCAGTATAATTGCCAGAATCAGTAGAATTGACCTTATGCTGAGGTCTGCAAGCGGCAGTTTTATTGTTTCAGGAATTACAAAATAAAAAACCCAGCTGAAAACAAAAGAAACGGAAAGGAGGAATGATTTTGTGTGGAATTCCTCGTCAAGAGTAATTCCTTTCCTTTTTGAATAAAGATAGGTTATTCCAAACAAAATTACTGCAGCAAGCAGCGGCAGCAGTATAACAGTCCCAATTGCGCCAAAATTCGCATTGAAAAAATCAGTTATTCTCTGGAAAATGCTTATTCTGTAGCTCATAGGCTTTCAAACCTTTCAATCACAAAATTTTTGTAAAGCGAAAGCAGGAACTGGGCAAGCCTTGGCCCGCGCTCCTTTCCAATAAGCGCAAGATAAGCTGC
>CAYNXO010000004.1:16245-17828 GCA_964401205.1 Candidatus Undinarchaeota archaeon
TTATTCAGCCAGGCAAAACATAGGGTTTGCTTGCACCAGGTACGGCAACGTGGTGGCTTCCAGCGGCTCAGTGGTGCCTTTGTTCAAAGAGCAAGCCAAAAGCGGCAAAATAACCATCACTGACGAAAGAATGACCAGGTTTTGGATTACTTTGGAGCAGGTCGTTGAGTTCGTGATAAGCTGCCTTGAAAAAATCAGGCGAGTTAAGCCCGCTTGACCTTGCTAAATTGTACAATTCCCCTTCAAGGTCTTCAATAGCCATATCTTTTTTCATAATGCCTGCAAGCTTTTTCAGCGTTTCTTTTTGCAGTGATGAAAGCTGGGCAACAGCTGGCTTGCTAATATCCTTTGAAACTGAAAATTTGTATTCTTCTGGTGCAAATCCCTTTACAAAGGAAATTGCGTCATTCAGCCGGTTTGAAACATAAACATTGCCTTCTGCTGACAGTTTCTTCGGGATTTTTCCCATTTTCTGCAGAATTGCAATTGATTTTTCAATGTTAAAATTAACTGCCTGAACAACAATTGATGCCAGGCCAAGAGGAATCTGCAAAGGCATTGATTTCGGAATCTTTCCGACATGGCTCAGTTCGTAAATTCTCTTTTCCTGCATTGCCTCTCTTTCATTTTCAAGTTTTTCAGCGCCAAAATAAATGCGCTCTGCCGTATCATAGCTGTCAAAGAGCAGAAGAAGCTTATTTGTCCCAACAGGGTCAAAGTCAATTACTGCATGAGGCCTTGTCCGCACAAGCAGATAGCGCAGGATTTTCGGCGAAAGTTTTTCTGAAATTTCCCTGAAGCCGGCTCCAAGCCCTTTTGATGTTGACATTTTCTTTCCGCCGATTGTAAAGAATTCGTATCCCTGCCCCATTTCATCCGGCGAGCTTGGGTATGGCGGCGGATAATTGAAAACCTGGCTGCAGATTCTTACTGCAGCATCCCTTGAGCCGCCTTTTGTAAAATGGTCCTTGCCTGCTGTTTCAAAAACAACGCCTATTGCAGGCCACTTTGCAGCCCATTCAACTTTCCACGGGAATTTTCCGTTTCCGTTGTAAGGGGAGATTTCACCTTCGTGGCCGCAGCCCTCTGCCCACTCTACTAAATCTTTTGAGCATCTGTATTTCAGGATTTCACGCTTGGAATCCCATTCATATGCAAGTGTTGTGCCTATTTTTCCGCATTTTTCGCAGATTGGATTGAAGGGGAGTTTTTCAGATGCTTTTGTTTTCCCATATAAATCATTGTAAATCTGCTGGATTTTTCCAGCGTTGTCAAGTGCAATTTTTATGTATTTGTTAAAATCGCCGTTTTCATAATGCTGTGAAGTCCTTTCAAGAGCTGCTTCAATCCCGAATTCAGGAAATTTTTCAGTGCACTGCCTGAAATAATAATCGGCAAAATTCTCGTAATTTGAGTCAGGAGAAGGCGCATTTTTCATCGGAATGCCCATCAGGGGGAGATATTTGTCCCTATCCAAGCCAGCAGGAATCGCATCAAGCGGGTCCATGTCATCTGCGCTTAGTATAAACCTGGCTTTGAGCTTCAGGCCGCGCATTGCTTTTGCAACAGTGTCTGTTATAACC
>CAYNXO010000004.1:17838-19674 GCA_964401205.1 Candidatus Undinarchaeota archaeon
CTCTCCCGCTTCCGATGTGTATCTTGCCGGATGGAGTTTTCTCATCATAGCAGATGTAGCCTTTTTCCTTCACGACTTTCTGCAAAGTCGCGTCATTTTCCACTCTTTCTTTTACTTCGCGGGCAAACTGGTCTGCCCAGAAAAGACTGTCTTTTTCCATGGCAAAATAATAGAGGCTGTATGCTAATATAAATTTCTAATCATAGACAAATTAATATATTCATGCTTCTTAAACTGTTAAAATGTCAAATGTTTATTTGGTTATAGCAGCAATCCTTGCGCTTATAGCAGCAGGATGGGCTTATTTTTACAATAAAAAGGGCGTAAAAAGCTATGGCCCATTGCTTATGCTGCATACAAAAAAAGGAATCGGGCATATTAACAAAGTTGCAGGAATCTCGCCTTTGTTCTGGAAAATTTTTGCGACAATCGGAGTTATAACCGGGTTTTTTTTCATGATAAACGCTTCTTATGGGCTGTACAAAAGCGCTGCTTATGTGCTTCAGACGCCAAAAGCGGCAGCTGCTGTTGCGCTTGTCCTTCCTGGGATGAAAATTATGGGAATTTCAATTCCTGTTTTTGGCTGGATTTTCGGAGTTTTGACGCTTCTGGTTGTGCATGAATTCTCACACGGAATAATTGCGCGCGCTGAAAAGATAAAAGTAAAAACAGTCGGCGCTGTTTTGCTCGGATTTTTGCCAATAGGCGCTTTTGTAAATCCTGATGAAAAGCAATTAAGAAATGAAAAAACAATAAAGCAGCTCAGGATATTTGCAGCAGGCTCATTTTCAAACATTCTTTTGTCAGTTATTTTAGTTGCTGTGCTTATTTTTGCAGTTCTTCCAATGGCAACTTCTGCTGTGAATGGGGTAAAACTGACAGAGGTTGATAAGAATGCGCCTGCTTATGCAAGCGGCTTGAGGGAAGGGATGACAATAACCTCGGTTGAAGGGCAAAGAGTCAGGGATTTCATCTCGTTTAGTGCAATTTGGATTTCAAAAAATTACAAAGCAGGAGAAGTCGTCAATTTTGGGACTGACAAGGGGAATTTCGAGGTGAAGCTTGCTGACCGCGGGGATGGAAACGGAAAAATAGGAATTGTTTTCTGTGGAAAGGGCATTGAAAAAATGAATTATCCTCTGCAGTTCTTCGCGCCGTTTCTTTTATTAGCGCCGCAGCAGGCCTGCCAGGCACTTGGAACAACATCAGCGCTGTTCTGGCTCGGCTATGAACTGCTTTTATGGGCGGCAATAATCAATTTTGGCGTGGGTATCGTAAATCTTCTGCCAATAAAACCTCTTGACGGCGGCTTGATGATGGAAGCTGTTGTAAAAAAGTTTGTAAGAAAGCCAACAATCGCACAAAAAATTGTAATTTCAATTTCCCTGCTGTTCTTCCTGCTGTTATTGGCAAATATTTTCGGACCGCAGCTGAGAACCCTGCTAAATTTTCTCTAAACCAGAAAATTTTTGTTTTTAGCACTAGCCAATGACAAAAAAACAGCGAGGGCAAAATATTTATTGAAAAAGTTTCACTGGGTATGCCATCATAATGCTTCAGACCGTGCGTAAATGTGCGTGCGGGCATTAAGCTCTTCAAATCGGCAGTTGCTGATTTGAAAAATAATTAACGGCGCTCGGCCTGCCAATAAATTGGGAGGTTCTTAGCGCCGATTTGAAGATGGCAAGGAAAAAAATGTCAAAGATTTCTAGGAAAAAACTGCAAAAATCAAAAACTTCTCCTAAAAAAAGAAAACTTGCTTTACAAGCATCCTCTCATCGCGCTCGAAACTCTTCTCAAAAAACCAAAAAAAACAAGATGCTATTCCTTGAAGAC
>CAYNXO010000004.1:19684-20228 GCA_964401205.1 Candidatus Undinarchaeota archaeon
AAGACATTGAAATGCTTGATTTTCTGCACAACATTGTAGGCGCAGAAGGCATACAAGTAGTAAAAAAAATCACTGAAAAGGAAGTAAGCGATGTTGAACTTGCAGAAAACATGGAATTAAAGCCGAATGTCATAAGAAAGCATCTTTATTCCCTTTATGAGGCAGGGATTGTAACCTACAGGAGACACCGCTCAAAAACAGGATGGTATACTTATTTCTGGAAACTTCACCCTGAACGGATAAACGTTGCAATTGAATCAAAAAGGGGCAAAGAATTAAGAAAACTGCGCGAAATGCTGAATCAGGAAATTAAAAGCCAGTTCTATGAGTGCAAGAACAGGTGCGCAAGAATTGTTTTTGATGAAGCAATGGAAATGCAGTTCAAGTGCGGAAAGTGCAGCGAGAAGCTTGAATTTTCTGAAAACACAAGCAGAATAGAGGAACTCCAGAAAAGGCTGGGCGAGCTTGAGAGTTTTGAAAGGGCAAAAAAAGCAATATAGTTTCCCCCTCAATTAACCCACAATAGTTAAAAAAATTTTAAATA
>CAYNXO010000004.1:20238-21015 GCA_964401205.1 Candidatus Undinarchaeota archaeon
ACCTGTGAAATTGGTTCAGTTTTAAGTAATAAGTTTCAAGTTCTAAGTTTTAAACTTATAACTTACCACTTATAACTTAATTTATTTCCCCCTCAATTAACCCACAATAGTTAAAAAAATTTTAAATACTCTGTTTGGCTGATTTTTTCATGGAGGTACTAAAATGACAACTGGAAAAAAGCCAAATTTCAGGGCAATTGTAAAAATTGGCGAAAAAAGATGGGCAAACATTGGAGCTGGCTGGACAAACAATGACAAAGTCTCGGTTCAGCTAGACCAGACGCCAATTCCGGCAAACGGCAAAATGAAATTTTTGCTTGTGCCGAACACGCCAAGAAACGCCGCTGCAACTGCAACAGCTTAAACAAATTTTTCACACAAACGGTCGGTTCGCACTGTGGCCCGGTCTGGGGCCGGTCTATTGGTTCCGAACCGCCCATTTGTGCCCCCAGCTTTTATTTTTTAAATTTGTTTGCGTTTAGAATTAATTTAGGCGCACCACAGAACTTGCTTTGTAATTTTATAGTAAGCGCATCACCACACTTGTTTTTCAGTGTAAGCGCACGAGTTTGTTTTACCAGGTTTTTTCGCCCTTTCATAGCTTAGGCTATCTTAGTGCGAAAAAAACTGTAGTGGGCCCAGCAGGATTCGAACCTGCGGCCTTCTCCGTGTAAGGGAGACGTCGTAACCACTGGACTATGGGCCCAAATTTGTGCCTCGTAGGCACATCACCACACTTGATTTTTACGGTAAGCGCGCGAGTTATTTTTCCCAGGT
>CAYNXO010000005.1:0-2473 GCA_964401205.1 Candidatus Undinarchaeota archaeon
TCCTATAATATAACATGCGCCGCCTGCGCTTGCTGTGTATTCAAGTGCATCTCCTGGCGCTCCCTGGGAGGTATCAGCCCCGCCTGCTAACCCGTATTTTATCATTCCGCTCTGCACAAGGCCCATGCATATTTGTATTCCAGCTGTACCTGCTTTGCAGGCAAATTCCAAATCAGCTGCTGTTAAATTAGGAGTAGCCCCTATTGCTTCAGCAACAATTGTTGCGGTTGGCTTTACTGCATATGGATGGGATTCTGAGCCAATATAAACAGCGCCAATTTCCTGCGGGTTTATCTGCGCCATTTCAAGTGCGTGGCGTGCAGACTCAACGCTAATAGTAGCAGTGTCTTCATCAGGGCCTGGAACGCTTTTTTCCTCAATTGCAAGCCCCCTCTTGTATGAATTCGCATCAGCGCCCCATACTTTCGCGATTTCCTCAACCTTTATGCGAAACATAGGCACATATGCGCCGTAGCCGATGATTCCAACATCCATAAGAAAGTACTATTCTGTGGTTTGGGTTTTATATAGGTTTGTGGAAAGGGTAAGTTTTAATAAGAAAAGATGCTTTTTTAGAGTTAATGGACATTGAAAGGCGCCTTGAACTCATCACAAGAAGTCCAATAGAAGAAGTCATTACTACTGAGGACCTGAAAAAACTTCTTGAAACAAAAAGCAGGCCAACTGCTTATGACGGCTTTGAGCCATCAGGGCTTTTGCATCTTGGAAGTGGGGTTTTGCGCGCAATTAAGATTCAGGATTTGCACGAAGCAAAAGTTGATTTTATCCTCTGGATAGCTGACTGGTTTGGCTGGATTAACAATAAATTAGGCGGAGATTTGGATTTAATCAAGAAAGCAGGCGAATACATGATCGAGGGCTGGAAGGCCTGCGGTGTTGATGAAAAAAAACTGAAAATATTGTGGACTTCTGATGCTGTAAAGGATGACAATTATTGGAAAGGAGTTATAGAAGTCGCAAAGCATACAACAGTCCAGAGAACAGTAAGAGCAGGCACAATAATGGGGAGAAGCGAAGAGGAAATGCAGTACACTGCGCAGCTGCTTTACCCGATGATGCAGTGCTTTGACCCTTTTTACTTTAATGCGGACATTTTACAGCTGGGAATGGACCAGAGAAAGGTAATGGTTTTGAGCCGCGAAATTGCGCCAAAATTAAACAAAAAGCCGCCTGTTGTCTGCGCACACCATTTGCTTGTTGGCCTGCAGGGAGCTGAAAGAATGGATGCGTCCTCAATTGAGGCGAAAATGTCAAAATCAAAGCCAAAAGGCACAATTTACATTCATGACACTAAAAAGGAAATTGAAGACAAAATAAATTCAGCTTTCTGCCCTGAAAAAGTTGTTGAGGGAAATCCGCTTTTGGAATTGTGGAATTATATTATTTTCAGAAAGTTTGATTCTCGTTTAATTGAAAGGCCTGCAAAATTCGGCGGAAATCTGGAATTGCATAATTATGCGGAGCTTGAAAGTATTTACAAAGAAGGAAAACTGCATCCAATGGATTTGAAGAAAGGGACAGCAGAGGCAATTGATGAAATTTTAGCTCCTGTTAGAAAACATTTTGAAAAGGGAAAAGCAAAGGAATTGTACGAGATTGTCAAGAAGGCGCAGATAACCAGATAGAGGATTTTTTAATTAGGCTCATCACCGCACTTGGTTTTCACTATAAGCGCGCGAGATGCTTTTCCCACCGCGAACTTTGTTCGCGGGTAGCGAAACCGCAGTTTCGCCTGAGTTTTTTGCGCCCTCTCATAACTAAGATTTGCTTCGTGCGCAAAAAGCTGAATGGGGGAGCCAGGATTTGAACCTGGAACCACATGCGTTCTTGGCCTAATTGTTCCACGCTCACTTTCGTTCGCGTGGAGGCACCCGAGGCATGCATCATTTCCTGGCAAGCGCGCTTTCGCACGCTCACAACCAAGTTAGACCACTCCCCCTTTTTGGGTTATACTATAATTGATTCCTTTATTATATAATAAGTTCAATCAATTGCGTGTCAAAAACCGCCGATTGAAATCGGCGGCATGTTGAAGTAAATGGACGATAGCATTCTTGTGGTGCAAGACGGTTTTTGACAGACTGTTGAATACCACGACTTCACCACTCTTTAAAAAGAGTGGTATTCAACTGGATATAAAAACTATCAAGCTTTGTCAAGCAAGCCTTCCTTATAAAATCTCTCAATCTGGAACTTTGCTTCCTCTGCACAGAGCCTGCAGAAAATTTCCTTGCGGAGTTTGGCTGCTTTTTCACGAATGTCAGGCACATCTGAAAACTGCTGCATTATGCAGTCTTTCACTGCGCAATGGGGGTTTATTTTCTTGGCTATAAGCGCCTTTTCCCTCTTGGACTTGCCTGGGATCTTGAATAAGTGCCCCACTAGGTGCATTGTAAGGAATCTCAGGGCAGTGTGGTCTTTTTCCTCTGCAGGGCCGGCTTCCCTGAGCCTG
>CAYNXO010000005.1:2483-14103 GCA_964401205.1 Candidatus Undinarchaeota archaeon
ACTGCACCGCCCCATCTGACATCTTTTACGCCAAAAACATAGTCGTGATATGCGCCTCCGTGGCCTTCTGTTGTTATGTCAATTGAGGTAACAAGGAGAAACGGCCATTGGAAAAGTTTCCTTGAGGAGTCCCTTAATATTGGCTCAATTATTTTGCTGGCAATGCACTGCTTCCGCTCATTGTCAAAGGCAGATTCCCTCATTATTTTTTCTTCAACAGCATTGGCAAGCATTTCAAGGGACTCAACCCTGGCATCTACGCCGAGCTTTTCAAGAGCCTCTTTGGCAGCATTTTTGATTGTGCTGCGCTCTGAGCGGTCAAGCTCACTTGAGAAGTGCAGCAGGAAAATGCCCTTGAGCTTATATTGTGCCATAATTAAAAAGTGTGCAAGCCCTCTTAATAAGCTTTCTAAAATTATATTAAGCAAGAAAAATAAGCCAGTTTATGGAAGAGCACAATGTTTTCATCCTTGACATTGACTATGATGTTGATGAAAAGGACAGCAGGCCAGTAATCAGAATTTTCGGGAAAACTGACAAAAACAAGTCAGTCCTGGTTTTGCACAAGGAATTCATGCCCTACTTCTATGTTTATCCTGACCAGGAAAAAATAAAGAAAGTTGCTGAGGAAATTGAAGGGCTGAATTTTAGGAGCATTGATGTAAGGGAGGTTAAAACAGAGGCGGTTGAGAAATGTTTAGGCACTGAGAAGAAAAAGTTCCTGAAGGTAATAATAAACAATCCGCACAAAATTCCAGAAGCCCGCGAAAAAGTAAAGGATCTGCCGAATGTCCTTGAAACATACGAATATGACATTCCTTTTTACAAAAGATATTTGATTGACAATAATTTAACTCCGCTGAAATGGGTTAAAGTAAAGGGAAGCGAAGCAAAAATTGAAGATTCTTTCCAGGTTGATTTGGTTTTGAATGCAAGCTCAATAAAGCAGGCTGAAATTGAAAAAGACCCGCAATTAAAGGTAATGGCATATGACCTTGAGCTTGTTGAGGAAAAAGGAAAGGAAATAATAATCATGATTTCCCTTGCAGCAAATGACGGCTACAAAAAAGTCTTGACAACATGGCACTGGGCGAAGAAGCAGGATTATGTTGAAGTTTTGAAAGATGAAAAAGAAATGCTTGAAAGGTTTGTGCAGATTGTAAAGGAAAAGGACCCTGATTTTGTTGTTGATTACAACGGGGACGGCTTTGATATGCCGAAACTGCACGCCAGGGCTGAGGAATTAAAAGTAAAATTAAGGCTTGGGCGAAATACAAGCCCTGTACTGTTCCAAAGAAGAGGCTATGAAACCAGTGCAAAAATAAAAGGGAGAGTACATATTGATTTGTTTGTTTTTGTATCACATCTGCTGAGGGCAATGCTGAAAAGCGAAAGCTTAACTTTGGACAATGTTGCAAATGAGCTTCTTAATGTCGGAAAAAAGAAATTAAAATACTCTGAGATGCGCGAAATCTGGAAAACAAAAGACCAGATGGAACGATTGGCAGAGTATTCAATGTGGGACTCGGAGCTTACTTTAATGCTCGCTGAGTATCTTATGCCGCAGATTTTTGCGATTTCAAGATTAACAGGACAGCTAGCTTTTGATATTTCAAGAAGCCTTTACTCTCAGCTTGTTGAGGTTTTCTATCTCCGCCATGCTTTCAAAGACAATGTAATCGCGCCAAGCAGGCCGCACAGCGATGAGCTTGCGTCAAGGAAGGATTTTCCAAAATACAGGGGCGCGATTGTAATTGAGCCAAAGGCAGGAATACACTCCAATATATTAGTGTTTGATTTCAGAAGCCTGTATCCTTCTGTCATAGTTTCGCACAACATAAGCCCTGAAACTTTTAACTGCATCCATGCAGACTGCAAGGCAAAAAATTCTGTGCCAGATACAAGCTACCATTTCTGCACAAAAACAAAGGGATTCATTTCAGGGCACCTGGAAGAGGTTCTGAAAGAAAGGCAGAAAGTGAAGGCAGAGCTGAAAAAAGCAAAAAAAGGCACAAAGGAATACCATGAGCTGGACAATATACAGGGGGCATTGAAAATTATCGCAAATGCTACTTACGGGTATTTTGCATATTTCGGCGCGAAGTGGTACAGGCGTGAATGCGGGGAAGCTGCAGCTGCTTTTGGAAGGTATTATATTACAAAGGTTGTGGATATTGCAAAAAAAGCAGGCCTGGAAATTATTTACGGGGATACTGATTCATTAATGGCGCGTTTCCCGGATGAAACAAAAGTTGAAAAAATAAAGCAGCTTGGCCATGATTTTGCAGAAAAAACAAATGAAACGCTCCCTGGAATTGTAGAGCTGGAATTCAGGGGGTTGTATGAAAGCGGGATCTTCGTAACTTTGAAGGGCAGCGAAAAAGGCGCAAAGAAAAGGTATGCGCTCATTGATTACAACGGAGAAATTGAAATACGCGGATTTGAAACAGTAAGAAGGGACTGGTGCGAGCTTGCAAAGCGCATACAGAGGCAGGTACTCACTATAATATTAAAGGACAAGGACCCTGAAAAGGCAATGCGTCTTGTAAAGGAGACAGTAAAGGATTTGAAGGAGGGAAATGTGAAGCTTGAAGACCTTGCAATACTGGAGCAGATTACGAGGCCGCTTTCAAAGTACGAGCAGATTGGACCGCATGTAAAAGCCGCAATGAAGGCGCAGAAAAGGGGCAGGCAGATTGTTGAAGGAACTCTGATGAGCTTTGTAATAACAAAAGGGAGCGGCTCAATAAGCGACAGGGCAGAGCCGTTTGAGGATGTTAAGCAAAAAGATTATGACCCTAAATATTATATTGAGCATCAGATTGTGCCTGCTGCTTTCAGGGTAATGGATGCGCTTGGGTATAAAGAAGATGATTTATTAGGGAAAAAACAGTTTAAATTAACGCACTTTTAAATATAATAAAGTAGTATGGTATGCATATGAAAAAAGACGAGCTTTATCTTGATGAACTCATCCTGGTTTTAATACTCATTACGGTAGCTCTTACGGCTTTCTGGTATTACAGTGAGCTTAACCTGAGCAAGATAAGAACAGCTGAGAAAATAAACGGGCTGCAAAAAGAGTGCATAAGCCCTGAAATAAGAAAGAGCGACTGCGAAATAACGCAGAAAACTTATGACTTTGAAAACGAAATCCTGTGCAGCCCTAAATTAATTTCAACTTACAGCAATTTTGCAGAGAGAATCAACAGCAATAACAATTTGATTGAAATAAAAGAATTAATGCGGCCTTTTACCCCCTTGGGGCTTGAAGGTGTATATACCCTGGGCGAGTTTGCAAATGCAAAGGAGTTTTTTAAGACAACTTCAGAAACAAAATTGCAGATTTTGCAGGTGCTTGGGGCAATTGAAGGCTGTGAGTACAGGCTTGCAAAAATGAAGAGCTACGCAACTTGCGATTTGCTTAACGCAAAATCAATACTCAGGCGGCAGCAGAATGATGTTTCAGGATTTTACACAGCAGAGGCTGAAAAAGCGCTTAACACAGGGGAGTACTTGAAATCAATATACTATACAAGCGCTGCTGTTGCATATAGCAAGGGAATTGCAAGGCAGGCATATGCAGATGTAATCGAAGCTTCAAGGACTCAGGGGCTTGTTTGCTAAGTTTTAGGTTAATGCTCCAATGAAAAAAATAAAATGGGTTTTCTTTGACATTGACAATACTCTCTTTGACAGCCGCAGGCTTGCTGAAACCGCGAGAAAAAACGCAGTAAAGGCAATGATAAAAGCAGGATTAAAAGCAAATCATAATTCAGCTTTTAAGAAATTAATGCAGATTGTCAAAAAATACGGCAGCAATTATCCAGGTCATTTTGACAAATTAGTTGAAACATACAAAGTTCCAAAAGAAAAAAGAGCCCAAATAATAGCCGCTGGTATTGTTGAATACCATAATACAAAGTTCAAGCTGCTTAAGCCGTTCCCAAAAGCAAAGGAAACTCTCGGGAAACTTAAGAAAAAGGGCTGCAAGCTTGGAGTTATCACAAACGGAAGGGCTGTCAAACAGTGGGACAAACTTATAAGGCTTGGGCTGGCTGATTTTTTTGAAGTTGTTGTGGTAAGTGAGGAGGCAAAATGCAAAAAGCCGCAGCCGGGAATTTTTAAAATTGCGTTAAAGCGCGCGATGTGCAGGCCACAGGAAGCCCTAATGATAGGGGACAAAAAAGAGGATGCGGCTGCTAAAAAAGCTGGCATGGGCATAATACTTTTAAGGGGAAAAAAACCGTATCAGGAAAATAAATTATTTCCTGTGTTTTTTTGCAACAAGCGCTGAAAAAAGTATGGCTTTATGGATATCTTTTGCTTCATAACAGATGATTGTGAAGGTATCCCACGCATTTCCGAAAGTTGGCAATGGGATAAAAAAGAATTTTTTTATTTCACCCCATCCAAGTTCAAGTGTATTGCGGTGCGACTCACTTAAGCACATAAAAACTTCATCTTCCCTGCCGGTTTTGGCAAAATCACTCTCCAGTGCCTCTTTGACAAATTCCATGAACTGCTCGTATGTAATTTTGCCTTTAAACGCAACTACCAGCTTCTTCGGCCCATAAGCCACATTGAGCAGAACAATCTTCTGCTTTGCCTTTTTCAGCTTCATATTAAATAAATATAGGTGGCTTTACATAAATATGCTATGACTAGGGGGAAAAAACAAAGGAACTTGGCAGGCAAGGCTGTTTCTGTCCTCAAAAAAGGCGGAATTGTAATTTATCCCACTGAAACCCTTTATGGATTAGGCGCGAGCATAAAAAACAGGAAAGCTGTTGAAAAGATTTATAGAATTAAGGGCAGGGAAAAGACAAAGGCCCTTTCAATTGCCTGCTTAAAGGAAGACATTGAAAAATATGCCTGCGTTGACGGGCTTGCAAAATTCCTGATTGCCAATTTTTTGCCAGGGCCTGTTACTCTTGTGCTGAAAAAGAAAAAAACAGTGCCAAAATGGATAACAAAAAGCAGTTATGTTGGAATCAGAGTTCCGGAAAACAAAACAGCGCAGGAAATAATAAAAAAACTCGGCTGCCCCATCACTAGCACTTCTGCAAACATTTCCGGCAAAAAAGAGCCGGCAAGTGCAAAGAAAATTAACAAAAAAATAAAAGATGAAGCGGATTTGGTAATTGATGAAGGAGAAACTAAATATAAAGGCCCGAGCACTGTTTTGCAAATCAACGGCGGAATAAAAATATTAAGGCACGGGGCACTTGATATCTGGACAAAAGAGTGCATTTGTTAATTATGGAAGCAGAAATTTTAGAAAAGTATAAAAAAGCAGGAAAAATTGCAAAGAAGGCAAGGGAATTTGCAGTGCAGATTGCAAAGCCGGGGGCAAAGCTTTTTGATATCGCAGAGAAGGTTGAAGATTTGATACGAAAAGAAGGTGCAAAGCCTGCTTTTCCATTAAACATTGGAATAAACAATGTTACTGCGCATTTTACCCCTGATTTGGAATGCAGGCTTGAGCTTGGTGATGATGATTTGGTAAAATTTGATTTAGGGGTGCAGGTTGATGGCTACATTGCAGATACTGCCGTTTCCCTCACTACTAACCCGAAAAATGATTTGCACTTGAAATTAATTGAAGCTTCTCATAAAGCGCTTGAAAAAGCAATTGAACTTGCAAAGCCGGGGATTAATGTTGAGAAATTGGGCGAAGTGATTGAAAACACAATGAAAGAATATGGGGTGAAGCCGGTTCATAATTTAACCGGCCACGGGCTTGAGCAGTATGTCCAGCACGCAGAGCCCACTATCCCTAATATTAAAAAGGCAGGAGCTGTTTTAGAAGAAGGAAAAGCAATTGCAATCGAGCCTTTCAGCACAAATGGCATCGGAGAAGTTTTTGATGACAAGGAAGTTCAGATTTACGAATTTATTGCCCCTGTCCCAGTGAGATTAATGGAGTCAAGAAAAATTTTGCAGATGGCTGAGGAGGATTTTGAACGAATGCCTTTTGCAAAAAGGTGGCTGGAGAAAAAAATCGGAAAATTAAAGCTAGCACTTGCACTAAGGGAGTTGGATAAGTTCAGGGCATTGTATTCCTATCCTGTGCTGAAAGAGAAAGGAAACGGGATTGTAGCGCAGTTTGAACATACAATGATACTTGAAAAGGGCGGAGTTTTTGTTATAACAAAATAAGCTGTTTTTTAGGGAGAAATCGCTATGCAGCGCCCTGATTAGGTATATAAACAGGTGGGTAGAAAGAAGATTAAATTTGTTTTAAAAATTAAGGGAGGCAGAGAGATGGCTCACGAAAATCAAAACGCCTTGAAAAAGAACGGAAACGGGGATGAGGAAATTGATGAATCAAAACTGCCTTTCCCAAGCGCACCTGTAGTAAGAGTGATGAGGGAAGTTATTGACCGGGACAAAATCATAAGCAAGCGCGTAAAAGAGGAAATGAACAAGTGGCTTGCGGATGTTTGCAAGGATGTTAGCAAGGAACTGAACAAAACACCCTATGCAAAAATTGAGGGAGATGACTTTTCAAATGCAATAGACAAGTACAAGCAGTTTGAGAGCATGCATAGGGAAAAAGAAAGAATAAGAACTGCCCTTGAGCGAATTATACAGGATGCGCAGATGCTTATTTCTGATTTGGAAAGGGTTGTAAAGGAATAAAAAGGAAGAAAACTAGTTTTAGTATATGGAAAAAGTAATCATGACATGGAGCGGTGGCAAAGATAGTGCTCTTGCGCTTTACAAGATTTTAAAAAGCAAAAAATACAGAGTAATCTCATTGCTCACAACATTAACAAAAGGTTATGACAGAATTAGTATGCATGGCGTGCGCAGAGTTTTGCTTGAGCAACAGGCGAAATCTTTGGGTTTGCCAGTAAAGGAAATTTTTATTCCAAAAGAATGTACTAATAAAATATATGAAAAAAGAATGGGCGATGCTCTTGCTGATTTTCAAAAAAAAGGCGTTACATCTGTTGTTTTTGGCGATATTTTTTTGGAAACTGTAAGAAAATACAGGGATGAAAATCTTGCAAAAATTGGGATGCGCGGAATATATCCGTTGTGGGGGAGTAACACAAAAAAACTAGCGCGTAATTTTATTGCTATTGGATTCAAATCTATTGTTGTTTGTGTGGACTCACGTTCTTTCGGGAGCTTTAGTGCTGATATTATTAAGGGATTTGGTAGTATCGGCAAAAGATATGATAAAGAATTTTTAGGTGAACTGCCATCCAATTGGGACCCATGCGGTGAAAATGGAGAGTTTCACACATTTGTGTTTGATGGGCCAATATTCAAAAATCCGGTATGTTTTACTAAGGGAAAAATTGTCCACAGGGATTCTTTTTATTTTTGTGACTTGGTGCCTAAAAAGTAGGCGACAAAAATTTAACCAAGATACTTCGGCCTTTCAACAGGAACTGCAATTGCTTTCTGAGAAAACTCTTTGAAAACTTCGCTGTAATACTTTTCAGTATCAGCGTTCATTGTGGGCCTTATTGCACTGATTGCTTTCTTGAAATCTGCCATTGTAACGTCATCCGCTTTCATCTTAGTCCGCCTTAATACTGTCATTGCAGCTTCCCTGCAGATTGCTTCAATGTCCGCTCCCACATATGTATCTGTTTCCTCTGCCAGCTTTTCAAGTTTCACATCTTTTGCCAGCGGCATTCCTTTTGTATGCACTTTGAAAATCTTTAATCTTGTTTCCTTGTCAGGAACTTCTGTGTAAATTATCCTGTCAAACCTTCCCGGCCTCAAAAGCCCGGGGTCTATTATATCAGGGCGGTTTGTTGCAGCAAGGACTATGACTCCTTCAAGGTCTTCAAGCCCGCTCATCTCTGTCAATAATTGGTTGACAACGGTTTCTGTTACATGCGCACCTCCGGAATCCCTCCCCCTTACAGGGGCAATTGCGTCTATCTCATCAAAGAAAATTATGCACGGCGCTACTTGCCTTGCTTTTGAGAATATCTTTCTTACTGCCCGTTCTGATTCCCCAACCCACTTTGAGAATATCTCCGGGCCTTTTACTGAAATGAAATTTGCATTTGATTCGTTTGCAACTGCTTTTGCAAGCAGGGTCTTCCCTGTCCCAGGGGCGCCGTATAAAAGAATTCCCTTTGGCGGCTTAATTCCCATTTTCTTGAAAATCTTTGGATTTTTCAATGGCCACTCAACAGCCTCGTTTAGGGACTCTTTTATGCTTTCCAGACCTCCGATGTCTGCCCACTTTATATTCGGGATTTCAACAAGAACTTCCCTCATTGCAGAAGGCGAGACATTCTTGAATGAATCCTTGAAATCATTCTTTGTCACTTTCAGCTCTTCAAGAAGATCCTGCGGAATCTCACCTTCTTCAGCCGGGTTTATTTTTGGCAAAACCCTGCGCAGTGCAGACATAGCAGCTTCCTTGCAAAGGGCTTCCAGGTCAGCTCCTACAAATCCGTATGTAATGTCAGAAAGCTCGTTTAAATCAACATCAGCTTCAAGTGGCATTGCCCTTGTGTGAATCTGCAAGACTTCTTTTCTTCCTTTTTTGTCAGGAACTCCGATTTCAATTTCCCTGTCAAATCTCCCGCCTCTCCTTAGTGCAGGGTCAAGCGCCTCTGGCCTGTTTGTTGCCGCAATTACAACAACCCTTCCCCTGCTTTTCAGGCCATCCATCTGTGAAAGTAAAGTAGCTACAACCCTGCGCTCAACTTCTCCTGTAACTTCTTCCCTTTTCGGCGCAATTGCATCTATCTCATCAATGAAGACAATTGAAGGCGCATTTTTCTCAGCCTCTTCAAAAACTTCCCTTAGCTGCTTTTCAGATTCTCCATACCACTTGCTCATTATTTCAGGCCCGTTGATTGAAATGAAATTAGCATTTGTTTCGTTTGCAACAGCCTTTGCGAGCAAAGTCTTTCCTGTCCCCGGCGTTCCGTACAACAAGACTCCTTTTGGAGCTTCTACTCCTAATTTTTCAAAAAGTTCAGGATGTTTCAATGGAAGCTCAATCATTTCCCTTACTTTCCCAATTGCGTCGCTTAATCCGCCAATATCCTCATAAGTAACCTGTGAGATTCTTTCAAGCTCCTTTACCTCAACTGCCTGGCTGCTTAATTCAATTTCAGTCATGTCAGTTATTACAACAGTGCCCTTTGGCTTTGTTGAAACAACCATCAGCTTTAAGCCGGGGAATCCGAACATTGGGCTGAATGATTCCTCAAATGCAGAGAAAACATCTTCAAAAGGATCCGAGGCTGCTCTTTTTCTGACTCTTATTGGAGAAATAATATCGCCTTTTACAACAGGATGCCCCATCAGGCTTTTTTCAAGCCCGCCCCCCATTATCTGGACTTGTATTCCTTTCTGTGCAGGAGCAAGCACAACTTTTTCAGCTTCCTTTACATCAGCTTTTCTTAGTCTTACTGGCTCTCCTATTCCTGCTTTTGCGTTTCGCCTCAAAAGCCCGTCCATTCTTATTACTCCGACTCCAACATCGCTTGGGTATGCTTTTGCTGCAATTGCGCAGGTTACGCGGCCTCCTTCAATCTCAACTATGTCTCCTGGAACAACGCCAATTGCCTGCATTGACTTGGTGTCAATCCTGACAATGCCCTTTTCAGCGTCCTCTGGCATTGCTTTTGAAATCTTGAGGTTTATTTCAGGGCTGCCGTGTTTTTCAGGAATTTTTTCGTTCATGAGCGTGAGTTTTGCTTAAAGATGTTTTATATTAATAGCTTTCTATGGCGCCATGCGCTTTACGAGCTTTTCAATATATTGATCCCTAAGAGCTTCGAGTTCAAGTGTGGGGAATTCTTCTTCAATGAATGCAAGGATGTCCTTCCAGGCATGCGTATCCAATTTATTTGCGCCGAGTATCCCGCCCAGAAGGACGACATTCACTATTGTTGTGAATGACATTTCTTTTCCTGCAGATATTGCACTGGCGCGTATGTTCATTAGTTCGTTGTAAATAGGTTCGTTGAAGGTTATTGTCCGCCTAATCATCTCGAGCTCCGCGAGAGATGCTTGGAGCGATGTGAAACCGAAGGTTTCACATGTGTGAAATCTTTGATTTCACACGAAGCGTAAAGCATCTTTTCACCACTTCATCATAGGTGAAGTGCGACTATATAAAGATTTCTATCAGCTTTTTGCACACTAAGCAATCCTAAGTTAGTTAAGGGGGCAAAAAACTCAGGCGAAACTGCGGTTTCGCTACCCGCGAACTTCGTTCGCGGTGGGAAAAGCATCTCGTGCGCTTATAGTGAAAACCAAGTGCGGTGATGAGCCTATTAAGCCATTGAGCTATTTCGCTTAATTTATTTCTTACTCTATTAACCCAAACGAGTTAAAAAAATTTTAAATATGCAAGGCAGCGCCTTCTTATTATGAAACTATTCCAAAAAAGTAACTTTGCTGCAAAAAGCGACTTTGTGAAAACCGGCAGTGAGAGCCTTGATTATATTTTAGGCGGGGGTTTTCCAGTCAGCTTAGTTACCCAGGTTTATGGCAGTGCAGGAAGCGGAAAAACAAACATATGCATGTCAGCTGCAATTCAGGCTGCGCTAAACGGGAATGAAGTAATTTACATTGACACTGAGAACAACTTTAACAGGTTCAGGTTTGAGCAGATTGCAGGAGAAAGAAAAGCAGAGATTGCAAGAAAGATTTATTTGCACAACCCAAAAGACTTAAGCGAGCAGAGAAACGCAATTGAAAGGCTTGCAGAAGTTCTTAATGAGCGTTTTTCGCTTATTGTTGTTGATTCTTTTGTCGCATTGTACAGACTTGAATTAAGCGGCGGCCGCGAAAATATTATCCCCTTTGGCAGGGAATTGGGGAAGCAGATTTCAATTCTGGCCGGCCTGGCAAGAGAGCACAAATGCGCTGTGCTGATTACAAACCAGGTTTATGATTCTTTTACTGAATCTGAATTAAAGGAAGAACGGCCATCAGGCGGATCTGCTTTGGATTACTGGAGCAAAATTGTCCTCAGGATTGAAAAGCAGGGAAAGGATAGGCTAGTGACTTTGATTAAGCATCCTTTTAGGGAAGACGGCGAGAGCATTAAATTGAGAATAACAAGCGACGGCATTAAGTAAAAAAGGAATGGTTTGGAAATTGCTTTAGCGTACAAATTCAATCGCAAGGTATGATTCGCCAGTTCTTCCTTCGCGTTCATGTATAGTTTTACATTTTACACAAACTGGAACGATATCCGCAAAAAGAGTGCCTTTTTTAACAAAGGTAAAAATATCGTTTCCACATTTCTGGCATTTCTCATAAATTATCTCTTCGCCACGCTGGATTTTTAACCGCGCTTTTCGCCCGATAAATGGATCGCCCATATGAACTATTGTGTGCAAATCCATATTTATATATTCCAATGTGCATATCTTTTGACTGACATGGCAAATCTCGAAACAAATTTTGCAGGGATAAAATTAAGAAACCCCACAATTTTAGCAAGCGGAATTTCAAGCCACACAGGCGAATTGCTGAAAAAAGCTGCAACAGGCGGGGCTGGAGCTGTTACAACTAAAACAATAACAATTGAAAAAAAAGAAGGCCACAAGCCGCCGAATGTTTTTGCTTTTGGAGACTGGGGAATGATAAATGCAATGGGAATGCCAAACCCCGG
>CAYNXO010000005.1:14113-20803 GCA_964401205.1 Candidatus Undinarchaeota archaeon
AATTGGCATTGCAAGGCAGGGAAATGCGCCTATTATAGTAAGCATTGCGGGAAAAAACACAGAGGAGTTTTTGCAGGTGGCAAAAATTATAGGAAATCTCGGGGATGCCCTTGAATTAAATTTAAGCTGCCCGAATATAGAAAAAGGAACTTTATTTTCGCAGGATGAAAAGCTGGCAGGGGATGTTGTCAAAAAAGTAAAGAAAATCGTGAAAGTCCCTGTTGGCGCAAAATTAAGCCCTGCTGTAAGCTCAATTGAAAAAATTGCAAAATCCTGTGAAAATGCAGGGGCTGATTTTATTACTGCAATCAATACAATGCCCAGCCTTGCAATAAATGCTGAAACAGGAGTTCCAATATTGTCAAACAAGTTCGGCGGCCTGAGCGGGCCTGCATTAAAGCCGATTGCGCTTGCCTGTGTTTACAAAATTTACAAGTCAGTTAAAATCCCCATAATCGGCACAGGCGGGATTTCAAGCGGAATTGATGCTGCTGAATTTTTAATGGCAGGCGCTTCTGCTGTTGGTGTCGGGACTGTTGTCTGGAAAAGAGGGCCTGAGGTTTTTGAGAAAATAACAAAAGAGCTTTCTGATTTTCTTGACAAAAAGAATTACAGCAAAGTGGAAGAGATTATAGGATTGGCGCACAAAGCATAGGGAAAGATGGCAAACATTGACTTGGTTCTGGAAAACTGCAAGATAGTTTCTGCTGAAGGAATTTTAGAGGCAAACATTGCTGTTGAATCTGGGAAAATAAGCGGGATACATAAAATTGGGAAAACCCCCAACGCAGAGGAAAAAATTAACTGCGCTGGAAAAATTGTTTTGCCCGGGGTTATTGACCCGCATGTTCATTTCAGAGACCCTGGAAAAACACAAAAAGAGGATTTTTACACAGGTTCGCTTTCAGCAATTTTTGGCGGAGTAACAAGTGTAATTGACATGCCGAACAACAAGCCGGATATTGATTCGCAGGCAAACCTTGAATTAAAAAGAAAAGAAATAAGAAAAAAAGCGCTCGTTGATTATGGATTGTATGTTGAGCTGAATAACCGCAATTTTGAAAGGGCAGGGGAGATTAAAACAGATATTTTCAAAGTGTATATTGATGAAGGCATGCTAAGCTACGAAAATCTGCAAAGTGCATTAAAAAAACTGCAGAACAAAATAATCAGCATTCATCCCGAGGATTTTTCAATATTGCAGAAGAAAAAAGAAAGGCCAATAGAAGCAGAGTTTGCTGCAATAGAAAAAATCTGCGCAATGGATTTTGGAAAGAACGAAGTTCATTTTGTGCACTGCACTTCTGCAAAAACAATTGAATTAATTAAAGACAGGGCAAGTTTTGAGGTGAATATTCCTTATCTGTTTTTAAGCAACGAGAATGTTAAGAAAAAAGGCGCGTTTGCAATGGCAAAGCCGCCATTGAGAACTAGAGCAGAGATTGAATCTTTGTGGAAGAATCTGGGAAAAATAAAATGCCTCAGCACAGACCATGCACCGCACACTATTAGGGAAAAAGAATCAGAAAATCCGCCAACAGGAGTTCCAGGGGTTGAAACATTCCTGCCTTTAATGGTAAATGCTGCAAACGAAAACAGATTAAGCTGGGAAGAGCTGGCAAGGCTGACATCAAAGGGGGCTGCTGAGATTTTTGGTTTAAAGAACAAAGGGGAAATAAAATCTGGAAAAGATGCTGACTTGGTTATCCTTGACAGGAAAAAAGAATGGACAATTAAAGCAGAGAATCTGCACTCAAAATGCGGATGGACGCCTTTTGAAAACTGGAAGATAACAGGGAAGGTTGAAAATGTTTATTTAAGAGGCACACCTATTATTGACAGTGGAGAATTGGTGGGAAAAGCAGGATTTGGAGCTGAGCTAAAATGAAAAAACAAATTATTCCCTGCTCAAACGCAGTTGATTTGGCAACAAAAATAGCAACAGAACTGAAAGCGGATGTTGTGCAGTATGAGAGCAGGAAATTCCCTGACGGCGAGAATTATTTCAGGATTGACACTGACTTGAATGGCTGCGAGGCAATTATTGTGCAGTCAGGATACCCGCACCCGAATGATGCCTTGGTTGAAATGATACTGGCAGCAGGCGCTGCAAAGTCAAGGGGCGCAAAAAAAATCACTGCAGTCATTCCTTATTTCCCGTACGGAAGGCAGGACAAGGTATTCAAGCAGGGAGAAGCTTTTTCCCTTGAAATTATTGCAAAATTCCTGAAGAGCATTGGAATAAAGAGGATTATCACAGCTGATGCGCATTTCAGGGATGATTACAAGCCATATAACTTTGCCGGATTGCGGGGCGCAAATGTAAGCGGCGGGGCAATTCTTGCGCGCTATGTAAAGGCAAAATATTCGCTGGCTAATTTACACATAATCAGCCCGGATTTCGGCGCTTCTGAACTGGTAAAAGAGGCAGCAGAGAAAACAGACTCAACTTTTACTGCCTTGCAGAAAAAAAGAACCTCTGATTTTAATGTTGAAATGAAAGGCCAGCTGAATGTGCAGGGAAAAAATGTCCTTGTGCTGGATGACATAATTTCAACAGGTGGGACAATGATAAAAGCAATTGAGCTCTGCAAGCAAAACAATGCATTGAGGGTTTTTGCAGCTGCAACTCACGGCTTGTTTGTGTCAGATTCTTTGTGGAGAGTGAGAAGCTCTGCTGAGGGCGTTTTTACAACAGATTCTGTAAAGAATGAGACAACAGAAGTAAGCTTGGCACAGGAAATTGCAAAGGTTTTGTAAAATTGTTTTGATGACATGGCAAACGAAAACCTAAAAGAGCTTGTTGGCAGAAAAGCAGCGCATCTTGTTAAAAGCGGCATGACAATCGGTTTAGGCACAGGCTCAACTGTTTTTTACACAATAGAAGAATTGGGAAAAAGGATTAAAAAAGAGGGGCTGGAATTCAAGGCTGTCCCGACTTCAATTGACACTGAAGAAAAAGCAAAAGCTGCTGGAATTGAGTTAATTCCCTTTGAGCAATTGGAAACAACAAAAATTGACCTCGCAATAGACGGCTCAGACGAGGTTGACAAGGATTTAAATTTAACAAAAGGAGGGGGCGGGGCTTTGCTGAGGGAAAAAAGAATTGCCTACAAAGCAAAGAAATTTGTTGTAATTATTGATGAAAGCAAATCTCATGAACTTTTAGGGCATTTTCCTGTTGCAGTTGAAGTCAGGAAGGAAAAATGGGAATCTGTTAAGAAAGGGCTTGAAAAAATAGGGGCGAAGGTTTCTTTGAGAAAATCCAAACACGCGGCAGGAGAGCGTGAAGAAGAGAAAGAAATTTTTGTCACAGACAACGGCAATTATATTTTAGATACAAAGTTTTGCTATATTTTAAAGCCGGAATTGATTGAGGCGAACATAAATAATATTGAGGGAGTTTTAGAAAACGGGCTTTTTAGAAAGGAGAAAGTTTCAGAAGTCTGGATTGGGGCAGAAAAAGGTATTGAAATCAAGAAGACTTAATTTTTCCTTTCTTTGGCGTCTCTTTCAAATTTTCCCTGAATTTCTTTTTGAATTCCTTGTCTAATTTTTTGTCTTCTTTTTTCTTTTCGTTGTTTTTGCCCCAGTCCTCCTTTGACTTGCATTTCGGGTCAATGCACATTTCAAATCTTCTTTTTCCCCTGCGCAGAATCTGGATTACTGGGAGATTGTCATGGGGGCAGGGTTTTTCTGTTTTCGCAATTCTTGCAGACTGCGGCAGCGGGAATCCTGTTGTGCATTTTGGGTAAGCGGAACAGCCGATAAACTGCTTCTGCGAAGCCCTTGAAACCCTTACTATTAAATCAGAGCCGCAGTTCGGGCATTTTCCGATAACTGCCTGCTCTTTTCTTGATTTGAGGTATGCTTTTGAAAGGCTTTTTCCGATTTCTGTTTCATGCTGTCTGAATTTTCCCATTATTTCTGTCAAAGCGCTTTTTGCCTCGTTAATGACTTTCTCGTTGCTGTTCTTTCCTTCCTGGATTTTATCAAGCTCCTCTTCAAAAGTCCTTGTGAGCTGCTCATTTGTCAGTTCAGGGACATATTCAGCAAGAGTTTCAACAATTGTGCTTCCGAATCCAGTAACTCTGATTCTTTCGCCGTGGATGTAATTCCTGTCATAAAGTGTCTGCAAAATAGAGGCGCGCGTTGATTTTGTCCCTATGTTTAATTCCTCCATTTTCCTGACTATTGAGGCACCGTTGTATCTTGCAGGCGGCTGGGTTTCTTTTCTTTCAAGATTCAATTTTCTTACTGGATATTTCTGGAACTCAATCATCTTTGGCATTTCCTCATCTTTCAGCTTTACATAAGGAGCATACAAATTATGCCAGTTCTTTTCAATTGTAATTGTCCCTTTTGCAATAAATGGCTCGGTTCCGATTCTGAACAATAAAGTTTGGGTTTCCCTTATTGCCGGCTCGCCAAAAATTGCAAAAAATCTTTTTGCAATCAAATCATAGAGCTTTTTGTCCTGCATTGTAAGCTTTGACGGGTTTTCTCCGGTTGGGTAAATGCATGGGTGCGCCGGATCTGTTTTCTCGCCTTCATTTGCCGTTAAGCCTGGCTTGTCAATGAGAGAAGAGGCAATTTTTTTGTAGGAAGGGATTTTGCTCATTTTTTCAAGAATTACCTTTGGATCAATGCCGGCAAGTTTTTGAGAGCTTGTTCTTGGATATGAGATTAATCCGGCTTCATAAAGTATCTGGCTAATCTGCTGTGTCCTTTGCGGGGTTAATTTGAAAAGCCTGTATGCTTCCATTTGCAAATCGCCGAGATTAAAAGGAACAGGCGGCTTTTGCTCAAACTGCCTTTTTTCAATCTTTTCAAGGAACGCATCCCTGCTTTTGCAGTAATCGTAAATTTTTGTTGCCTCTGCTTCATCAAGGAATTTTTCTCTTTCATGCAAAGCTACAATTTCGCTTTGTATGTCTGCTTTTATGACAGCTGACAAAACCCAGAAAGGCGTTGGCCTGAACTTTTTGATTTCCTGCTCTCGGTCATCAAGAATTTTTAAAGTAGGCGTCTGGACTCTGCCTGCAGAAAGCATAAGATGATATCCGGTGGTGGCTTTGTATGCATAGCTCAGGGCGCGGCTTGTGTTCATTCCCCAGAACCAGTCAAGCATATGCCTTGCGATTCCTGCATTTGCAAGATTGAAGTCAAGGTGCGGCAGTGAATGCTCATATGCTTTTTCAAGCTCTTCCTGCGTAAGCGCGGAAAATTTCATCCTCCGCGCTTTTTTAAGCGCAGCTTCGCCGCAAATAAATTTTAAAACATTGTATCCTATCAGCTCCCCTTCAATATCATAGTCAGTTGCTGAGACAAAAGAAGTTGCATTTTTTGCCAGCTTTTTTAAAACTTCTATGTACGGCTTTGTATAAAACGCGCCTTTGCTTGCCACATGGGACTCAACCCACTGGATGTCAAAAACAGGGTATCCTGAAACGCGCTTGCTTTTCTTTAATGCAAAAACATGGCCAACCGCCGGCGCAAGGACAATTGTCTTTCCTTTGCGGTTTAAAACATAATAAGTTACCCTGCCTTCCTTTTTTGCAGCCGGCTTTCCCTCAACAAGGCTCTGTGCAATGCGGAGCGAAACTCTTGGCTTTTCAGTTATAATCAGTTCATAATTCTTGAGTTCCATCTCTTTTCTTATTTTATTTCCTTCGAGAGCTGCCTGATTTTTTCAACAAGGAGCTCTCCGACCCTTGCCTGGGCTTCTGCTGTCTGGGCTCCTAAATGTGGAGTTAAAACAACCTTGTCCCTGAACTGCATAATTTTTGACTTAAACGGAGTTTCGTCCCAGTAGACATCAAGCCCTGCTCCTGCGAGCTTTCCGGATTCAAGCGCTTTTATAAGCGCGTCTTCGTTTATTATTGGCCCGCGGGCGGTATTGATTAAATAAGAGCCGTTTTTCATCAGCTGAAATTCTTTTTCAGATATTGAGTTTTCAGTTTCAGGGGTAAGCGGAATGTGCAAAGAAATTATGTCAGAGTTTTTCAGCAAATCATCAAGCGAAACATATTCGCCAAATTCCTTTACCTGGCCTGCTTTCTTGCCTGCATCATAAACCAGGACTTTCATACCAAATGCTTTTGCCCTTATTGCAACCTGCTGGCCTATTCTGCCAAGCCCGATTATGCCAAGTGTTTTCCCAAAAAGCTCCTTTCCTGAAAGCTCTGACTTGAGCCATTTTTTTTCTTTAACCGATGAGTCTGCCTGCGGGATTTTTCTCAAAAGGGAAAGCATTAATGCAATTGCAAGCTCTGCAACTGAAATCGCAGGAGCTTCCGGAGTGTTTAAAACTTTTATGCTGTGCTTTGAACAGTAGCCTGCATCAACATTATCCAGGCCGGCTCCTGCCCTTATTACTGCTTTCAGCTTTGGCGCGCTTTGCAATAATTCAGCATCTGCCTGTGTTTTTGAGCGCACAACAAGAACATCATAGTTTTGGAGTTCTTTCAAAAGGTCTAGCCGAGGGAGTTTTGAAGCATCTTTTACTTCAGCAATCTTTTTTATTTCCTCAAAAGCTTTCCTGTCAATTGGGTCTGCTAATATTATTTTCATCGCTTTACTCCGAACTTCTCACGCCATTTATCAGGAAGTTCGCCTTTACATAGTTTTTCATAAAACGCTATGAGGGACATTTTTTCAACAGGGCTTCTTTTCATAATTTCAAGGGCG
>CAYNXO010000006.1:0-7706 GCA_964401205.1 Candidatus Undinarchaeota archaeon
AAACATGGATTTAAGAAACAAAAAAGTCCTGGTAACAGGCGGTGCAGGTTTTGTAGGCAGCAATTTAGTTGAGCGCCTGCTCTCAAAAAACTGCAAAATCACGGTAATTGACAACTTAAGCACAGGGAAAAAGAAAAATTTTGAGCATCTTTTAAAAAAGAAAAAAATTAAGTTCGTAAAGGCAGACCTTCTGGATTTCAGCAGGCTGAAAAAAATAATGGCAGGCCAGGACTTTGTTTTCCATCTGGCAGCGAACGCTGACATAAGGCACGGAACAGCGAACACAAAAGTTGACCTGGAGCAGAATACAGTTGCAACTTACAATGTCCTTGAGGCAATGCGGATAAACGGCATAAAAAACATCGCTTTCTTTTCAAGCTCTGCTGTTTACGGCGAGCCGTACATATTCCCGACTCCTGAGTCTTTTTTGCCAATGCCGACATCATTGTATGGCGCATCAAAACTCGCAGGAGAAGCCCTGATACAGGCATACTGCAACCTCTTTGGGTTTAAAGGATGGATTTTCAGGAGTGTTTCAATCATAGGAGAGCATTACTCGCACGGCGCTATTTTTGATTTTGTAAAAAAGCTGAAGAAAAACAGGAATGAGCTTGAAATTCTCGGAAACGGCCAGCAGAAAAAGTCATTCCTTTATGTAAAGGACTGCATAAGCGGAATTTTTTCAGCAATTGAAAATCTGGACGAAAAAGTAAACATAGCCAATCTGGGCACAGAGGAATACATAATGGTTGATGATGTTGCAAAAATCGTGGCTAACTGCATGGGGCTGGGCAGGGCAAGGCTGAAGCACACCTCAGCAGAAAAGCGCGGATGGCCAGGAGACCAGCCGTTTGTTTATCTTAAAAATGACAGGCTGAAAAGCACAGGCTGGAAACAGACAGTTAAAACAGAAGAGGCAATAAGAAGGACAGTGAACTGGCTTTTGCAGAATGAGTGGATTTTTAAGGCGAGAGAGTAAATTTTATTTTTTAACTCCAAAAATGCTTTACGCTGCGCTCCAAGCATATTTGCTCGCTCCTATGATTGCCTTGCGCTCGCAAATATACTCCCCTTTATCAGCTGAACAGCTTCCATTAAATTATCAACAACATAATCAGGCACTGCCTGCGTTATTTCATCAATGCTGATTTTATGGCCTTCATTAATCAGGATTGTCTTTACCCTGACTGCTTTTCCAAGAGGGACATCATATTTTATTGAGTCGCCTATAAACCAAGACTGCGACAAGTCAATATTATGCGCCTTTACTGCAAAGTCAATCATTCCGGTTTTCGGCTTCCTGCAATTGCAGTTCTCCTCTTTTGTGTGAGGGCAGAAATATATTGCGTCAATTCTGCCGCCTGCCTGGTTGAGCTCATCTTCCATCCTGCGGTTTATCTCATTTACTGCATTTTCAGGAACAATTCCCTTGCTTATGCAGGACTGGTTTGATA
The DNA here is from genome assembly GCA_964401205.1 of Candidatus Undinarchaeota archaeon. Lineage (GTDB taxonomy): Archaea > Undinarchaeota > Undinarchaeia > Undinarchaeales > Naiadarchaeaceae > CAYNXO01. Next base: position 1,455 of record CAYNXO010000006.1, read on the forward strand.
CTACAATTACTAAATATCCGGCATTGTTCAGCTGCCTTATTGCTGCTTTTGCCTTTGGCTTGAAAACAAATTCACCCCAGTTTTTTACATAATCAACCCTGTTTTCATTAATCACGCCATCCCTATCAAGGAAAACCGCCTTCTGGAAAGCCCCTGGCTTTCCCTTTTCAGCTGAGGCAAATGAAAATGTTTTCTCAACAATTGCCCGCTTTTTTGCGTAAGGATCCTCAACTCTTATAACATCTGCGTTTGACTGCGGGTTGCCAAATTCAATAATTGAAAGCTTTTCAGGGCCGGAATTGTATGTCTGGTGGACTATTTTTTTCGGTATGTAAATAAACTCGCCTTTTTTCAATTCTTTTTTGCCGGAAGTAAAGCGGATGGATGCTTTCCCTGACTCAACATAAAAAATCTCGTTTTTTTGCGCGTGATAATGGAATGAGGTTTTATGCTTCGGCTTAATCACGAGCCTTTTCATTCCAAGCCCGTCTTTCTCAAACAAAAGCTCCTCATGGCCCCACGGCTTCTCTGTAAGAGAAACCATTTCCCTCAGGCTTTTTGAATGCTGTTTTGGACTTTTTCTATTCCCCATTTTTCCAAATCCCTGCTGCGTTTTTCGTTTTTTGACTCGACAAAAATCCTGAATATCGGCTCTGTGCCGCTCGGCCTTATCAGAACCCAGGCATTGTCCTTGAAAAAGATTTTAGCGCCGTCTGTCAAGTCAATTTTCTTTGCAGACTCTTTTTTTGCAGATGCTATAACATAATTAATTATTTTGCTTTTAAACTTATCCTCGCACTCCACTCTTGCTTTCATCTGATAGTATTTTGGGAGCTCCCCTGCTAATTTTGAAAGTGGTTTTCCTGAGCAGGCAATAAGCTCGGCAATCTTGGCTGCTGTGAGCGAGCCATCCCTAGCAGGCGAAATTTGCGGGAACATGCAGCCGCCGTTTTCCTCAAAGCCAAGATGGCCTTTTTTCTTGAGCAGAACATCGCCTACAATTTTTCCGCCGACTTTTGTTTTTATGAGTTTTCCTTTGTGCTTTTTGACAATATCATCAATTAAGCTGGAAGTTGCAATTGTTGTAACGATCAGCCCTTTTTTGTTTTCGCGCAGGATTTCGCCTGCGAGCAGGCTCCCGGTAACATCGCCCATTAAAACCTCTCCGTTGTCTGTCACGAAAATTGCCCTGTCCCCGTCAGTGTCAAAAGCAACCCCGAAGTCAGCGTGCTCGCTCAGAACAACTTCCTTTAGCTTGCCGAGCTTTTCAGGCCGCGGTTCAGGGCCTCTTTCAAAAAAGCCGTCCATTTTTGAGTGAAGAAGGATTGTCTCGCATTTCAGCTTTTTAAATAAGTTAGGCGCGACAACGCCCTGCGCCCCGTTTCCGATGTCAAGGACAACTTTCAGGTTAAACTGCCTGCTTTTCAGAATATCAAGCACTGCTTTTTCATAATCTGAAATGACAGAATGCTCCTTGTATTTCCCGATTTTTTTCCAGGAAACTTTCCTGAATTTTCGCGAGGCATAAATCTGCTCAAACTTTTTTTCGTCTTTTTCCGAGATTTCGTTTCCGTTTGAAAGGATGAATTTCATCCCGTTGTATTCAGGCGGATTGTGCGAGCTTGTTACCATAATTCCAGCGTCATAGCCCCTGCTCACTGCAAAATTCAGGACAGGGATTGGAACAACGCCTGTGTCAACCACATTGCAGCCGGTTTCAAGGATCCCTGCAATTGCTGAATTCTTAATCATCTCAGAACTAGTTCTTGTGTCGCATGCAATGAGAATATTGCTCCCCTGTTTCAGCATTGTTCCGTATGTTCTTGCCAAATCAAGTGCAAAATCAGGGGTAAATGTCTCGTTTGCGATTCCTCTTATGCCTGTAGTTGAGAATAAGCCCATTGCCTGCCTGCCAAGTTAGTGCGCGGACTAATTAGACTATTAATCTTTGCGATTTCCTTTATTGCAGCAACAATCTGCTCAAGCGACTCTGAATTGTAAAGTATTCTCTCAAGGTTGTAAACTTCCGGAATTGGAATCGGGCTCTTTTCCTTTATGGTGTGCAGGATTAGTGCAGCTGCCCCGACTGATTCAATCAGCTTCGGATAAGCGCGCTGGAGAACTGCCTTTTCGCAGACTTTTATGAAAGACTCTAATTTTTCCTTTGGAAGGTTTTCCCTGCCTAAATGTGCAATTGCAAAACCCAGCATTGTTCCGTATGCTTTTGCGAGCTCCTCTGACTGCATTGCGAACTTGAAAACAAGCGGCTTTAATGAAAGGCTTCCATAAACCCTGAAAAACCTGAACAGGCTTACATTGCCTTCTCTTGCAAAAGGCATTGCAAATGAAGAGCTTGGGCTGACATAAGAGCGCATGCTGGAGTTAAGCGCCTTTTTTATTTTAGATGGCGTGGTCTCTAGAAGCAGTTTAAACTCTGTACCTTCCCCCACCACCAACTCAATCAAATCAGCCATTGGTGCGAAACAAATTATGCGAGAGGGTATTTAAACGTTATTGTCGTAATATAGGTGATTAAAATGGACTTGAGTGTCGTAATCCCAACTTACAACGAAGAGGCAAATGTTGAGAAGCTTTATGCAGAGTTAGTTGCGGCTCTTGCCCCTTTGAAGAAGAAATACGAGATTGTTTTTGTTGATGACGGCAGCAAGGACAGCACTTTTGCAAAGCTTGAAAAACTGGCAAAAAAAGATTCAATAGTTAAAATAATAAAATTCAGGAGAAATTACGGCCAGACAGCTGCAATGCTTGCCGGCTTTGAGAATGCAAAGGGCGATGTTGTGGTTACAATTGATGCTGATTTGCAGAACGACCCGAAAGATATACAAAAGCTGCTCAAAAAACTTAATGAAGGATATGATGTAGTCTGCGGATGGAGATACAACAGGAAGGACACAATTGGGAAGAAAATAAGCTCAAAACTTTCAAACATTCTCATGTCATTTTTAATGGATTTGAAAATACACGATTCAGGATGCACATTAAGGGCTTGCAGGAAGGAAGTTCTTGAGGATTTGAAAATTTATGGGGAAACCCACAGGTACATACCTGCAATACTCGCTGCGCAGGGATGCAAAGTAGCTGAAGTTGCGACAAACCACAGGGAAAGGTATGCAGGGAAAACAAAATACGGGCTTACCAGACTGCCAAAAGGATTTTTGGATTTGCTTACATTGAAATTTTTGACAACATACGGCTCAAGGCCTGTTCATATTTTCGGCGGAGCAGGGCTGACATTGTTCGGGCTTGGATTCCTTGGCGGGCTTTATCTCACATACCAGAAATTCTTCCTTGGAATGTCAATAGCAAACAGGCCGCTGCTGACTCTTGTAATGCTCCTTTTGCTCCTTGGAGTATTGTTTGTATTAAACGGATTTATCGCAGAAATTCTGATAAGGACAAGGGAGCAGGAAAGCTACAGGATAGAAAAAATAGTTTAAAAATAATTTTATTTCTCAGCAGTAACATAAATCAGTTGTACGCTTCCGCCGCCAAGCCTCGCGTAAGTTTTTTGCTGCGGCGGATAAGTGCTGCTCATTGTTGCAAGAGTCTGCTCATTGAATGTTCCGCCCTTTTCAAGCACAAAATAAATAGGTGCGTATGATTCTCCTGAAGGAGCGACAGCTACCTGCTTTATTGCATAGTTTTCCTGCAGATATTTCAGGACTTCAGAATTACTAAGCTCATTTCTTCCAAGCGGCGGATAAATAACAATCCACTTGACTCCTTTTGATTCGGCATTCTTTATTGTTGCAACGCTGTCTATTCCGTAGAACCCTTTGTGGTCAGCGTGCCACAAAAGCCCCATTATTTCCCCGCCTGAAAACAAAATTCTGTCATTTGTAGCTGCATGCTTGCTTATGTAATCGCCTGCAATCTCAATTCCCGGGAAAACTGTGTTGAACAGCCTTGCCCTTGCTGAGAATGAACTTTCAGATGCAACATCTGCCCTATAAAGCATTTTCCCGCTTCCGGGCAGGCCGTATGCTGCTATCAGCAAAAGAAGAATTATTGCAAAATATTTTACGAACTTGAAAACATCCTCCCTGCTTGTTGCTTTTTCCTCGCTTATCACTTCTTTTGCAACGAATTTCTGCGAAACGAAATCAGCTATGTTTGATGAAATTGAAACAAATGCATAGCTCGCCAGAAGTATGAAGAACGGCGCAATCGGGAACTGGTGGTATGCATGGCCTGTGAGCTTTTCTGAAAGTATTATAATGAATGCAACTGTGCCGATTGCATAGCCAAGCATGAACTTTTCAGTAAAAAGCGGGCCTTCAAGAGCTTTTTCGTGGGCTTCTTTCCTGAAAACCGGCAGGCTAAGCAGGCAGAAAATTGCAAAGAGGCCAATGTAAATGTAGCCGAACTGCAGCTTGTACGCTGCAATAATTGCAAGAATCAGGGATATTATTATTGAAGGAAGGGCAATTTTTCCGCCAAACAAGTGCTTTTTCCTGAGATACATGATTGAAAGGGAAAGCAATCCAACGAAAGAAAAAGCAATTACTGCAAGGCTGAAATTGTCAGCCATGTAATTCAAAATAACACTGCGCGCCTGCGGGACATAAAGAGTTGCTAACTGCACCAGTCCGCCTCCTCCGCCCCATATGCTCGAAATTGTCCTTCCTGTATTCGCGGCAACAAATTTCATGTATACAAACCAGAGCGGGATTGTTGCAAGTATCAGCGCTGAAATTCCGTATGCTTTCAGCCTAGACTGGGTGAATTTCTTTAATCTTTCAAACGGGAATGTAAAGAATATTGGAATTAAAATTACAAGGAACGCGAGAACATTCAGGCCTGCGATGGCAACAAACAAGGATGCCCATATTATGTCGCTGTTCAAATCATTTTCAAGCCAGCGCATGTAGAAATAAGCGCCGAGCACCATGAAAAGCAGGCCCGGGTTCTGGAGCTGGGTGTTGTGGGAAAAGAAAACAAGCATCGGCGCGAGTGCAGCCAGGAACGCTGCCACAAGAGAAACTTCTGTGTTTTTGAAAAGCTTTCTCGCAAGCAAAAACATTGCAGGAACTGCTAGGATGCTGAAGAAAATGTCAATCAAGCGCGCAATTGTTATGCTCGGGCCGAAAATCTTGAAGAAAGTCCCGACTACAATTGATATAAAGGGAAATGTGTCTGCATGCGCCCCGCTTAAATCAGCTGTCATTGCAGGGTAATCATAAGACGGGACAAAAAACCCGTTAGCGAAAAATCCGTGCTCTGCAAAATTCCTTGCCTCTGTTAAGTAATGCGTTTCCTTCCAGTTATGATAGCCGTAAACAGGCGAGTCAATCCCGTAAGCCCTCAAATAAAGCCCGAAAATAATTACAAGAAGTAGCACAAGATAAATGTATTTTTTTGCCTTAATGTCTGAAATTGCTTCTGTCAATAATTTCATATTTTCTGCTTGTACCACCTGAAATAATTCTCAAGCCCGCTTTCCAGCTCCACTTTCGGGCTGTAATTTAAATACTTTTTCGCAAGGCTTATGTCAGCCCACGTGTCTTTCATGTCGCCTTTTGCCGACTCCTTATAGCTGGCTTTTGCCTTTTTTCCAGTGAGCTTTTCAATTATTTCTATCACGTCATTAAGGACTGTCCTTGTCCCTGAAGAAATGTTAAAAGTCTGGTATTTTGCCTTCAGGCCGGCTGCAAGGATTGTTGCGTCAGCTATGTCTGAAACATAAGTCATGTCCCTTGTCTGGGTTCCGTCGCCGAATATTTCAAGCTCTTTTCCGCTTATCAATGAGTTGAAAAATTTGTAAATTGCCATATCAGGCCGCTGCCGCGGGCCATAGACTGTAAAATATCTCAGCGCAACGGCTGGAATGCTAAAAGTTTCAGAATAAATTTTGCAGAGTTTTTCACAGGCAAGTTTTGTAAGGCCATAAGGGGAAATTGGATTCAACTCAGCGTCTTCTTTTATCGGAAGTTTTTTTGCATCACCGTATACCGAGGAAGAGCTTGCAAAGACAAACTGCGGTTTTGTTTCCTTGCAGGCATTGAGCAGTTTCTGCGTTGCAAGAATATTATTCTGGTTATATGCTTCAAAATTTTCCCATGAGTATCTTACACCAGGCTGCGCAGCAAGGTGGAAGACAACATCAGCATCAGCACAAAGTTTCCTGAGGTCGCGCCTCAGAATGTCAGCTTCAATAAATGTAAAATTCCTGTCCTTTTTTGCAGCAGCAATGTTGCTTTCCTTTATTTCCCTTGGGTAATAATCAGTAAA
>CAYNXO010000006.1:7716-13714 GCA_964401205.1 Candidatus Undinarchaeota archaeon
GCTTCCATAAAATGGAATTTTGGATTTTCCTTAAAAGCAGAGAGGTTTTTTTCCTTAATCTCTCTGGGATAATAATCAGTAAAGCAGTCAATTCCAGTTACTTTGATTCCTTTTGCCAGCAATGATTCGCACAAATGGCTTCCAATGAATCCTGCTGCGCCGGTTACTAGAACTTCATTCATTTATTTCTCTCAAAGTATTCTTTTGGACGTCCAATGCCCTCGTAGTCAAAGCCAAGCCCAATCGCAAAATCGGGGTTTATCATGTGCCTGCTGTCAACAACACAGGGAGTTCTCATTAATGCCTTTATTGACTTTAGTTTTAATTCCCTGAATTCTGTGTGGTCAGTTGCAATTAAAATGCAGTCAGAGCCTTTTACAGCTTCTTCAATTGAATCTGTTTTTCTAGACTTGAACATTTTTTCAACTTCATCTGCAAAAGCAAACTTGTCATAAAGGGATATTTGCGCACCTTCCCTGTTGAGCAAATCGTAAATTGCCTTAACAGGAGTTTCCCTTAAATCGCTTGTGTCGCGCTTGAATGAAATGCCAAGAATTGCAATTTTTGAGTTTCTTAATTCACGCTTGTTTCTTTTCAGCATATCTGCAATCATTGAGAAAACTTTTGCAGGCATTTCACGGTTAACCTGGCGCGCAACTTTTATTAGCGGAAGAGCCTCGCCTGCCTTTTCGCTGACATGAGCAAGAATCAGCGGGTCTTTTGTCAAACAAGAGCCGCCTACGCCTGCGCCTGGTGTTAAAATCTTGTTTCTTGCATAGTCATTGTTTGCCGCCTGAATTGCCTCTATAACATCTATGCCAAGAACGCCTGCTGCTTTTGCAAACTCGTTTGCGAGCGCAATATTCACGTCCCTGTAAGTATTGTCCATCAGCTTCACAAGCTCTGCAATCCGCGGGCTTGAAACAATAATTATTTTTCCGCCAAGAAGCTTGAACAGCTTTGAAATTTCCTTTCCTGTTTTCCCGTCTATTGCGCCGATTATTTTTGGCAGTTCCCTTAATTCGCGCATTGCCTGGCCTTCAACAGTCCTTTCAGGGACAAAAGCAATCCCAAAATCTTTCCCTGATTTGAGGCCTGATGCTTTTTCCAGCAGCGGTGCAACAAATTCCTCTGTTGTCAGAGGGGGAACTGTGCTCTTCAGGATTACAATCTGCCCTTTCTTCAGATTTTCCCCAATTGTCTTTGCTGCTGACTCAACCTGTTCCAGAATCGGGATTCCCTGGGAATCGCACGGAGTGCCAACTGTGATTATGACATATTTGCAGTTTCTCATCTCAGAAGAAAGCTGAGTTGCCCTAAAAGTCCCCTTTTTCAAAACTTTCTTTAAAGTATCTGCAAGGCCTGGCTCAAAAATACAGGAATCGCCTTTGTTTATTTTGTCAACAATTTCCCGGCGCACATCAAAGCCGATTACCTCGGCTTTCTCTGCGAGGCTCACAGCTAGAGGAAGGCCGATAAATCCTAAACCTACTACACAGACTTTTTCCTTAAGTTTAGCCATTGTTCTTCTGTACCTGCGGCGGTGGTATAATACCCTTCTTTTGCAATATAATCTTATTGGCTTCGAGGTATGATTCCAAAGTGCCTATGTCAAACCAGTGCGGAGGGTTTGCAACATAACCGTAAAGTTTTTTCCTTTCAGCAAGCTTTTCAAAAACTTCTTTTTCAATTCTTACTTTTCCGCCAGGAATCATGCCAATAACAGAGGGCTCAAGAATTGCATATCCGGTGTGGGCTAATTGGGATGGAGCTTCTTCAAGACTTGGCTTTTCAATGAACCTGCTTATCAGGCCGTTTTTCTCAACTTTTCCAATTCCGAACCTTGAAACTTCCTCTTTCGGAACTTTAAATAAAACCAAAGTGCCTAATCCGCCTTTTTCCCTGTGGAATTCAAGGGCTTCGGTCAAGTTAATTTCAGTAATATTGTCGCCATTGCATGCAAAAAAAGTTTCTTTAACATTTGCAGCTTTTGCAAGTGCCTTTAAATCGCCGCCTGTTTCCAGGCACTCTGTGTGGACTGTTTTTACAGCAACTTTGTAAGTCTTGTTCCCAAAATATTTCTTTATGCTGTCTTCAAGGTGGCTTATGCCAACATAAATTTCGTCTATTTCAGGAACATTCTCAAGATTTTTTATGACATAGTCAATTGTAGGAATGCCTGCAACCGGCAAAAGCGGCTTTGGAATGCCGTAAGTGAGGGGCCTTAATCTTTTTCCCTCACCTGCTGCCAGGATAAGTGCCTTCATCTTTTTTTCACCCAGGGTTCTGAGTATTTTTCAAGCAATCCATCCATTACTTCAACAAGCGCTTTTTCCCTTTTTGCAAGAGTAAATGCAGATGCCTTTTTTCTTGCGCTTTTGCCTTTTTTTGATTTTAATGCGAGCGAAATTTTTTCTGAAACTTCCCTTGCACTGCCGAGATTGTTTACATAAAAGCCGGTATTCCCGACAACTTCGGGAATCGCACCCCTGTAAGAAACAACAGGAACGCATTCCTGGCACATTGCCTCTGCCATTGCCCTTCCGAATCCTTCATGATAGGAAACCTGGACATAAGCCTTTGCTTTTGAAAGCTCTGCAACAACTTTTTTCGTGTCATAGCCAAGATTCTTAAAATGGACATTTGGAGTTGCAATTTCCTTCAGGTATCCAATTGCCCTTTCATCTGGCGTGTCTCCGATTAAGACAAAACTGACAGCAGGCAGGTATTTTGCAGCTTTTACAAAAACTTCAAGCCCCTTTCTTGTCAGATTGCCTTTTGTTACAACTCCCACAGTAGCGGCCATATTTGCTTTTCTGCCAGGGGCCTTGCCCAGCGCAACCGGATTAACACCAAGATAAACTGTCCTTATTTTCTTTTCCTCAACATCAAAATATTCCAGCATCTGGTTTTTTGAGTCATCTGAGAAAGGCAGAATGGCATCTGCCCACTGGAGTGAAAATATCGGGAAGATTTTCTTGACAGGATTTGTAATAAGCCCGTAATTAATTTCAGGGACCTTGACAACATCGTATCCGCCGACAACAAGGACAGACGGCTTGCCGAGCATTTTTGCAAATGCTGTTGCAAAAAGGGCATAGTAAGTCGCGAACCATACAAAGCACAAATCACACTGCTTTATTTTCCTGATTAATTCAGGGAGCTTTGAAATGGCTTCTGTGCCGCTCTTGAACAAAATATAGTCTGTGTCATAGTGCTTGTTAAGGAGTTCCAGATCATCCTTTATCATATCATCAAGATTCTGCGTAACCAGCAGTATTCTTTTTCTAGCCATTTTTGCGAGTGCAGCGAGCAAAAATAAGCGAAGTTGGAATTATTTCTCCGACTTCGCGCATATCAGCTCCTGACAGTTCTCCTTATTTTTTCCTTTATTTTGCTTCCAAGCTTTGAATAGATGCCTGCCATCAGCTTCAGCTTTTTGCTTGAGTAAATTCTTTGATAGCTCTGCAGACTGCCACCCCACCCCAGCTTGAACTGCTTTATCCCCTCAATTGAGGCTCCAAGCATATCATACTTTCGCAGGCCCGTCTCATATGCCCATTTTATGATCTCCCATTGAATGAGATTATTGGGATAAAGGCCTGCAAATTCCTTTTCCTTCCTGCTTCCGCCTGTCCAGTAATAGACAGTTTCGTTCAGGTAAGGAAATGCAGCTGCTGCAATTTTCTCTCCCTTAAATTCTGCAAAAAGAAGCTTTATTTTCCCTGCTTCGTGCAGGCCTGAAATCAAATCAATGTAAAATTTCTCAGGCAATGGGGCATATTTTGATTTCTCATAGGTCTGCTTCAATAATTTGTAATAGGCTGAAATTGCCTCTTTTGAATAATCCTCTGAAATTGTGACACCTTCTTTCTCTGCTTTTCTTAAATCGTACCTGTGGCCTTTTCTCACTCTTTTTAAATGCCCTTCTGCATTCAGCGCATCAAGGCTTGTTATAATTGTGTCCCTGCTTTCAACTGCAAAACCTTTTGCGGAAATTTTCAGTTCAGGCGGCTGGATAACAAAGAAATTCTTTACTTCCTTTTCAAGCTCATTCAGCATTCCGCTCATGTCATTTCCCAAAACTCCAAGATATGCTGTTTCTGTCCCGAAAACAGGCGAGAAATAAACTTTCAGCAGGGAAACTTTCTTTGCAAACAGAGGGCACACTCCCACTAAATCAGAGTTTTCGTAAAAAAGCGCAATTTCGCATTTGTTCCCAAGGTTGTTTTCAAGGCTGGAAAGCCATTCATAGCTGTGAAAAGGGGTGCTGGAGCTGAAATTCCTTACAAAGTCTGTGTATTCTTTTCTTGCCGAGATTAAGTTTTGAAGCTCAAGTTTCATTTTCGAGCGCGAGCGAGAAAATGCTCGTTAGAGCATCTGAGTTTTTTGGCTATTTCACTGCATGAAATTTTATAGCAGGTTTTGTCTTTTTTCACATAATCAAGAAGCCATAAATAGTATTCGCGCTGCCTCTGGAATTCAGGTGCGAGATGGCGCAAATGGAAAAGAATGTGCAGCACTTTTTTCCCGATTCTTGCCTGATTGATTAATTTCATTGTATAATCCTTTGCCTGCTCAAGCGTAAAATTTTTGTAAAACGGGCTGAAGAGGTAAGTGTCCATTATGTGAAAGGGAATTTCAATTAAGCCGTTTTCTCCCTTTTCAGGCTGGCTGAGTGTTTCGCTGTAAGCTGTTGAATCATAAACATACCCTGCTCCCTTAATCAAACCAACTGTCTCTGGCTGCCAGCTTAAATAATGCATCCTTATTCCTGCTGGCTTTTTCCCAAGAAGGCCTTCCATTGTTTTGAGCTCTTCCTTTACTCCGGCTATGCTTGTGTGATTCTGTCCATGAACGCCGATTTCAAATCCCCTGAGCCTTCTTACTGCCTCTTTTAATTCATTATAGCCATAGTCAATTCCCCTGCCCTTTTTGACTGCAAAGAAAAATGTTGCCGGCATTTTGTGCTGTTTATTTACGCTTGCAAGCACTTCTGTCTGGTTCCAGCTGTCGTTTTTTCTGCCAAATGAATTTTTAACAATGCTGGCAAAGTTGCCGGCCGTGCTCCTTCCTTTCACCAGCTCAACAAATGAGACTCCCCAGAATTTCAGAAGATTAAGATTTGCATAATGCCTTAAATGGTCAACATCGTGGCTGATGCAGAGTGCCCACTTGTATCTTTTCGGAATTAAATTCTTAGTTGCCATTTCCCGAATATATTAACACTATGCCAATTAAAGCTTTTTTGTAGCCTAAAATGTAAAGCATTTTACAGTAGGCGCATAACCGCACTTGTGCTTCACTTTCAGCGAACGAACTACTTTTCCCAGGTTTTTTGCCCCATTCGTGGCTAAGACTTGCTGTGTGGCAAAAAAGCTGCTGAAAACCTTAATATATACTTATAAATATTATAAAAAGCTCTTCTAACCCAATGAAAATCTGTGTTATTGGAACCGGCTATGTAGGCTTAGTTACAGCAGTAGTCCTGGCCTCAAAAAGAAATGAGGTAATTTGCGTTGACATAGACAGCGAAAAAGTTGAGAAAATAAACAGTGGAGAATGCCCTATTTTTGAGGAAGGCCTTGAAGAAATGCTGAAAGCTGCAATGAGCAGCAAAAATCTTTCTGCAACAACAAACCTGAAGGAAGCTGTGCAAAAATCAGACATGGCTGTCATCTGCGTCGGAACGCCTTCAAAGCAGAACGGCGAGATTGACTTAAGCCAGATTGAAAAAGTTTCAAAGGACATTGGAACTGCGCTGAAGGAAAAGAAGGGCTTTCTCTCAGTTGTGCTTAAAAGCACTGTTGTTCCTACAACAACAGAAACTATTGTCATTCCAGTTATCTCTGCTATTTCTGGCAAAAAGCCTGTGCAGGATTTCAGCGTCTGCTACAGCCCTGAATTCCTGCGCGAGGGAAAAGCACTGCAGGATACGCTAAAGCCGGACAAGTTTGTGATTGGAAGAAATGATAATGATATGATTGCAGCAAACAAT
>CAYNXO010000006.1:13724-18940 GCA_964401205.1 Candidatus Undinarchaeota archaeon
GATTATACATTAATTCATATAAAGAGGATGGAAACAATTTCAGGAATGCCTTTTCTCCTAACTGCGCGATAGTTGAAACTAACTTAAGGACAGCTGAGCTGATAAAGTATGCAAACAATGCTTTTCTCACAACAAAGATTTCTTTTTCAAATGAAATCGGGAATCTCTGCAAAATGCTCGGAATTGACATGTATGCTGTGAGCAAGGCAATCGGGCTTGACCCGAGAATAGGGCAGCATTTCCTTAATTCAGGGCTTGGTTTCGGCGGCTCATGCTTCCCAAAGGATGTAAAGGCGCTGATTAATTTCGCGCAAAACCAGAATTATACCCCAAAAATCCTGAAAGCTGTTCTTGAAATTAATGATTCGCAGGTTGAAAGGATAGTAAGCCTTGCTGAAAAGAAAGCAGGCAAACTGAACAGGAAGCTTGTTGCGGTTCTTGGAACTGCATTCAAGGAAGGGACAGATGATATCAGGGAATCGCAGGCAATAAAAGTAATTGGATTGCTTTTAGTAAAAGGGGCGAAAGTCAGGGCCTATGACCCGAAAGCTCTTGATAACACAAGAAAAGAGCTTGGCAAAAAAATTGAGTACGCAGATTCAATAAAAGAAGCGCTTGCAGGCGCTGAGCTTTGCCTAATCTGCACAGAATGGCCTGAATTTAAGTTCATTGATTTCAGCGGAATGAAAAGCAAGGTTGTGGTTGACGGAAGGCACATACTTGAAAAGAAGGAAGGGATTGACTACGAAGGGCTGTGCTGGTGAGAAATAATTACAGTAACGAGTATCGCTCGCTGCTTCGCAGCTCGCTCGCGTATCGCGGTACGCGCGTACTCGCATACGCGGTACTTAACCAATTTCATGGATAAACTGATTGACTTTGACAAGATGCTTGATGCCCATATACAAAGGGAGCACAGGCCAAAGGGCATTGGAAAGTATTACCCCTCGGAAATAGGCAACTGCCTGCGCAAGGTCTGGTATACTTACAAATTCCCGCAGGAAATCAGCCCTGAGCTGCTGAAGATTTTTGAAGCAGGAAATATCCTGCACGGATTTGTTGTTGAAGTCCTGAAATCAGAAAAGAACAAGGATGTAAAGCTCCTAAAAACAGAATTCCCGTTCAAGCACAATGTTGATGATTTCCAGATTTCTGGGAGAATTGACAATTTAGTTCTTGTGAATGCCTCTGGGAAGGAAGTTCTTATAGAAGTGAAAAGCACAGGTGATTTAGGATTTGTAATGGCTGAGCCAAAGCCGGAAAATGTAATGCAATTGCAGCTCTACATGCACCTTACTGGAATACATGAAGGGGTTCTTTTGTACATTGACAAGAGAAACCTGCAGTCGCAGGTTTTCACTGTTCCTTATGATGAAAAAGAAGCAGAGGAAATTATTGAAAGGTTCAGGAAACTGCATAACTGCTTGAAAGGGGAAAATCTTCCTGACCCTGAGGCGCGAATTTTCAGGGAAGATATGTCATGGATGTGCAGGCGCTGTGAGTACAAGGAAAGATGCTACGCTGCAACGCCGGCAAATATTCTTCCTTAATTCTAAAAGAAAAAAAGCTTCTGCCCCAATTCTTGTTTTTGAGGCAGTTGTTATAAATATAAGCTTCGCAGGCGCATCACCGCACTTGCTTTTCAATGTAAGCGAGCGGGATGCTTTTCCCAGGTTTTTTGCCCCCTACGCGAGCTTAGGCTTGCTTAGTGGCAAAAAAGCTGGCATGAGCTAACTTATGCCCCAAACTGTGGGCGCTTTGATGCGTAGCAGTCCCTGCAGTATACAGGGCGTCCCTCTGTGGGCTTAAACGGAACTTGTGAGTCTTTTCCACAGTCAGAACACTTTACGTCAAACATTTCACGTGGTCCTCTGTCAAAAGAACGTCCGCCAAATCCGCCTCTTCCGCCGTATGCCATATTTTCTATACTCCTTTTTTATACATAGTATAATACCCTATAAAACTCGTACTCTAGAAGGAGAACGACTACTATACGATATTATCTGCTATTCAAGTGTAAGGCCGGGTATTTAAGCCTTTATGCCGGGATAAAAAAATAGATATTCTGCCCCAATTTCTGTTTTTGAGGCAGTTGTAAAGAGCCACAACCGATTTGCTAGCTGTTTTTATTAGTACCTTTGTGGTTTGTGCTTCGAATAGCAATCCTTGCAATATGTCGGGCGTGTTCCATCCGGCTTAAAGGGGACTTCAGCTTCTTTTCCGCAGTCAGAGCAGGTTATTTTGTGCATTTCCCTTGGCGGCCTGTCAAAAGAACGTTCACCATATGCCATGTTTTTTTACTCCTATTTTATTTTCTAGTATAATACCTTAAAATTCTCTTAAAAGGGAACTTACGATATTACCCGCTTTTTAATGTGCAGGCAAGTATTTAAAGATTTTACCTTGCGAAAATGCCGTACAAAAACCCAATTCCATAGCTTATGTGCATAACCCAGAAAGCGAAGAATTCGGCAAGAAAGAAAGTAAAGGATTTCGCATTGCTGGCTGAGCTTGCTATTACAGCTCCGCAATAGAAAATCAAAGCAAGGACAAGCGAGAATAAGCTGTTGGGGATGTTCAACAGTGTGAAGCCAAGCAGCAAAAGAAAGCCAACTACGAGGATTGATGGGCCTAGGTAAAGGAATTTTTTAAACGCACTGAAATATTCTGGGTGTTTTATAAGGATTTTATACCGCCCCCAGCCATACCAAAACATTTGCTTGGCAAATTTCCAATAATTTGAACGCTTGTGATACAAGACAAATGTTTTTGGAGTATAAAGGAATTTGTAGCCGGCTTTCCTTATCCTTACATTCAATTCAGCATCCTGCCCGACTTTAAAAGCAGGGTCATTCAGGCCGACTTTGAGCAAAACTTTTTTCCTAAAGGCGCAAAAACTCAGGGACTCTGCAAATTGTTCTTTTTTTGATTGGATTTGCGAGGTTCCGAATCCGCCAATATAGGAGCTCATTACAGCGCCGAAAACTTTTTCAAAAAAGCCGGCATCTGCCGGAGTCTTATGCGTACATCCCACTGCAGCAATATCATCTGCTGATTTTTCCAGTTTTCCAACAAGAACTTTCAAAAGGTTTTTGTCAGCAACTGTGTGGCCGCTTAACTGCACGATAAATTCTCCGCGGGCTTTTTTAATTCCGATATTTCTCCCTGAACCGCTATCTATTTTTGGGTTGTCAAGAAGAATTATTCGCGGGCTTGTCGCTTGTCGCTTGTCGCTTGTCGCGTATCGCTTTATTATTTCCCTTGTTTTGTCTGTTGAGCGGCCATCTGAGAAAATAATCTCGTACTTGTTTTTTGGATAATTCTGCTTCAAAAGAGATTCAACGCATGCAGAAATTGTCTTTTCCTCGTTTCTTGTGGCGATTACAACAGATGCCTTAATCTTTGGTTTTGCCATTAGCAAAAAATAGCGTTTATTTCTTATAAAACCTTTTAATCTGATTTGAAACAAACTTTATGTCTGTTTCTTTCAGCCCAGGATAAATTGGCAGGGAAATCTGCTCAGCAGCTGCTTTTTCAGCTTCGGGGAAATCCCCTTTCTTATATCTGAGGTGCTCAAAAGTTTCCTGCAGGTGCAGGGGAATTGGATAATGAGTTCCTGCTTCAACGCCTTTCTGCTCAAGGAATTTAATCAAATCATCCCTTCTCTGTGCACGGCTAGAGTATAAATGGTAAATGTGATGGCCATATTCCATTTCTTCTGGCAGAATTAGCCCGTCAATGCCTGAAAGGTATTTTTCATACCAAGTTGCGATTTTTCTCCTTTCCTCGTTCCATTTGGGGAGCTTTTTCAGCTGAACCCTGCCGCATGCAGCGAGCATTTCGCTCAGCCTGAAATTGTAGCCAGGAACATAAGTTCTTTCAATGTCGCCTGCTTTTCTTCCTGCGTCCCTGTACATAATTGCTTTTTCATATAAAGCAGAGTCATCAGTTGTTATCATTCCGCCATCTCCGCAGACTGTCATGTTCTTTGTCGGATAGAACGAGAAGCAGTTTATATGCCCGAAAGAGCCGCAGTTGTCGCCCTTGTATTTTGCTCCGTGCGCCTGTGCAGCGTCTTCAATTACAGTTAAGTTATGCTCATTAGCAATTTCCAAGATAGGGTCCATGTCAGCTGGCTGGCCGTACAAATGAACTGGAATAATTGCCTTTGTTTTTTCAGTAATAACATCTTTTATTTTTTCAGGGTTTATGTTGAAATTTTCAGCATCTATGTCAGCGAAAACCGGCTTTGCACCTGCAAGCGCAATTGCGTTTCCTGTTGCAATAAAAGTAAAAGGAGTTGTGATTACTTCATCGCCGTGCTTTATCCCAGAGGAAAGCATTGCAACGATTAATGCTGAAGTGCCAGAATTCACAGTAACTGCGTATTTAGTCCCGACAAATTTTGCGAATTCCTGCTCAAATGCCTTTACATTCGGGCCTTTTACATACCTGCCTGAGCGCAGGACTTCTACTACTGCTTTTTCCTCGTCTTTGCTTGCGGAAACGCATGCTCTTTTAATTTTGATTGCCATGGCAACAGAATATTCTAAATTCTTTTATAAGGTTTCTCCTCTGTTTTTAATTCCTCAGGATACTTCAATTCCTCAATATCCTTTATCACAACAGCCGGATTCCCTGCAACTACTTTATTCGCAGGCACATCTTTTGTAACAACACTTCCTGCGCCTACAAGAGAATTAACCCCGATTGTAACTCCTGGCAGAATAATTGAATTTGCGCCGATTTTTGCGTGCTTTTTTACTATCGGACCTTTCAGGTATTCTTTTGCTCGCGGAGCTTTTGGATGCGGCGCGTTTGTGAAGCAGACTTTCGGCCCTATCCAGCAGTCGTCTTCTAAAGTGGTGTATTCAGGAATAAAAGCGCCTGAGTGTATTCTCACGCGGTTGCCGATTTTAACATTATGCTCAACTATGCTCTGCGTGCCAATTGAAACATCATTTCCAATTTCATTTTCCTCGCGAATCATAGCAGAGTGGCCTGTCTGGAAATTTTTCCCTATTTTGTTGCCAGCATAAATTACAGTGTGGCTTCGGATTACTGCGTTGTCTCCTATTATTGTTTTCAGCTCGCCGTCTTTTTTTCCCCGCGGAGCAACTCCAATCAAGACAAAGTCGCCTATCTCTGCTTTTTTCCCAAGCTTCACATTTTTGAAAATTTTGTAATTTTTTTTATTCATTTTTCCTCAGCCCCTC
>CAYNXO010000007.1:0-12528 GCA_964401205.1 Candidatus Undinarchaeota archaeon
TGCAAATACAGGAGAAACAAAAACCGTATACATAACAATACAAAACAATCAAAGAAATTGTGCTTGAAATGAAATTAATCAGCGAAAAAGAGCTTGAAAATATTTTGGATTATAAAAAATTAGTGGGAAAATAGCCATTTTTTTAAACCTGATGCAAACGCGAGACTATCCCCTTCAAAATTGAAACGAAAAGCTTATATATAGTAAAGGGCTAGCCCACTTTACATTATTTGACTGATCACAAATCCGAAAATACATCCTTGCGCCAACAAGGACATCAGGATTTGATCACCACACCCGAATTTTCGTTTGATTTAGCTAGTGATAGGTAGTATAAAAGCGTTTGTCACTACCTCACGGTTAAGAAATAACAGGCAAAGTTAACGCGGGGAAATAAATCACGGGCTAATAGCTGGTCGCTAGTAGCTAGTAGCGCTACAAGCCACAAGCTATGAGCTGCGAGCCGAACCAAATTCCCCGAAGTTTTGCATTCCTGTTGTTTATTCAAAAAATCAAAAAAAGGGAGGCTAAAATGGCCATGGATTTCGTAGTGAAAAATGCCCTTACAAGGGAAACAGCGTCATCCACTTCTCCGGCCATGGGCCACGCAAAAATCGTTGTCGTGGGCTGCGGTGGAGGAGGGAATAACTCTGTGACAAGACTAATGGACATGGGTGGGGTGCAGGGAGCAACATCAGTTATACTTAACACAGACATGCAGCACCTTGAAGTGTCAAAAGCAGACGTAAAGCTGCTTATTGGGTACAACATAACACAAGGACTGGGAGCAGGAGGCTACCCAGAAATCGGAAGGCAGGCAGCAGAGGCATCAAAGAAGGAACTGCGTGAAATACTTCACGGAGCACACCTTGCTTTCATAACCTGCGGGCTTGGAGGCGGAACAGGAACAGGATCTATTCCAATAGCCGCTGAAGTCGCAAAAGCAGAAGGCGCAATTGTTGTTGCAACAGTTACAATGCCCTTTGACCTGGAGAAAGCAAGAATCTTCAAGGCAGAAGAAGGCCTGCTCGAATTAAGGAAACACGCAGACACAGTCGTCGTAATTGACAACAACAAGCTCGTTGAGTACGTGCCGAACCTGCCGATAAACCAGGCATTTGCAGTTGCAGACGAGCTCATAGCGATGATGATAAAGGGAATAACAGAGACAATAACTGTCCCGTCGCTCATGAACCTGGACTTCGCTGACGTAAGAACAATAATGACAAACGGCGGAGTTGCAATGATTGGTGTTGGCGAAAGCGACACAAAGAACAGAGTAGAGGAAGCAGTAAGATCTGCATTGTCCCATCCGCTGCTGGATGTTGACTACGCAGGAGCAAACGGCGCGCTTATTCATGTAAGCGGAGGGCCTGACATGACTCTTGCAGAAGTCACAGACGCAGGAGAGGCAATCTCAGGTGCTCTTGACCCGCACGCAAACATTATCTGGGGCGCAAGAGTTGACCCGACAATGGAAGGCAGAATCCGAGTTATGGCAATCATAACAGGCGTAAAGTCGCCAAACATACTCGGCAAGTCTGACAATGTCTCGGTCAGCGAAATGAGACCGCAGAGGAGACCTCTTAAAGTCTCACAGAAGCCAAAAGCTCTTGAGGACTTGAACATAGATTACCTGTGAAATAATTAAAGCTCGCAGCTTGCAGCCGGCAGCTAGCAGTCGTTCTGCAAGCTACGAGCTGCTAGCTGCAAGCTCGAACCAATTTCACAGTACCACTCATTTCTCGCAGGTAAAAAAGAGGAGGTTAAAACCCCAAACCATAATCAAAGGATAACCTGGCTTTTAGCCACCCTCCAAGGCAAAACAAAATTTTGCGCGGAGAATCTCCCTCACAAAGGGATCGCAAGCGCCCTCCCCCAGGGCTACAAAAAACAGCCCTTTGTGACCTCCTCTTTTTACCTTTACTGGACTCAGCCGTAGCTCTCAGAAATTGTTTTAAATAAGCGCCCCTAAGTTGCTTTATGGAAAAACTTCTCAGTTCTGTTCTCGCAAAGCTCAAGCCTTCTGAAAAAGAGGAAAAAGAGCTTCTTGCATTTTCAGCAAAAATAGTTTCCCTGATTTCCAGCCAAAAATACAAGGCATCTGTTGAGGGCTCAATTGCAAAAGGCACATGGATTTCCGGAGACCATGATATTGACTTGTTTGTTTTTTTTGATACAAAAGTAAAGCGAGAGGTGCTTGAGAAAAAAGGCCTTGAAATCGGCAAGAAAGTTGCAAAAAAATTGAAATCAAAATATGCAATAGAATATGCTGAACATCCCTACACGAGCATTTTTTGCAAAAATTTCAAGGTTGATATTGTCCCGTGCTATTTCCACGAAAAATTAACAGATATTCACTCCGCAGTTGACAGGACTCCATTCCACACTGCCTATGTGAGAAAAAAGCTGAATAAGCAGCAAAAAGACGAAGTAAGGCTTCTGAAGCAGTTTATGAAAGGCACTGCTGTTTACAGTGCAAAGGAAAAAGTTCATGGATTTTCAGGATATCTCTGCGAGCTCCTGATTATATATTATGGAAGTTTCCTGCACGCAGTAAAGGAAATCGGGAACAACTGGAAATACAGGACAATTATTGACATAGACGGGGCTTACAAGCCAATTGATGCAGAGCATTTAAAATCAAGGTTCAAATCCCCGCTTGTTTTCATAGACCCCACTGACAAAAACAGAAATGTCGGTGCTGCGCTTGGCAACGACAAGTTTGAGGAATTCATCTACGCCTGCAAGAGTTTTCTGAAAAAGCCCTCTGATAAATTCTTTTTCCCGAATGCACCAAAGCTCCTTTCTGCAGCTGAGCTGAAAAAACAGCTTTCTAGCCACGGCAAAATTTTAATTGTCAAGTTCAAAACCCCTAAATTAATAGAGGATGTTCTTTTCTCGCAGCTGCGCAGCTCAGCAAACGCAGTTTCAAAGCAGTTCAAGCTGAACGAGTTCAGGGTTTTGGAAACAGAAATTTTCTCAGATGCAGATTCATGCCTGCTTTTTGAGCTTGAGGACTTTGAGCTCCCAAAAATAAAAGTCATTGAAGGCCCGCCTGTTTCTGTTGAGCAGAGGCACCAGGACAGGTTTGCGCAGAAATACAAAAAAACCAAGCCCTGGGTTGAAAAAGGAAGGTGGTATGCTGAAGCCCCGCGGAAATTCCTGAATGCAGATGATTTTGCAAAGGAGATTGTTAAAAGGCCGCAGAATTACGGCATAGGGAAATATGTTGCAGGCCAGCTAAAGAAAAAACATTCCATAATCAGCGGAAGCAAAATTTCAAAAGAATACAAAGGGGAATTTGCGAAATTCTTCACTTCATTTTTAACCAAGAAGAAGCCTTGGGAATGGTAAGTGGCAATATTTTTTATAGTTTAGTTTCGCAGGCGCATCACCACACTTGCTCTGCACTGTAAGCGCACGTGCTATTTTTCCCACCGCAAACTTTGTTTGCGGGTAGTGGAACGAAGTTCCACCTGAGGTTTTTGCGCCCCCATCATAACTAAGATTTGCTTAGTGCGCAAAAAGCTGTGGGAGTTTTAATTTTATTTTTTCGCAATGCTTCTTGCAAGCTCAATAATTTTCGGCGCAGGATTTACTCCTGTGTATTTTACCAGCCCTTCAAACCCGGGGGTTATGTTTGCCTCAAGGATAACAGGCCCTCTGCGGTCCTCAATTATGTCAATTCCTGCAATTTTTGTGTTAAGAACTTCTGCTGTTTTTAATGCCATTTCTTCTTTTTCAGAATCTAATTTTACTTTGTAGCCGCGGCCGCCTGTTGCAATGTTTGCTTTCCACATTCCTTTTCTGCCTTTTCTTTTCATTGCTCCAACAACCTCGTTTCCGACAACAAATGCCCTGTAATCAATGCCGGGCGAATTGACATACTCCTGCGCAAAAATCATCTGGTCAAGCGCTTTTAGTGTCCCTGTCAGCCCTTCAACTTCAACAATGTTTTTCGCTTTCATTATTCCCCTGCCAGAGCTTGATTCAAGCAATTTTATTACAACCGGCATCGGCATCTTGTTTATACCCATAAGCGCCAGGTCCTGCGAATATGTCAAAAAAGTGTCCGGCACAGGCAGGCCTGCCTTTGCAACTTCCTGCAGTGTTGCAAATTTGTTTCTGGTTTTCCAGACAGCAAGCGCATTTGCAGTAAGCGGAATTCCAATTCCCTCCATGTGGTCGAGCAGGTGCAAGATGTATGGAAAATATCTTCTGTTCCCGCCATGGATTGAAGATGCCAGTGTGGATAAATCAAGTGCAGGATGTATAATCCTAAATTTGCCGTCTTTTAATTCAAGTTTCGTATCAAGCGGGTTTATCGGGCAAAATTTTACGTGCTGCTTTTTTGCGGCTTTTGCAAACTGCTGCATTCTCCATGATTCAGGATTTGAGCTTAATATGCCGATTCTCATAATCTCCCCTTCCAACCTAAAAGGACAAAAGCTAGTACATATATATTTCCTTTATGGAAATCAAAGTTCGCGTAATTCCAAACGCGCCAAAAAGCGAAATAAAAGAAGAAAGTGGCATCTTCAAAGTTTATCTGAAATCTGTTCCTGAAAAAGGAAAGGCGAACAAGGAGCTTGTTGAAGTTCTTGCAGAATATTTTAAGGTTAAGAAATCACAGGTAGAAATAATTTATGGAGCAAAAAATCGGGAAAAAATTATTTTCATTAAAAAATAGCAGCATCTTAGGCTCATCACAGCACTTGAGCTTCACTTTCAGCGCACGAGTTATTTTCCCCACCGCAAACTTGTTTGCGGGTAGCAAACCGAAGGTTTGCCTAAGGGTTTTTGCCCCTTACACAGCTACGACTTGCCGCGTGGCAAAAAGGCTGGTGCAGGGATAAATCTATTAGAATTTTAAATTGTTAAGGAATAACGTAGAACGAAATAACTTATTTTGCCTTTTCCCCTACCAGTCAAAATCGTCTCTTTTCATTTTTCCCCATTAAGTTCTTTTAATAGAATTACGCCTCCTTTATAAAGATTTCCCCTAATACAGATATCCCCAAGTCTGCAGCCTGTCGCTGTCATTATACCACTTTGTCCCGATATCAACCCTGTAAAACATGTTCTGCAGCATAATATTCTCAACCCTGCGGTAAACCTGCTTTTGGGTATCCTCAACAGTGCTCCCGGAGCCTGTAATTACAAGAGCATATCCCGATTCGCCTGCGAGCTTCCAGTCTCCCTCAACCAATTTCACATCCCCCAGGTGTACCCCTTCCAGATTTTCTTTCTTAAAGAGGATTGATGTGTCCCTGTAAATGTCAAACATTTTTTTGTCATCAAACGGAAAAGGCGGAACTGCTATCACAACCCCGATTTGAAAGCCCCTTTTTGTTTTGAATTCGAATTTTTCCCCTCTTGCAAGCCTGTACAAAAACTCCGCCATTGGGGTTAAAATTCCCTCCATCTGGACGCTGATTGTCGGATAGCCAAACCTGCAGGTCCATTCAAGCGGGTAAATGTCCTTTGAGTTTGCAATGCAGTTTATATCAACATAGCCCACATAGCCGCTTTTTGCAAGCTCCTCTTTTGCTTTTGCCAAAGTGGCATTAAAAATTGTATTTGGCTTGTCATCCCAGTACATGAGGGTGCCCATTTCCCCTGTGAAAGGCCCTATATCCCCTGGAAAAAGCCGCTTGTGCTCAAAATTCACATTTATAGGATAAACAAAATCCTTTCCGTTGAAAAACGCGCCGACAGCAACTTCAACTCCTGTAATGCACTCCTGCAGCTGGAAAGTTTTTATTTTCTTTACCCAATTTTTCTTGTTTCTTACCAATACCTCAAGCAAATCCTTTCCATCCTCCTCCTGCCCTATAAAAAGAATTTCCTTGACATTCTGCGCAGCGCCGCTCGGCTTTAAAACATACCTTCCCGGATTTTGCGAAATAAATTTTATCGCAGAATCAAAATCAGAAAAATTCCAGCTCTTTAGCACATTCATCCCGGTCCTTTCCATTTCTCTCTGCCCAAATTCCCTGTCATCCTCAAGCCTGTCAGTATACGTGCTTCCCCCCACAACAAGCTTCCCCTCTTTTCTCAATTTGTCGGCTGTGTTTCCAAAGCCGATATCATCAAAAACAATTATGTCAGCCCAGTCCTTGTGCTCTTCCCAGTCCTCAACTTTTTCGAAAAATCCGTCGTAGACATCCTTGTCCTCCTCGCTTTTTATGTAAGCCCTTACATCATGGCCCTCTTTTTTTAATTGCCATGCCAAATCCCCGCTTAGACTCTCCCATGAAACAAAAAGAAATTTAATTTTCTTCGGAATATTGTTGTTTGAATTTTTTTCAGTCATTCTCCTTCAAAAAGTCGTAATAATATTCACGATAAATAGTTTTCTGTTTTTATAATACTGAAATTAAATCAGAAAAATTCTCTCCGTTTTCATTCGCAATTTTTTTCGTGATCTTGAATTTTCCGCCCTTAGTTGTCTGAATTCTGCCTGCTTCCAAAAAACTCCAGCCATCCTTTGCAAATCTTACGCCTACATAAGCATCTGCCCCGAATTTTTGCGCAAATGTCAGGAGTTTTACAATTTCATCCCATTCAAGATAAACACAGCTGCTTTTGATTGCCTTGCATTCAACTGCAAAAGTTTTCCGCCCATTGCTTGCTATAACATCAACACTGGGATATCTGCTTACTCCGCTTCCTGCGGCCCGCATTGCAGCGTATCCGCTGTTCCAGAACATTTCTATCAGTTCGCGCTCAGCATTTGCACCTTTTGCATAGCGTGTCATTTTAGCAAGTTTTATAAATTCTAATAACCTAAATGAGATTATAATTTTATTGATGGGGTGGTTTCAATGCTCTAACGAGCACACAAAGGAACAGCTGTTCCTTTGTGCACATGAAACCGAAGGTTTCATGTTGTCTATCACTCCCAAAAAATAAAGAGGAGGTCGTTCGAGATGGCGGAATCAACTAAGAAGAGGCCAGAAAGGAAAGGCGCCTGGTGGAGAAAATACACAAAGGAGTTTTTGGAAGAGCCTCAGCCGATTCCTGTTGAAAAACCTGCTGAAGCAAAACCGCAAAAGAAAATAATTTTCCCGCGGTTTGAAACTCACGACCCTTTTGAGGACATTGCGCGCATACAAAAGGAAATGGACCGCACCTTTAAGGAGACTTTCAGCCGTGGCTTTTTCGGGATTCCAATGATGAATTTCCCGCGCATAGTAAAGTTGAAGGAAGGCGTTTTCAGAAAGCCGGCTGTGGAAGTCAGGGATTTGGGAAAAGCAATTGCGGTCCGAGCTGAAATCCCCGGCGTAAAAAAAGAGAATATAAAAATCCGGCTTGAGGGCCGCAATCTGATAATTGATGCCAGCTCCCAGAAAAAGCACGAATCCCAGACAGCGGCTAGCCAGAGTTTCAGCCAGAGCTTCAGCGGATTCAGGAATGTAATACGGCTGCCAACAGACATTGAAAAGAAATCAATCCGTGCAAAATACGAAAACGGGATTTTAACAGTAATTCTGCAGAAAAAGGAAAACTCTGACGAAAGCGGGGATATTGAGCTTGATTAGTTATCCGCTTCTATCACAACTTTTTCATACAATTTGCCAAACTTTTCAGGCGTGTTGCCACCCATTTCTATGCTATCTTTCGCAAATTTTATCTTAACGCTTGGCGGGTCTTTTCTTATTTCAAGGCCATAGAAATTACCGCTTGCCTCGCATCTTACATTCGGGCCAAAATAATAAAAACGAATCCTTGCGTATGCCCCTAATTTCAGCTTTCTCAGTGCAGCAATAAAGCTGTTCAATTCCCGTACTTCTATTTTTTTCATTTGCTAACTCCTCAAATACTCCTTTATCTTTTCCCCAAACTGCGTAGCTGCCCTTGGTCCGTTTGCTGTAATAATATTTCCGTCCTGAACAACATTTTCTTTTTTAAACACAGCGCCAGCATTTGTAAGCTCTTTTTCCTGCTCGCCTTTTGAGTCCCAGCTCGTGACAGTTTTTCCAAAAATCACACCTGCCCTTGCCAGTGCAATCGGAGAAACGCATATTGCAGCTATTAATTTCCCTGCTGAATTAAACTCCTTTATTTTTTCAATAATGATTCTTAATGCCTTAGATTCATCATAAATCAAATCAGACATTCCAGGCCCGCCAATTAAAACAAGAGCGTCAAATTCATCTGAATTTATGCTTTCAATTGCAATGTCAGCTTTTGCCGAGCCGCTGTCAGTGCCTTCAATTTCCCCTAGCCTTGTTGAAGCAATTTTGATTTCATTCCCTTGTTCCAGAACTGCCTTTGGCTCAAAAAGCTCAGCATCCCTGAAATTTGGAGCAACAATAAATACGAGTTTTGCCATTCCATATCCTCCGCAAGCTTATTAATTTAGCAGTTTATATTAAACTTGCGCATATAAAAAGCCTCGATAGCTCAGCCTGGCAGTCTTGTTGCAGTAAATTCTGCACAAGCCAGAAAGCGCATCCTTGGTAAGGATGAGGTCCCGAGTTCAATTCTCGGTCGAGGCTCCATTTACTTTATAAATTTCACAAGCATAGCATTTTTAGTGATAAAACTTAACCATCCAATCATAAGTGCGCCCAGAAGATTGTACGACAGATACTACGAGGCAGCTGTGGCTAAATTTTACTCAGCAGCGAAAGCAGCGCCGCTTATCGACAAAACAGACATTGAAGGCGCCACTCCTCCTTCTGTTTTTGTCGGCCGCTATAATTACCCAAAAGTTTTCATTGGCCCGCTTGTCCCGCCTTACAGCGGAGATACTTCTTTACTGGATACTCCTGAGGAATGGTTTGGAGTTCCGATACAAAAAATAATTGATTTCCGCTTTTCTCTTGTGCGCGGAAAATACCTTACTGAAATCGACAATTTTGACACAAAAATCTCAGAGAAAACAAGGGAAATTGCCCTTGCAAAAGAACCCTCTGACATAACAGCACATTTTTCAAAAAAGCCAAAGATGATGGCAATTAGCGATTCAAACTCCCAGCCATTCGGCCCTTCTGCCCCGCTTTTTGATGTTGAAAGCGGAAATGTGAAGTATGAGCCAAAAATTGAAAAGGCATTTTACGACACTGACTTGAAAGCCCGCGACGCTGTCCTGGGTTTATATGATAAAGGCCTCCAGGTTTCAAAAATACAAAAAGCATTTTCAGTGGGCGCTTTTGGCATTGAAAAAAACAGGATATTTGTGCCGACAAGATGGAGCATAACAGCTGTTGATGACACAATTGGAAAAAACCTTGTTGAGAACGCAAAAGATTTTCCCACAATAAGCGAGTTCCGCGTTTATGAAACAACAAGCCTTGACAACCGCTGGGTAATCCTGCTTATGCCAAGGGAGTGGTGCTATGAGCTGATTGAAGCATGGTATCCAAATACGCTCTGGAATTTAAGCAGGGAAATTGCAATTTTCTCAGCCCATGAATTTTATGAAGGCAGGAAAACCTATGCCTCTGAAATCGGCGGCTGCTATTATGCAGCACGGCTTGCAGTCAGCGAACTTTTAAACAGGGAGAAAAGGCAGGCAGGCGCTGTTGTCATGCGCGAAACACATGAAGGGTATTTAGTGCCTGTTGGGGTATGGAATGTGCGCGAGTCAGTCCGTGCAGCATTGAAAACAACTCCGCAGAAATTCACAACTTTGAACGAATCCCTTAATTATATCAAGTCAAAGTTTGATATCCCGACTGATATCTGGATTAAAAACTCTGCATTACTTAAAGATTTAATTTACCAAAAAAAGCTTACTAGTTTTGCAACGGCATAATCATTTTTATACGTGTTCCCACTCTGTTTCTTTTGCAATCTTCTTCCAGTAATTATAGAACCAGAAAAGAGGAATTGCTGTGCCAATTAGCAATGTCAATGCAATAAATCTCCATTGCGCCCCGCTTATTGGCCATTCAGGAATTCCAAAAACAGTTGCTATTGTGTTCGGAATTGTCAGGACAGTTGCAATTCCAGTAAACAGAAGCATTACCCATGTCAGTCTTTTTACGCTGACGTTTATCTTGTTTGAAAGCTCTGCGAGCCTGTTTGAGAGAGTTGCCTGGTAAATGGTTATTGTGTCAGTAAGCATTTCCTTTTGCGCAGAAGCAACTTCTATCTGGTGGATAAAAGTGTCATGGACATCATCAATCAGGCCAAGTTCATCACCTGTAAAGCCAAAAGGAATCAGGCTTTTTTTCATCCCATAGAGCATTTTTGCAGAACTCCAGAAAACTTTTGACATGTTGCTCAGTTTTCTCTTCAACCTTACAACCTCTGACATGACTTTTTTCAAGTCCCTGCTTTCAGTGACGCTTTTTTCAAGCTCAATTGTTCTTGCTTCAATCAGCTCAAGAATGTCGTAGTTTTCTTCTGTGTCTTCATCAACAATTTCATAAACAATTCGCGGTATGCCAAACTCAGGCAGATGAAGAAGCTCCTCCCTTACCCTTTCAAATACAGTGTTGATTGGCTCAATTAAAGAAGGCGTTACAATTATTATGTAATGGCGGCCGACAATGTAGAGAACCTTTGTCTTTTTTATTTCTTTTTTATCCAGGTAATAATCAACAATTGCAAAAGACAGCGGCCTTACCGAATATCTCGTTGAGCGTTCTTCTTTGACGTAAATCTCAAATTTCTTTGTCTTTAGCTTGAAGTCCTTTGCAAGTTTGGCTATCTCTTCCTTTGTGGGATTTACTGCATAAACCCAGACAAATCCGCCTTTTTTTGGCCTTGGATACTTTAAGCCGGTTCCATTTCCATGTTTCGCCTTTGAAACCCTGTACAGCCACTTTAGCATGGCACCTACTAAATCATATAAATATAAAAGGCTTTTTAGAGGTGTATGATAATCAAAGGGAAAAACTACCGCACAGTCTGGTTTGACAAAAATACAGTGAAGCTTATTGACCAGACTAAGCTGCCTTTTGAATTCTCGATTTATTCCTGCAAAAATTCCGGCCAGACAATTAAGGCAATTAAAGATATGATTGTTCGCGGAGCTCCAGCAATCGGTGCAACAGCAGGCTATGCAACCAGCCAGGCCGCACTTGAATTCAAAGGAAATGATTTGAAAAAATTCAGCGCACATATGCAAAAATCCGCCAAATTAATAAAAAATGCGCGGCCTACTGCCGTTGACCTAATGCACGCTGTTGACAAAGTCCTTTCAATAACAAAAAGGGCGCGGAATGTAAAAGAAGCAAAGCTCGCTGCTGTTTTCCAGTCAAATTTAATTGCGGAAAATTATGTTTCTATGTGCAGGAGAATCGGGATGAATGGCGAGAAATTAATCAAAGACAGAGATAGAATTTTAACGCACTGCAACGCTGGCGCACTCGCAACAGTTGATTTTGGAACAGCGCTTGCGCCGATAAGGTTTGCCCACTACCGCAAAAAGAAAATTTTTGTTTATTCAGATGAAACAAGGCCAAGGCTGCAGGGCGCAAGATTAACTGCTTTTGAATTGGCGCAGGAAAAAATCCCGCATGCAATAATAGCTGACAACGCTGCCGGATTTTTTATGAAAAACAGGGATATTGATTTGTGCATTGTCGGCGCAGACCGGATTGCTGCTAACGGGGATTTTGCAAACAAGATAGGAACTTATGAAAAAGCAGTCCTTGCAAAGGAAAATAAAATCCCTTTTTATGTTGCAGCCCCTTTGATGACTTTTGACTTTAAGTGCAAATCCGGAAAAAACATTCCAATAGAATTCCGCTCAGAAGATGAAGTAAAATATGCCTTTTACAAAAACAAGAAAGTTCCGCTTGCAAACTTAAGCTCTCCTGCAAAAAATCCGGGCTTTGATGTCACGCCTGCGAAATATGTGACTGCTTTCATAACAGAGAAAGGAATCATTAAGCCGAACCAGATTAAACAGCTTTCTTCCTAAGCAGGCACTTCTGCTGCAAACATTGGATGCGCTCTTTCTTTCTGTATTACAATTGTTGGAAGCTCAATTGTTTTTATCTTTTTCAGCTGAATTCTTTTTTCTTCCCTGAGCCAGTCAATCCTGCTTGTCATTTTCCTTATCAGCATGTTTATTATTTCAGTTGGCTCTCCGCACCTGTACAGGCGCGGCTTGCCTGGTGTGCATGTTGTTATTCCAAGATACTCAAGGCTTTTCAGCACGCTGTAAATTTTTGTCAGGGGAATTCCGCTGTGCTTGCAGATTTCCTCTGCCTTTGCCTCTTTTTTTGCAAACAGCACAATTGCCGCTTTTGCCTGATACTCTGTCAGCCCGAGATTCTGCAGGTACTCGATATTTTCTCTCACATTACTCACCTCCGCGTTATTTGCAATTGGTATCTAGCCGGAAGAATACATATATGATAAGTGGAAATTCCGCTGTTTTATCTGCCACCGGATTTTTCCATTTTGGAAAATAAGGCAAAATTGGGCGATTTTTCAGAAAATAAGGATTTTAAGAGCTTTTTAAACGCATAATTTGCATTCATCAGCATTAGCACAATGATTAAATAACTACATTTTTATCTTATTACTATGAAACAAAGCAAAATATTTTTTATAGCA
>CAYNXO010000007.1:12538-17689 GCA_964401205.1 Candidatus Undinarchaeota archaeon
ATCTGCCAAGGCTACTGTTTCTGATGCAAGGCCGATTTTTTTGAAATCTGCAAAATTCACACCTACTGAAAAAATTCCCCTGGCCGCGCAAAGCAAGATTTCCACAATCGGCCAAAGCAAAGGCCGCGCGCATTCAATAATCCAGCTGAGCAGCATTCCAACAGAAGCAGAGCGCAAAGAGCTTGCAAAACAGGGGATTACACTGCTTGAATATATCCCTGACAATGCCTGGCTTGCGAGCATAAAAGGCTCTGGATTAAGCACAGCTTCACAAAGAGCTGGCATAACTTTTGTCAGCACACTAAGCGCTGCTGATAAAATTGACTCGTACTTGCTGAGGTTTGGAGCTCCTGCATATGCGAAAAATCCCGACAGAACAGCCAATTACAGCGTGCAGTTTTTCATGGATGTTTCCCAAAGCGAAATAAAATCCATTCTAAAAACATATAATGCAGTTGGAGTCCCGCCTTTAGGCAACAGAACATGGATTGTAACAATTTTCCCTGAAAAAATACCGCAGTTTGCAGATGAAGACATTGTCCAATATATTGCAGCAAGCCCGGCTCCGCTCAGGGAACTGAACGATGGCGCAAGGGCATCTGTTTCAGCAAACACAGTTCAAGCTGCGCCTTATAATCTGAATGGCAGCGGAGTTGTCCTTGCAGAGTGGGATTCCGGATATGCAAATCATGCTGATTACAATTCAAGAAGGACAATAGGCGACTCAGGAGGCGCTGATTCTTCCCACTCAGCGCATGTTGCAGGAACAATGCTTGGCGATGGCTCAAACAGCGCAAGCCAGGGAGGAACAGCAGCCCAGTGGCGCGGAATTGCAACAAATGCTACTCTAATAACCTTTGAATGGCCAGATGATACAAATGAGCTGGACAGCGAATCAAATACTTCTGTTGCAAGTTATGAAGCTGTTCTTTCCCAAAATTCCTGGGGTTACAGCGCTTCAGGAGACTGCGGTGTTCATGGCAGATACGATTCCTGGACACAGGAATATGACAATATTGCTTATGGCGATGCGAGTGTTATCAGAGGCGGAAAGCCCCTGATTTTTGTTTTCGCAGCTGGCAATGAAAGGACTAACATCAGCGGATGCATAGGCGTTGTAAGTTCTGGTGGTTCAGATGCAAACGGCTATGGCAGCATCCTTGGCCCTGGCCAGACTGCAAAGAATGTACTAACTGTTGGTGCGGTGAATTCAAATGACAATTCAATCTCTTACTTTACGAGCTTTGGCCCAGCAGATGACGGCAGATTAAAGCCAGAGGTCGTTGCTCCCGGGGCAGAAGTTGGCGGTGATGGAGGAATAAAGAGCACTGAACTTGGAGACACTTATTCTGTAAAATCAGGCACCTCAATGGCATCGCCTGTTGTTTCTGGAATAATTGGGCTGATTGTTCAGGATTTCAGAACAACTCACAGCAACCAGACCCCAAAGCCGGCAACAGTTAAAGCAATTTTAGCCCACACAGCAACTGACCTGAATAACACAGGCCCTGATTTCACAAGCGGCTATGGCTTAGTCAATGCAACAGCAGCAATTGACCTGATAAGGCGCGACAATTCAACCAATCTGACAGACGTCCTTATTGAGGACAATGTAACAACCACTGCAAACAAAACATATGAAATAAGACTGCCAACCGGCCAGTCTTACCTCAAGCTCACCCTTGCGTGGGACGACTACAAGGGAAGCGTATCTGCTTCAAAAGAGCTTGTCAATGATTTGGATTTGGTTGTGTTTGCGCCAAACAACACGCAGGCATGGCCGTGGACGCTTTCAAACGCTTCAAGGAGCTTAAACGCTTCAAGGAACCAGACAGATAATATTAATGTCATTGAGCAGGTTTATGTTGGCAATCCTCCAGCTGGCTTTTGGAGAGTTTATGTAAACGGAACAATCGCGCAGGGTGCGAGGCAGAATTTCTCGCTTGCCAGCTCTTATTCCTTAAACAGCACTGACATAGCTTTCAATGTTTCAGCATTGAACATAATCGCAAGCGCCGGCCAGAGCATTACAGATGTTGTGAATGTTTCCTGTGCAATAACAAACAACAATACAAACCTTACAAAAATTGACATAAATTCAACAACAATGATTTCTGCAAATGCAACAACCCTTGGAAACATTGCTGCTGGCAAGAGCATTGATGTCCTTTTTACATGCGCGCCAACAGTGAGCAACGCATCTGGGATTTACCAGGCAATTTATCTTGCCAATTCAAGCAACAACACAGCAGGAACGAACCTTACTGTTTACTGCATAGCAAGGGCAAACGAGCCTGCTGTAGTAGCCATTCAGGATTACACAAACAACACGAGCACATCAGATGCAACACCCTCAATTATTTTCAATTTCACTGACACTGACAACACAACAGCAGTTTCTGTCCTTTTCTTCAATGGCACAGGAAAGGCATACAATACAACCAGCCAGAACAGCACAAACACAACTTTAACTCCAGGCATAAGCATCTCAGAGGGTATTTACAGCATCTGGGTTAATGTTTCAGACAACATTTCAAATGTCAGCAGCCCGCAATACAAGATTCTTGTTGACACAACAATGCCGCCAAACGTGACAAGCCTTGCCGGCTCTTCTGCAGGCCCTGGCTGGATTAACTGGAGCTGGACAAATCCAATAGACAATGTTTCAGGAGTCCATCACGCTGAAGTTTACCTGAATGACACTTTCAAGGCAAACGCTTCTGTGAATTACTACAACGCAACAGGCCTGACACTTAATTCAAATTACACTTTGCAGGTCCGGCCAGTAGATACTGCAGGAAACATAGGGAACTGGACAAATGCAACTGCAAACACAATTTTTGACACAACAGCCCCAACAGTTTCCTTAAGCTCCCCTGCAAACGGAACAAGCACAACAACAGCTGCGCAGACTTTCACCTGCACTGCAATTGACAATTATAATTTGAGCAACATGAGCTTCTGGATAGGTTCAGGCGGAACCTGGTCCCTTGACCAGACAAGCTCTGCAACAGGCGAAAGCGCAACAAAGTCATTTTCAAAAACACTTTCAGTAGGGACTTACAGCTGGAACTGCATGGCAAATGACACTTCTGCGAAATCTGCTTTTGGCACGAACAGGACAATTACAATAACTTCAGGCGACACTGCCACAACTTCTACTGGCGGTGGCGGCGGAGGAGGAGGCGGAGGCGGAGCAGCCCTGCCTTCTGAAAACAAATTAATAGGCGCGCAAACAACTGACCGCTCAATCTCACTAAGTTTTGAAAAAACATCCTCACATTATATTGATGCTATTGGCTTCAAAACCGTGAATGAGCTGGAAAACGCATACCTGCAAGTCACCAGGTTTAATTCAAGGCCTTCATCAGTTCCAGCAGATGCAGGCGACAAGGTTTTTGCATATATTGAAATCAAGCCGCTAAATTTCAAGTCAAGCGACATTAAGGACACAGAGATAAAATTCATTGCAAACAAGAGCTGGGTTTCCTGGGGCAAAATCTCTGCTGATGATGTTGTTTTGCGCGAATACAAAGAAAGCTGGACAGACCTGCCAACAAAGAAATACGGCGAAACACCTGACGAATATCTTTACAAGGAAACAGCCGCGACTTTCTCATATCTTGCAATTGCTGCAAAGCCAAAGCCGGCGGTTCAGGAAAAGCCAAACATTACAAAGCCGAATCTGACTGCAGCAGAAGAGCCAAACATTACTGTTCCGGAGAAAAACATTTCAAAAACCGCAATAGCCCTTCCAACCAGTGCTGAAATCAGATCCCTCCTAAAGCTGATAATTGGAGTAATTGTCCTAGTTGTTATCATCTTTGCTGCCATTGAAGTTCCCCGGCTTCTGAAGATTCGCAAAAAAGCAAAGAAAGAAGAGGAAAAGGAAGCAGAGAAACCAGAAGAAGGCAAAAAAGAAGAGAAAAAGTCTTTTTATGACACTGTTTAGCTGCTATAGCACCGCAAAAAACCAAGAAAAAGCTTTATAAATACATTCTAACTATGCAATTTTACTTTTGGTGGGTTTGAATGGATAAGAGAATATTATTAGCAATCGCATTTGCAGCTATTTTTATCTCGGTTTTTGCATTTTCAGCATATGCAGCAGACCCATTGGGCAACTGCACAAACTACGCGAATTACTCAATGAATGCTGCTGGAAACAGGACATGGATTGTCACAAACACAACTTCCTGCTATAACTTTACGCTTGACAATATTACAAACATTACAGTTAGGAACAACGGCAACCTCTTTTTGCAGCAAGTAAACCTAACTTTTAATGGCTCCATCACAGAAACTCTTGGAATAGCAGTTGAAAGCGGCGGAACTTTAAAAATTGACAACGGCTCGCATATTTTCTCTGCAAACGGCACTGCGCTCGGGTATAGTTTCTACTACTATTCAGGCAGCTCAGGATTTATAAACAACTCCTCAATTTCTGGCCTGCAGAATTTCTCAGGCAGCAATGGAATTAACATAAACACAACTAATTTTGAGCTTACTAATGTAACTATAAACAACTCCCGCGGGTACGCACTTAATATTTCAGGAGGCTCACCGACAATAAAGAATTCAACCATTTTTAACAACCCCGGCGGAATAATACTTTACAACGCTTCGCCAACAATTTTCAATACAACCATTAAGTTAACTGCAGACACGACAACAGATGCAGGGCTTAATATCACATTTACGACTAATGCATCTCTCTCAAATATAACGATTATAAATCAGACTTTTGGAGCTGTTTTTCTGAATTCAACCCTTTCGCTGTATAATATTACAATAGACAACAGCACAAAGGGCGTATTTGTGAAATCAGGCTCAAATGTAACCTTAATTGATTCAATAATAAGCAATATGCGCGTTGGCACTGATGTAAATTCCATTTATTTCAATGTAAGCTCAAACGACTCGTATTTAACTCTCTTAAATGTACAGTATTCAAACTACAGCTTCCACGGCAACACAACAGCCCAGTTGGCAGAGAAATGGTATGTTGACTTTTATGTCCGCACCAATGTTTCCAGTAACAACACTCTTGTCAATGGCGCAACACTCCGCATCAACAACACAACAGTTTCGCTTGCAGGCGCGCCAAACACCCTTTCATTAACCCTCTCTACAAATGCAAGCGGAACAGTG
>CAYNXO010000007.1:17699-18051 GCA_964401205.1 Candidatus Undinarchaeota archaeon
GCTCTGGAGCGGAAGCAAACATAACAGTAAACTTTTCAAATTACTGGTTTAATGTTACAAAAGGAAATGCTTCCGCGGCCAACATATCGGTTAACGTGACAAATAACTTCATCTTTGGAAACAACATCACCCTTAACATATCGCTTGTTACTGTAACTGTCAATGCAAAAGGTCTGGGTGCGGCCTCCGGCTATAGCATCCAAAATGCGCTTGTTACATTTACAAATGGCTCATACTCATTCACTGAGAACACTTCTAATTCCGGTATTGCAACTGCTACAGTTCCATACGGAGAATACAATGTCTCAACAACTCACGCGAACTTTACATGGGACTATACCCTTAACAATGT
>CAYNXO010000008.1:0-18040 GCA_964401205.1 Candidatus Undinarchaeota archaeon
ATGGAAAGGCAACAAAAATCATATTCCCTATGGAGCTGACAAAAGTGGCTGAGAACCTTGGAAAGGGAATTTCCGGCGGAGTAAGCAAGGACAAGATTGAGCAGCTGATTGATGCTTTTGTTGGAGGAAAGAAATAATCTCTGGCCCCCGCACGGCCTCGCAGGTTGCTGCCGATTGCGGAGCAATCGGCGAAATTATAAACCTACGGTAATGGAAGGCTTTGATGAATTTATTCTTAAAAACAAGAGTGACCTGGGAAAAGTGTCACACAGAGCCAGAGTTCTGAAAATACATTGCCCGATTAACAAGGATGACGCAATTGAAATCATGAAGCAGTGCAGGGCAATTGAGGAAATCAAGTTTGAGCGCAGGGCGTTTGAGCGCACAGAGCAGGAAGTAAAGCAGTATCTTGACAAATATGTTTTTGTTGAGATGGAATAGTTCTGTTAAATTGGTTCAGTTTTAAGTAATAAGTTTTAAGTTCTAAGTTTTTAACTTATAACTTACCACTTACAACTTATAACTTAATTTATTTCACAGCATTTAAATATCATTAGTCATTATTTTTCACGGAGCTAATGCAATGGACAAATTTCCTCGGCTTGCTGTTGATGTTCTTGTTGAGAAAAACGGAACTGTTTTGCTGATAAAGCGAACTCATGATCCGTTTAAGGGAAAGTATGCGCTGCCGGGCGGCTTTGTTGAATACGGCGAAACAGTTGAAAACGCAGCAGTAAGGGAGTGCAGGGAAGAAACAGGGATTGATGTTGAGCTTGAAGGAATTTTAGGCGTTTATTCAGACCCTGACAGGGATCCCAGAGGCCATGTTGTTTCAATTGTTTTCTTTGCAACAGCCAAAAAAGGAAAAATAAGCAATTCAAATGAAACTGAGGATGTTGGCTACAAGCCGCTTAAAGAAATTGAGAACTTGGAATTGGCTTTTGACCACGAGATGATAATTGAGGATTTCAAGATAATACACATGAGCGATGAAACAAAAGAATAACTGCGCTTCCTACAAATTTAAATATATGCGAATTTAACTGCTACTTCTAAGATGAGAGCATTATTGCAGCACGTTGATTACATAAAATTTGAAGTAACAAAAGAGACAAAGCTAGCCCAGAAAATAACTGAAAAAGAGAAGAAGGGCGAAATGGATGAATGCCTCTTTGTAAGGCTTGCTGCTGAAAAGGATGATTCAGGCCACGAAGCAGACATTGCTGAAAAAGCCGTTGAAGACCTGAAAAATGTTTTAAAGCAGATTCGCTGCAGCAAGGTTTTTCTTTATCCGTATGTTCATCTTCTCTATGGGGCAGAACCCTCTTCACCGCAGACTGCGCTGAAAATAATGGATTTGATTGAGGAGAAATTAAGGGCTGCAAAAATAGAAGTTCAGCATGCTCCTTTCGGATATTATAAGAAATTTGAAATGAGGTGCAAGGGGCATCCGCTCAGTGAATTAAGCAGGGTAATAACAGCAGGAGAGTCAAAAAAGATTGCAACAAGGCTTGTAAAGCAAACAGCAAGAATTGACAAAGAAAAACTTTCTGAAAATGACCACAGGATTCTCGGGCCAAAGCTGGATTTATACAGCTTCCAGGAAGTCGGACCAGGAATGGTTTTCTTCCATGACAAGGGAATGGCAATCAGGAACAAGCTGATTGATTTCTGGAGGGCAGAGCACAAAAAAGCCGGCTACAAGGAAATCCGCACTCCAATAATATTAGACAGGAATTTGTGGGAAGTTTCAGGGCATTGGGAGCACTACAAGGACCACATGTTCTTTACAAAAATTGAAGGCAGGGATTTTGCATTAAAGCCGATGAACTGCCCTGGCGCGATTCTTGTTTACAAAAGCAGCCACAGGAGCTACAGGGAGCTTCCATTAAGGCTTGCCGAGCTTGGATTGGTGAGCAGAAACGAGCTTAGCGGAGTTCTTGCAGGCTTGTTCAGGTTAAGGAGCTTCACGCAGGATGATGCCCATCTCTTTGTGACAGAGGCGCAGGTTGAAAAGGAAATTGAAAATGTTGTGAAGCTAATTGATACTTTTTACAAAAAATTCGGCTTTGAATACCGTGTTGAGCTGTCAACAAAGCCGGAAAATGCAATGGGTTCTGCTGAGCTGTGGGAGAAAGCAGAGGCAGGGCTTGAGTGCGCCTTGAAAAAACTGAAAATAAATTACAAGACAAATAAGGGCGACGGCGCTTTCTATGGGCCAAAAATTGATTTTCACATAAAAGATTCTCTCGGAAGGAGCTGGCAGTGCGCAACAGTGCAGGTTGATTTCCAGATGCCGATGAGGTTTGACTTGAATTACACTGATGCTGACGGAAAGGAAAAGAGACCAGTAATCATCCACAGGGTTATTTACGGAAGCGTTGAAAGATTTATCGGAATACTTGTTGAGCACTACAAAGGCGCTTTCCCAATGTGGCTTTCTCCTGTTCAAGTTGCTGTGCTTTCAATGACTGACAAGAATGTAAAATACGCAGAAGGCGTCAAGAAAAAGCTTGAGGATTCTGGATTAAGTGTT
The DNA here is from genome assembly GCA_964401205.1 of Candidatus Undinarchaeota archaeon. Lineage (GTDB taxonomy): Archaea > Undinarchaeota > Undinarchaeia > Undinarchaeales > Naiadarchaeaceae > CAYNXO01. The sequence goes on from CAYNXO010000008.1 coordinate 2,537, forward strand.
GTGGCTGATTTTGATTCGCACACAATTGACTACAAAGTGAGAAATGCAGAAATGCGGAAAATAAACTACATAGTTGTCTGCGGCGATAAAGAGGAAGAAAAGAAAACAATTGCAGTGCGCTCGCACAAGGATGGCTTACAGCCATCTCTCGCCAAAGCTCGAGATGGAAAGGTAAAATACGGAATTAAAGTTGAGGACTTTTTAGAACAGGCGCAGAAAGAGATTGGGGAAAGAAAATAATTTCCCTGTTTTATTTTTTGGCAACAACAGGAAGTGTTTTCCTGCGATGCCAGCAGTCCAAAAGTGTGTGAATTGGTTGCGGCAATTTTTCCTCTTTTAGCACCTTATGAACTTTCGCGAGCATTTCAAAATCGAGGGCAATGTCTGATAATTTCGTAAAACCGCCAGCAACAACTCCGATTATATTGAATATGCCCGCATTCGCACAGTTCAATGTCGTAATTCCAACAATAAAATCTGTATCTGCTTTTTCATTTATTTCACTGATGCACGCTTTCACTATTTTAATCCTCTGCAAAGAATGCCCACAAGCGCCAACATCCCCTTCCACAACTGCAATACTCCTGCTTGATTCAATTTGGCTTTTGTAGTTGCTGACAACAGAAGAAACGTCATCCAGGGAAACTTTTGAATGTGCACTAACCGGCAGTGTCATAATTTTTTTGGCATGGGCTGTTACTCCCGGAATGCCTAAAAAATAAGGCCCGCCAGTTTCAATAAAAATCATTAAATCATAATGTTTTTTGGCGAGTTTTTTAACAACCCTTTTTTGAATGAAACTTAAGTCCATTTGAATATCAGGGAGGTTTATCTGGCCAATGCCCCTTAGTTCAGAAATCAATTTGCGGCCTTTTTTTCCGCCGATGAAATCATCAATAATGAAGTTTTTGAATAGGGAGCGTTTTTCCATAATATGGAATTTTATGAAAATTGTTGCTTAAAAAGGTATCCTAATTGACCTTGGATTCCCGTCATGATGCTTTCTAAGCCCGCCTGAAAACTTTTTTGGGATATGCCTTAATTCGTGGATTAAAATCTCGTCCTGTTTTTCTGTGCTCAGCTTGTCAAACCTTTCTGAAAGGACTTCAATTACATACCTCGGCTCCATGTAAAGTGCAAGCTGCCATATTTTCGGAAAGCTCCATATGCGTGCTAGAACTCTTCTTGAAGTTGAACCCCTGCTCCTGAAGCAGTAAATCCTTTCAGGAGTTACATTATGAAACCCGTTGCTCTGGATTAACTCAATTAATCTTTTCTTTATGTCTGGGGCGGGGTAGTATTTGATTGGCATATAGATTTAAATAAAACGGAGTTCTCTTTTATAGTTTATGAAAGCCAGCGATTTTATGACAAGGAACCCGGCTGTGTTGAGCCAGGACTTGAAAATAGTTGAAGTAATCAGAATGATGAGAAAGACCAGGCACAACAGCTTTCCTGTTGTTGAAAACAAGAAGGTTGTCGGGATTCTGACTCATGAGGACATTATACTGCAGCCTTTGAAGGGAGAGGAGCACAACTACAAGCAGGACATTGCAGATTCGCTTGATAAAAAAGTAAGCGACATTATGACGCGAAGGGTGATAGCAGTTCTGCCTAACATGGAAATGGAGGCGGTTGCAAGGCTGATGTTCAGGACAGGACATTCAAAATTCCCTGTTGTTGACAATGAAGGAAACCTGCTGGGGATTGTCACAAACAATGATGTCATAAGGGCGCACATTGAAAGGGTTACGCCTATGAAAGTAGAGACAACAAGGGTGACTTTGGAGGATTTGCACAAGACAAAAGTCAAGCTTGTTGAGCAGGAAGTTAATTTAAGCGAGCTGATTCCAACACAGGGGACAATTTATCTTGATGAGCTCCGCGCAAGGGAGTATGAAATACAGGGCGGGCTTGCAGAGCCATTATTAGTGATAAAAAACGGCCCTCGCTTTATTCTTGTTGACGGCCATCACAGGGCAGTTGCTGCAAGAAATTCTGGAATTGAAAAAATGAAGGCATATGTCCTTGTTTTTGAAAATGAAGTTGAGCTTGGAATGGAAAAAACAGCAGAAAAGCAGGGGCTGAGAAATTTGGCTAGCATAAGCATATCAGATGGTTTGAGCCCGTATGTATTGCCTGTTGTTCTTGATAATGGGGTTGTTAAGAGAATTGTATAGGTGGTTAGGAAGATGACAACTTGGGTAAAAAAAGCTGGAAATGAAGCTATAAAGATTAGAGCAGCAACAGACAGAGATTTATCAAGTATTAAAGAAATATATGAATACTACCGTGAAAAATACAAACCGCAAGAAACGTTGTTTAGCTTTGAATTTCGGAAAAGTGCTTTAAAAAAGGATATCAGAAAAAGGCTGCTTTTTATTTGTGAGGTAAATAATGAAGTGATTGGATTTTCGAATTTTATTCTTACTTTTATTAAAGAAAAACACTGTAAAAAAGGAATCGGGGCTGCTCTGTTGGCGGTGTATCTGTATGTGAATGAGGGAAGCAAATGGGAGGCGTATGTTCTGAGCACGGGTAAAGAAAGAGTTAAAAAAATATTGGATGAATTAGCGAGAGAAATGAATCTTGGTTTGGGCTTTTTTAACGAGAGGTGTTTTTATTTAAAGATGAAAGACCTCACAAAAAACAAGTTAAATAAGCGCATTGAAAATTTTTTAAAAAAGAATGACTGGAAAAAGGTTAATTAAAAAATGAACGTTAAGGTCCTTTACTGGAAAGACGATTTAGCCGCAACAAACATTGCAAGAAACCTAAAAGAAATCGGGCTTGGAAATTTGCTGATTGAAAGCAAAAAATCCCTTCTTTTTACAACGCAAAAAGAGCTTGAAACTTTTGTTCAGGATATGGGCAAAATTGATTTTTTCATAATTGCTTCAACTCACAGGAGCGAGGCAAACAGGAAAACTCTTTCACTTCATCCGACTGGAAATTTCGGAAAAGCAGAGCTTGGCGGCAATTCAAATGAGCTGAGCATTACAATGCCCTCTGCATTAAAAACAGGGCTTGTTTATTTAAATAAAAATAAGCCGGATGATTTTGAAGCTGCAAACGAAGCCACACACCACGGCCCTACTGACTGGAAAAAGCCGCTGGTTTTTATTGAAATCGGCTCAACAGAAAAAGAATGGACAAGAGAGGACTGCGGAAAAGTTGTTGCAGGGGCGATAAAGGAAATTTGCGAAACGCATAAAAAAGAAAAGCCGAATTTTGAAAATTATATTGGCTTTGGCGGAATTCATTACTGCCCTTCTTTCAGCAAGATTGCAATTGAAAACGAAAAAATTGCTTTTGGCCATGTTGCACCAAAATACGCAGTTGAATTTTTGAATGAAAAGATTGTAGGAGAGATGCTTGAAAAGAGCGCTGCAAAAAAAGCGCTTATTGACTGGAAGGGATTAAAAAGCGAAGGAAGGAACAAAGTTATCCGCATTCTTGAAAATTTAAAAGTCGAATTGCACAAAACTAGCGAGTTCTAGCTGCCTTTTTGTAAATTGTTTTCCCCTTTGCCTTTATTTCCAAAATTCTATGAAAAGGTATGTAAACAATTTCATTTTCCTTTTTGTCAAACCATTCAAAATGGCCACGAAAAATTAAAACACCTGTTTTTGCAAAATCAATCGTCTTTTTGTCATTCGGCGCACCCCTGTGTATTATGCTAACTTTCAAATCAGAAAGCTTTTTATCCTTGCCAAAACGGTATAAAGAGAAAATATCTTTAAGGGGCATATACATAATTAAGCCGCGCAAATAAATAAAACAATAGCCCCGTCGTCTAGCGGCCAAGGATACGAGCCTCTGGCGGCTTTTTTGCCACGAAACAAATCGCAGCTGCGTAGGGGGCAAAAAAACCCGGGAAAAGCGTTTCGCGCGCTGAAAGTGAAAATCAAGTGCGGTGATGCGCCTTCCTATAAAATGGCAAAAAGGTTGGAGCAAGCTTGGGACGGCAGTTCGAATCTGCCCGGGGCTATTCTCATACTTATGGAACTAAACGAAACTCTAATCAGGGAATTATGGAAAAAAGAAAAGCTCCAGCCAGAAATCCAGAAGCACTGCAAAGTAGTTGAAAAAGCTTCCCTTGGGCTTGCAAATGAATTAATTTTAAAAGATGTTAAAGTAAATCCTGATTTTGTAAAATACGGAGCGCTTTTGCATGATATTGGAAGGTCCAAGGACCATTCTGTAAGGCATGGCTTGACTGGATATGAAATTTTGCAGAAATATCCTGAAATCCCTGAAGAGGTAAGAAAAATTGTAAAATTCCATATTGGTGCAGGAATTTCAAAGGAAGAAGCTGCAATACTAAAAATAAAGCCGGCGCAGGACTTAATTCCGATAACAGTTGAGGAAAAAATTGTCTCTTATGTTGATAATTTAGTCAGCGGCACAAGGATACGCTCTTTTGAGGAAACGTTGGGCGAGTTTGAGGAAAAATTAGGGAAAAAAAGCTCTTCTGTGGAAAGGTTAAAACTGCAGCGCGAAGAGCTTGAGAATTTTGTAACAAGGGATGAGATTCAAAAACTAGAGGTTGCGGCAGTTGAAAATGGTGCAACAATTGAAGAATTCATGGAACGGGCCGGAATAGGAGTCGCGGAAGTTACGAACAGGTTTTACCCTGTTTTAAGAAAAAAAGTCGTCTGCTTTGTAGGCACAGGGAACAACGGAGGGGATGCATCAGTTGCTGCAAGGCACTTAAAGTCGCTTGGCGCAAATGTGCTTATTGCGGTTCTTGGGGAGCCGCACAGCTGGGCTTCAAAAATAAATTTCATGAAGGCAAAAAACAACGGAATTGAAATAAAGGAGATAAAAAAGCCAAAGGATTTGGAAGGGGTAAAGGGAGATATTGCAATTGACGGAATTTTTGGGATAGGAATAAAAGGTGAAATAAGGGAGCCGTTTGCCTCTGCTATCAGGAAAATAAGCGAATTCAAAGTAAAAGTTGCAATTGACATTCCTTCTGGCCTGAATCCGGATACTGGCGAGGAAAACAATCCGGCAGCAGAAGCTGATTTGGTAGTGTGCATTGCAAGGTTCAAGAAAGGGCTTATAGGAAAATACCCTGTTGGCACAGTGCAACTGGTTGATATAGGGCTTTGAAAAGATATTTTAAGCAATTAGAACACAAAATAACACATGGGCTTTATAAAAGGGGAGGAAGCAACAGTTTCATTGTATGATCTGTTTGTTGGCTTAGTCCCAATAATAAAGGCTGTAATTAAAAAGCTGAAAAAAGAGTTTGTTTTTATCTCGGTCTGGCACGGCCACAAGAACAAATACATTTACCACATTGACAACAAGGCTCGGGATGCAATGTATGGTTATTTGGAGGACGAGAAGGAAGTTTTGAAGAAAATCGGGCTTGTTTTTGGAAACGACAGGGTAATCAGCACATGGGAAAAACTTTATGACATCGGAATTTACGCTTTTTTGCCATTTTATGAAATTTACCGCAATTATGGAACAAAAAAAATGCTCGTAAATGAAAAAATATGCACAATAGCTGAAATTTGCAAAATGGTCGCAAAAAACATAAAGGCAGAGAATAAGGACGATCTCAAAAAGGCAGTCTTTGGCTCAGAGCTGCTGATAAAATACGTCTTAACAAGGCTCAATGATGTGAATTTCGTAAATCTTCTTGTTCCGGCCAACAAGGATTTTGCAAAAGCCTACATAAGCCTTTGGAAGGATATCGGCGCGAAGCCAGGAGGGTATGAAAGTATTGTCATGTCAAGATTTGTAAAAGCAAGCTTCAGGGGGATGTACATAAGCAGCGAGGGCTTTTCCAAGCTGGCACTCACGGCAAATCCTTCAGAAGCATATGAACAAGCAGAACAAATCGCATCAAGAATTGGGAAATCCCCGGCAGAATTTGTGCAAAAAATCGAAGGGCTGAGCGTTTTTGAAAAATTGGTTGCTGTTTTTGAGCCAAAAGTCAGCAGGAAAAAGGTGGAAAAGGAACTGGGCAAGCCGCCGTCCCTGAGCTTTATATTGACAGACAAGATACATTACGCACGGCTTGAGATGCTTTTCGGCTCATTTAAGGATTTTATTTATGATTTTGACAGGGAAATGCGGGCAAGCGTGAATGGAAAGCAGTACAGAATCCCTATTATTGTAAATATGTACAGGGATGAAAACGCAAAAAAGCTTAGGAGTGTAAGCGCTGCCTACAATGAGGAGAAAAAAATGCCACAGCAAATAAGATTCACAAAGAGCAAGTTTGGAAATGCTTTCAAAAGATGTGCGGCAATTGCGAGCAAGTATTCTGTTTATCAGGAAGAACTTTTGCCAAGCGAGCAGTAAAAATTAGTTTTTGCTTTCCAAGCTGGCCAGATGCTGCTTTAGGATAAAGATTTCGCTGAAAAGGCTTTCCTGCTCAAAATCCACTTTTTGCTCCTGGACTAAATGCAACAAAGGCAGGAATGCATCAACAGCTGCGTTTGCTGTTTTTTCAGGCAAAAGAGTGGAAAAAGGAATTCTGTTTTCAGGAATGCTGTAGATTTTCCTGTATAATCTTTCTATGAGTTCAACTATGTCAACTTCGGGGAAATGAAGTGCAATCTGGTGCGGCAAAGCCCTTTCCTTGTGCGATTTTTCAAAAGCCGTCTCAAGGGTTGAGATTAAATCAGAAAGGGTGATCTTTCTTACAGGCTTTCTTGTCAAATGTAGCTGAAGAAGCGGAACAATTTCGGGCTCTTCTGAAGGAATATCTTCTCCCTCCCCTCTGCCAAAAAGTTCATCAAACCTGCTGTCATCTGATTTTGTGAGTGTAAGGGTTTCTGACTGCATGCGAAGCAAAAATGCAGCGGCAAAAATTACCCTGGCGGGCATTCTTAGGTCAAGCTCACGCATTTTCCTGACTCTCTCTATATAGTTTTGAGTCAGCTTTGTTATGTCAATGTCCCAGGGGTCGATTTGTTCAGTCTTTATAATATCAAGAAGCAAATACTCCCATGCCCTTTCTGACTGCAGAATCTGCTCTATGTTAATGCTTGGCTTTCCCTCGCCTGCAAACTCAGTTTCGTTTTGTATTTCTTCTGCCATTTTCGCGACAAAGCGAAAATAAGCGAAGCTTGAATTACTTCACCTACTTCGCGTATAGTTATTCAGCTCCCTGAAACTCTCCAAGGTCCATTCCTACAAGCCTTGAAGTATTGTCTGCTGACATTGAAATCCCGAATAATCTGTCAACTTTTTTTACAACAGCCGGGTTGTGTGAAATCAAAAGCATCTGGCCGTCCCCTATGTTTTCCCTCAGCAGTTCGACAAACCTTAGTGAATTATACTGGTCAAGGGCTGCATCAACCTCGTCAAGTATGTAAATCGGGGCAGGCCTGTAGCGCTGCAACGCAAACAGGAATGACAGTGCAGTGAGAACTTTCTCCCCTCCGCTTAAAAGCTCAAGGCTCTGCAGCTTTTTGCCGGCCGGCCTTGCCTCAACAAGCATTCCTGCCGCGAAGGGGTCATCTGGATTCTCAAGCACAAGCTTTGCCTCTCCGTTTGGGGAAAGCTTTGGAAAGATTTTTGAGAATTCCTCTGCAACCTTGTTGAATACTCCAAAGAAGACTTCTTTTTTCCTTGATTCAATCTCGTCTATGAAGCTGAGTATTGATTTCCTCTCTTCCTGCAGCTTGATGAACTTTTCCTCAAACTCCTTGTAGCTTTTTACTTCCAAATCATATTCCTCTATGGCTTTCATGTTAACAGGCTCAAGCTCTAATATTTTTCTCATGTAACCATCAACCTGCTTTTCAGCATCCGCAACATCAACTTCTGAAAATTCTGCCTGGCTGAAGCGCTTCATGTTTATTTTGTGGTCATCAAGCTTTGAGTCAACCTGCGCCTTGACTATTCTCAAGTCCCCAACTTTCCTTAATTTATCATCGTGCTCAGCTGAAATATTGTCTTTCTGGCTGCGCATTTCATCCAGTTCCCGCTCAATAAGCCCTGTTGCGGTCTGCATCTCAAGATAAGTGCTGCCGAACTTTGTTTCCTTTTGCTGGGATTCCTGCAGCTTCCTGTTTAAGTCTTCAAGTTCCTGCTTCAATGCCTCAATTTCGTCAAGAAGCGCATCCCTTTTTTCAGTATATTCCTCAGCCGGGCTTCTGGCCTGCTTTTGGGCAATTCTTTTCTTGAATCCGCCTGTTATTGCACCGCTTTTGTCAGCCAAATCGCCGTCAAGGGAAACTAGCCTGTGCCTGCCGAGAAGATATTTTGTTTGTGAAAGCGTTTCAACAATAAGCGTGCTGGTAAGTATGTGCTCAAAAATTTTCTGGTATTTTGAATTGAATTTTATATGCTCAATTGCAAGGCCGATTGCACCTTTTTCTTTTGCAGTTTCAAGCCTCTGGCCTTTGATTAAAGTCAGCGGAAGGAAAGTTGCCCTTCCCAGCTGCCCGCGTTTAAGAAATTCAATGCACTCAAGAGCAACATCCTCATTGTCAACTACAATAAATTTGCCCCTGCTGCCGATTGCAGAATCAAGAGCGCTTGCATATTTTTCCTCAACACTGTAAAGGCTGTCTACTGTTCCATGAATGCCCTTTATGTTGTCGCGGAGAATGGAAACCTTTGAGCCCTCATCGCTTTCATCAGCAATGCTCTGAAGCCGCGAAATCATTGCATCTATGCTTGATATCTCTGCCTTCTTTGACTCAATCTTGCTGTTTGCTATCTGTATGCGGCTCTTTAATCCTTCAATTTCACTGCGGATGCTTAACTGCTCGTCTCCGCCCTCTCTTATGAGGCGCTTGTTCAAATCACCGAACTCTTTTTCCTTCTTCAGGATGGAATTTGCAAGCTCCTTCAATTCACCAAGGGCTTTCTGCTCGTCTTCTGATTTTGCTGCAAGTTCTTCAGTTATTTTACTGCTTTCTTTTTCCAGCTTTGCAAGCTTTGAATGTGCGAGGTTTGCCTCAAGTTTTGAAAGTTCTGCTTTGTAGAGCTTGTATTTCTCAGCGCCTTCCTTTTCATCTGAGAGTCCCTTTATTCTTTTCTTGCGCTCGCTCAGCATAATGACAATCTCCTTTATGTTTTCCTCAACCTTTGAAAGGTCTTTCAACGCATCCTGCTTTTTTGCATCGTATTCTGCAATTCCGCTGACTTCATCAATTATTCCCCTGCGCTGGTCAGGGTCCATGTCAATGAATTCAGTGATGTTTCCCTGGAGGATTATGTTGTGGCCTTCAGGGTCCAGGTTTGAGAGGGAAAGGACATCAACAAGCTGGGCCCGCGTGCATTTTTCATTGTTTATTTTGTAAGTCATTGTGCCGTTTTTGGTGAGGCGGCGGGTGATTGCAACTTCATCGGCATCAACAGGCAGTTTCCTGTCTGTGTTTTCAAGTGATATTGAAACTTCAAGAAAGGGCGATGGCTGGTTTTTTTTCCCGCCATTGTAAATCAGTTGGGGCAGCCTGTCAGCGCGCATTGACTTTGCGCTTCTCCTGCCGAGAACAAAGCAAAAAGCATCAACTATGTTGCTCTTTCCAGAGCCGTTTGGTCCTACAATTGCGGTTATTCCCTTGGATAGGGGAATTGAGATTCTTCTGCTAAAACTTTTGAAACTCTGCAGCTCCAGATTCTTAATCATCGATAACCGATAGTATGGCGTTTATATTTATTTAATCTTGTCAAAAACCACCGACTGAAATCGGCGGCATCTTGAGCTTAGTGAAAGATGCTATGAAGCTTTGCTTCCGAAGCATGCTGAATTAAATCAATATGACTATATGTGGTTTTTGACAGATAGCGAAATCCACAAGTAACAGCTGCTGTCTGAAAACATTGGATTTCGCTAGATTTAAGCGCAGAATTAGAATGTTAATCAGAGAAGCGCTGGTATGTATTTCAGGAGGCTTGGCCTTTTTGCAAAAATCTTTGAGAAGACTGTGAATTTTTCAGCGCCTGTGAGGTTTATTATGTCACCGCCGCTTAGCTGGCCTGCAAGGAAATTCAAGTCATCGTCGCTCATGCTCTCCAGGACTTTGCGCAGGCTTACCAGCTTGCTCAGCTTTTTGCCGTGTTTTTCGCTCCAGGTTTTTTGGTATTCCAGAAGTGCCTTTTTGCTGCAGTCTCCATTTTTGGCGCACTTTGCGGCAACAGTGCCTGCAATTTTTGCAGCCTTAAATGCTTCATGCACTCCCCCGCCGTGGATTGCGTTAACCTGGTGGGCAGCATCGCCGATAATCATGATTCCGTTGCCGACAAGATTCTCAAGCGGCTTTCCAACAGGAATTCCGCCGCAGTTTATTTCAACAATAGAGCCGTTTTTCAGCTCTGGCTTTGATTCAACAAATTTTCTCAGGTAATCAATTGCTCTCACGCCTTTGTTGGCGCGGACTCCAATCCCGACATTTGCAGTTGTCCTGCTCTTTGGGAAAATCCAGATGTACCCGCCTGGCGCAATTTCATTGCCCATGTAAATATCAAGCATTTTCGGGTCTTTGATTTCAATGTTTGCCATTTCAAACTGAACTCCGGAGCAGATGTCAACAAGGCTGGTTGTTGAATTGATTCCGGCCCATCTTGCAATCAAGCTCTCAACACCATCAGCGGCAATCAGGACCTTGCACCTTATTTCAAAATTTCCGCTGCGCGTATTTACTTTCACGCCCTTTACAAAGTCGCCTTCCTTTATGACTCCTGTAACACGGCTGCCGCTCTGGACTTCAGCGCCTTTTTCAGCTGCAACTATCGCAAGCCGCTTGTCAAATGCCTTGCGCTCAATAACATAGCCCATTAGCGTGTCATATCTTGCCTCAACGAATTTGCCGTTTGGGGCATAAACAACAGCGCCCTCAATTTCCTGCCTGCACCATTCAGGGCTGATTTCCAGGCCAGAGCTTTTTATCCCTTCCATGCTAAGCCCCTCCCCGCACCTTTTTGGAACACCGATTTCAGTCCTTTTCTCAAGAAGAAGTACGCTTGCGCCGTTTTCAGCTGCAACTCGCGCTGCCATTGAGCCGGCAGGACCTGCCCCGACAATTATAACGTCATATTCAGATTTCATTTGTTTTTATTCTGCAAGCTTAATGCTCCCACTGGGCAAAATTTGACGCAAGTTCCGCATTCAGTGCACAGCTTTGCATCAATGCATATCTCATCGCCAATGTAATCAAGTGCTGCAAAAGGGCATACACCAACACAGCCAGCGCACTTGACACACTGCTCCCGATTTATATTAACTGCCATTATAAAGCGATTAGTTTAATTAAGCAATATTTAAAGGTTTTTCCCGAACAGTGAAAAATAGATATATGTTTGTGCAATAAGACCACTGCAAATGATTTGAAGATGGCTTCATACACAAAATTTAGCAGTGAGAAATCAAACAGGATACAGGACAGCATATTTAAAGTTCAGGGCAAGAAATTCAGCAGGGGCAGCTGGTGGTGGTGGTTCTGGCTTTTCTTTTTCAATGATTCTGAAAAACCGCGGCAGCTGATGATTTTATGGAGCACGAAAAAAGACAGGGAATTGGAATGCAATGATTTAAAAATCAGGCTAAACCACAAGCTCGCTGAAAGGAGCAGCAGGAAAATTATGGATGGCGCTGTTGCTGCGTGGTATTTTGACGGCAAAAAAATGCACCACAATTTTTTGCTTGAGCAGGTGCCGCTTGTTTTCTCTGAAAACAGCCTGGCTACTGGAAGCGGGCATGCTGAATTTGCAAAAAATAAAAATGGCTATTCAGTAAAAATAGGGAAAAACATTGCATTTGAAATTTCACTCAGGGAAAAAAATCTTTTTACAATGCCGACTCATGACAGCAAAAAAATATTCGGCTTTAATTACGAGCTCCTGAGAATGAACAAGCTTGACCTGAAAGGAACTGTAAACGGGAAAAAAATAAAGGGCAGTGCTTATTTTCAAAGAGTTTTTTTGGACGCGCCGGCAATGCCGTGGTACTGGGGGGTTTTCCATTTTAAAAAAGGCGCTGTTTTAAGCTACTTTAAGCCGCATATCGGGAAATATTTCGGGGAAGTGTCAATTAAAAAGGATATTGCATTTTTCTATAAAGGGAAACTTCACAAAATGAAAAACCTGAAAATTAAAAAAAAGCTGAAGAACGGCCTGCCGGTTTTCTGGGTTTCAGGGGAAACAAAAGGCGAGAAAATAAATTTCAAGGCAGAGGCATATTCAGATTCGTGGTGGAAATTCCGCAAAAAAGTTTTTGGAATACTGCCTGTCAGGAGCACTTTTGTGTGGCATGAATACCCCTCTGTAATAAGGAATTTTGAATTAACTGACAAAAAAACAGGCAAAAAAATCACGGAAAAAAATATTGGGTTGGGAATCGGGAATGCGGAGCAGTCGCACGGGATTTTGATTTAAGGAGTAAGCCTCTTAATGTCTCTTGGGAACAAAACAGCCTCTCTTACATTCTGCAGGCCGCAGATAATCTGTGTAAGCCTATCAACACCTATTGCCCAGCCGGCATGAGGCGGCATTCCAAGCTTGTAGAATTTTGTTATTTCTTTAAATTTCTCTGGATTAAGGCCTTTTGCCATCAAGCGCTCCTCATAAACTTCCGGGCTGTGGATACGCCTTCCGCCTGATGCAATTTCAAGGCCTTCCATAATCAGGTCAAAGCCATGTGAAACCTTTGAATCTTTTTTATCAACTGCAATGTAAAACGGCTTCATTTCTGATGGGTAGGAGTAAACAATTGCAGGCCCCTTGTAAATTTCAGTGACCATTTTTTCACCGTTTGGAGGAATGTCCTCGCCCCATTTTAATTTCAGCCCTTTTTTGTTCAGAGCTTCAATTGTTTCTGTATATGAAACTCTCTTGAACGGCGCTTTTGGAACTTTCAAGTCAATTCCAAGGATTTCAAGCTCTTTTGTGCAGTTTTTCCTTACAGAAGAATAAATTTCAGGAACTAATCCATCAAAAACTTTCCATGTGTCTTCCTCGTCTGCAAAGCCCATTTCAATATCCATCTGCGTTACTTCCGAGAGGTGCCTTGTTGTCTCAGACGGCTCTGCCCTGAAAACAGTCCCTATTTCAAAGACTTTTTCAAAGCAGGCTGTCATTAATTCCTTGTAAAGCTGCGGGCTCTGCCTCAAAAATGCTGCTTTGTTGAAATATGAAACAGGGAACAGTTCAGCGCCGCCTTCTGTTGCGGTTGCAATTATTTTCGGGGTTTCAATTTCAGCAAAATTGTTCTTGTGGAAATACTCCCTTGCAGTGCGCAGGATTTCATTCCTTATCTTGAAAATAGCTGCAACTTTCGGCTTTCTCAGGTCCAAAACGCGGTTGTCAAGGCGCGTGTCAAAAAGCGCAGGGGTTTTTTCCTCAACATCCAGCGGAAGCGGGCTTTGGGCGCTGTTTAAAATTTTAAAATCAGAGAGCAGGATTTCAACTCCCCTTTTGCTCTGCTTTGTGCTTTTTGCAGTCCCTTTTACTGCAATAACATCTTCACGGTTTAATTCCCTGATTTTTTCAAAAAGCTTTTTGTTGTCTTCCTCTTTTGCAGTAATCTGGCAGTTTCCGCTCCTGTCAGCCAAAATCAGGAAAGCAAGCTTTCCGTGCAATCTGAGCTCCCTGAGCCATCCCATTAAAACAACTTTTTTCCCATCTAGTTTGGGAGAAATCTCATTCGCATAGTGGGATTTGCGCCAGTTTTCCAGAGAATCGAGTTCCATTTGCTTAGAACAGATTTACGTTGTAAATTACAATCCATGCCAGCAGCCAGAATACTAAATAAGGGTATATTCCGTTTGACGCAAACCACTTGAAGTCATATTTTTTCTGCTCAGTTGATAATTCGCGTAATTTGAAAATCCTTTGGCTGGCATAATAGAGTATGAATAAAACCCCGAGTGTCAGAACTAAAATCTGGCTGCCGGGGATCTGGTAGGGGTCCTTTGACATTATCCCTGAGAGTACGCCGAACACAATTCCAATTACCCCGTGGAATGTAAATGATTTTTGCTCAAGTGTTATGTTCATCTGATGAATTCCTGCAAATTCTTTTGCTTTCCTCTTTTTTTAAGCTCTTCTGCTGTGCTCCATGTTTCCCTTACTATGTTCGGGAGCTTTTTATGTTCTTTGAGCCAGCTCTTTAAAAAGCTTACTGTAATGGAATCAGAGGGATATCCTGAGCCGATATTTCCATAAAATTCAGCCAAGCTAGAAATATCCTCATCCCTTTCAACTTTTGCTAAAATGCTTGCAGCGCTTACAATAGGATATGTTACGTCTGCCTTGTGCTCAAGAATCATTTTCTTCGGGTCAAAACGGAGAAATTTGCCCAAGCGCGCCCTGAATGTCCTGATGTCAGAATCAATAGCATCAACATAGACAATGTCCGGCCTGAAATTGTTAATTATGCCTGCCATTTTTTCAGCTTCAATGTCGTTTAATGAAATCCCGGAAGTTCGCTTTTCATCAATTTCATGCGGCCCGATTTTTACAATGTCATATGCATCTAGAATAACCCTGATTTTCGGAACTAATTCTTCCCTTTGCTTTGGGGACAAAAGCTTTGAGTCCTTTACTTTAATCTTGATTAATTCCTTTAGCTCTTTTTCACAAACCATAGCGCCGCATATCACTAATGGGCCTATAACTGCCCCGCGGCCAGCTTCATCTATTCCGAGGATTTTAGTCATTTTGTAGTAGGCGCATCACCGCACTTGCTCTGCACCGTAAGCGCACTAGTTATTTTTCCCACCGCCGAACAACGTGAGGCGGGTAGCGAAACCGTAGAGGTTTCGCCTGAGGTTTTTTGCCCCCTAAAATAGCTACGACTTGCTGAGTGGCAAAAAAACTGGTAGCGAGGGTTGGATTTGAACCAACGGCCTTCGGGTGTCCCTATGGGCTTTCAGCGCCCAATATGAGCCCGACGGGCACTCCAGACTTCGGGAGTTCTCTCAAAGTAGAGGAGAACTTTGCCCTACCTCGCTAAAGGTATTTTAATAATGAGATGCTTATATAAGACTTCTCTATTCGCACCAAAATGGCAGGAACAAATCAGTTTAAATTTGAATTTCCGAAAAACTTTGTAAAGTATTCAGTTGCAATAGTTGCAGCGCTGATTGTTGTTGCTTACATAATAACTGCAGCAAAATTTTCGCTTGTTGATTTTGGAATCATAATTGGGTTTATTTTAATAGGCGCTGCTGGCCGATTGCCTGAAAGGTTTTCCCCTGTTGCACTCGGAATTGAGCTTGTAAGTGTATTTACAATTATTTCTGCAATAAAATACGGGTTTTTCGCAGGAGCAATTGTCGGGGCAGCCGCATTTATAATTTCGGGCGTTTTCACACTTGAAAGGCCGCAGGATGTTTTAATTGCGGTTATTGGATTTATTGGAATGGCTTATTTTGCGCCTGTTGCATATGCGTTCTTTGGAGTTAATTTAGGATATATGGCGATTGCACTGACAATTGGGTATGATGTTTTTACAGGAGCGCTTTATTTTTTCACAGGGTACAATATAGTCCACATAATAAGGTTTAGCATACTGCACATAATTGC
>CAYNXO010000009.1:0-3607 GCA_964401205.1 Candidatus Undinarchaeota archaeon
CCTGTGCACAGTGGGTGAACAGGACAAAGAAATTCAGCCTGCAATCTGACCAGGGTATGACTGAGCGCTCATTTACTATCGGCTGCACAACAGGAAGCTGCTAATTCTGTTAAATTGGTTCAGCTATGGGTTTTGGGCAGTGGGCTATGGGCTCATAGCTCACGGCTCATTGCTCATAGCCCTTAATTTATTTCCCTGTTAGAGAAAGGTATTTAAAAATACACGAACTACTCTTTTTAAGACAAATGGCCCTCAGAAACAGTAAAGGTATAACCCCGATAATTGCTGTAATTCTCCTTCTAATGATGACTATCGCAATCGGCGGCCTGGCTTATGTGTGGATTCAGCGTTTGCAGGGAAGCGTCCAAACAGGCACTGAGAATACAACTACACAGTTTACAGGCGGAATTAAGGCAGTTCTTAGCCTTGATGGATACAACACAACCTGCACCGCAGCAACTTCAGTTGTCCATGTTCGCATCTATGGAAGAAACGCAGGCACAGAACCGGCTCATAATGTACTGCTATATGTTGATGATGCGCTTACCAACATAACTGCAAACGCTACACTCAACCCCGGCGTATCAACTACTTGGGGCTCACCCTTAGTTGCAAGCAGTGATTCATGTTCAAACTGGATAAACAGAACAAGAGTCCTAAAGCTAACCTCTGATGAGGTCTCTGCTGAGCGTTCATTTACTTTCAAATGCACAACAGGAAGCTGCTAATTCTGTTAAATTGGTTCAGCCATGGGCTTTGGGCAGTGGGCTATGGGCTCATAGCTCACGGCTCATCGCCTTAATTTATTTCCCAGTTAGAAAGGTATTTAAAAAACAGCGGAGTAATCTATTTCACGTTAAACTATGGACTTCCTTAGAAACACAAAAGGTATCACCCCGATAATTGCTGTAATTCTCCTTCTAATGATGACTATTGCAATTGCAGGGCTTGCCTATTCATGGCTTCAGAGAACGCAAACCACAATCCAGACTTCTACTGAAAATATTACAACAACTCTTTTGTCAGGATTAAAAGTAAACCTGAAAGTTGAGGGTTATAATGCTACTTGTTCAGCCACAGCTGGCAGCCCAACTACCAGTGTTCAAATTCGCGTTTATGGAAGAAATGCAGGCACAGAATCTGCTAAAAACGTCTATATATATGTCGATGACGCACCTGCGAACGTATCTAAAAATTCAACTCTTGAACCAGGAACGACAACCAGCTGGGGCGGGTGCCAGGGAACTGGCTGCCCGAGCGTTGCAAACGGCGACAATTGCTCATTGTGGGTAAACCTGACAAAGACCATAAAATTAGTTTCTGATGAATCAACTGCTGAAAAGTCATTTACATTTGCCTGCACAACTTATTATAAGGGTGGCGTTGCTTCAACAGGGACATGTTAGTTTTCGAAAACCATAAGCTTAATTTACCTAATAAAGTTAACAGCTTATTATGAATAATAAGAAAGCCCAGTCAACAGCCCTTTCAATGGTGCTTGTTATCGCAATACTTGTTGTCGTTGTTCTCTTGACTTATGTCTGGGCAAAAACGCTTTATGATTCACAGAAAACAAGGACTTCTGCGGATTATGTCCAGTCAAAGCTTTTTGAAATAAAAAGGGCTGTTCTTGCAGTTTCGCACGAGGGGCAAAATTCTTCAAGAATAGTGAGGCTTGACATTCCTGACGGCAAGCTGATTTTAAACAATGGCAGTTTCTGCACCAATTATGCTTCAGGGAACAGGATGCTGAACAACTCCATTGTCTTTAACATTACAACAAACAGCAGATTAATAGGCTCAGATGACTGGATAAGCATAGACACAACAGAGAGCAACACAAGCTGTGATGCGCCTTATGACAACAGCAGCATAGCTGTCTTGATGGGAAAATCTGAAAAAGCAGGAAACAGCTATGTCAATTCATACACAATGTGGTTCAGGAATTTAACACAGCTCAACGGCGCAGTTGGCGGTTTTCCCAAAAATAATTTTTACATAATAAACATCACTGGCGGGGATGTCATGTCAGCTTCAGGCGGCTCCTACACGCTTATAGTGCGGAATATGGGGACTTCAAATATCAGCTATGCGATTTATACTACAGTCAGAATTGACATAATATGACAGCTTTTTTCACTCGCACAATTTATAAATGAACTCGTGAAAAAACCTGGGAAAACGGGACTACGTTATGGGATTGCTCGTCCCTTAAAAACAAATGAACTCGCAATCCCATAAATAGGCAAACTAAAATGAAAATAAAAAACAAAAAAGGCGCAAGCGTACTTATTGAGCAGATATTCATAGTTTTATTCGGCATAATCCTTTTGGTGCTGATTGTTGTTGTCTTTTCAACAGTCAGGGAAAAATCAATAGATTCTGTTTCGCAGACGCAGTATGAAGGCATTGCAAACCAGGTTCTCAGCGGAATTGCTATTGCAAATAAAGACATGCAGATATCTGAAATTGGCAGGGTTTTCCTTGACCTTCCTGACAGGGTTGGCGGAGAGCCTTACAGGATTAGCATTGTGAACGGCCAGACAATCAATGTGACTGACCTTGGAAATGTAAAAAATGCCACAGTTGCAATTTTCAATTTCAATTCATCTGTTTCCGGAAACGTTTCCTCAGGAAGCAGAATCTTTTTGGAATACAACAAAAGTGCCAATTCAATTAGCCTAACAACTGAGGAAAGGGTAATAAGTTAGAAATAACTAGTGGTGCATATGAGCCCCCTTGACCTGAGAAAGTTTTACAAAAAAGTAGCTGTTGCGTACAAGGAAAAAGAAAGAACTCCTTCTATAAAAGTTGAGGAACTGCCAGAGCATCTTGAGTCACACGGTGTGCCAAAAGAGCTTGGCGAGGAGCTCCACGAGAAAATAACTTCCCATTCAGAGGAAGGCACAGCCGAAACAGTAAGCAATGAACTTGCAGCAGCAATCCGGACAAAAGAGCATGGAGAGTTGACAGAGGAAGGCCTGAAAAAAATTGTGCAGGAAGCTGTTACTGAAAGCTCAAAGGGAGCTTCAAAGGAAGAAATTATTGATTTGATGAAGGAAGTCCTGAAATCAGAACTGCAAAAGCACGAGCTTGCAAAAGCATACTCCCCTCCTTCGCAAAAAGCCTTTGCCCCCCTTGAGGAAAGGCCACTGACCCCCGAGCAAAAAAAGCGGACTGACATTGAAATGCCATTTCCATCTATCGCGCCTATTGAAAAAGGCGGGATGATAAGGAGAAAACCAATTGTCGGCGAGGAATGGAAAAGCGAGGATATGACAAAGGTAAATATTACCTACCCGCTTCATTTTTCAGGCGGAAAAATACACGTTTATGCAAACATACGCTTTGACCCAAAGCTAGGGGCGCTTATTTACAGGATTATTGAGCCGCAGCTGACCGCAGAAGAAAGGACGCAGCTTGACAAGATTGAGGAAACCCTTGTTGAAGAGCTTGAAATTGATTTTGCTGCACTGAAAAAAGAGACTGCCGAGAAATATTTGCAGGACAAGACAAACGAAGTGATAAATTATTACCGCTTTGCAGTTTCAGAAAGGGCAAGGGAGCTTTTTGACTACTTCATAAAAAGGGATTTTCTTGGATTAGA
>CAYNXO010000009.1:3617-14329 GCA_964401205.1 Candidatus Undinarchaeota archaeon
AAGGGTTGAGCCAGCATTCCAGGACACGCAAATAGAAGATATAAGCTGTGATGGCGTTGGAGTGCCAATTTACATCTACCACAGAGACCCGAGATTTGGCTCAATAAAGACAAACATTGTTTTTGAGTCAAGCGAATCGCTCGACTCATTTGTAATGAAGCTGGCGCAGCGGTGCGGCCGCTCAATAAGCGTTGCCGATCCTTTGCTGGACGGCGCACTTCCTGACGGAAGCAGAGTCCAGGCGACTTTTGGCACAGGAATTTCCATGAAGGGCAGCAACTTCACGCTCAGAAAGTTTACAAAGGAGCCGCTGACTTTCATAGATTTGATAAAGTACGGCACAATGAACAGCGAGATGCTTGCCTATCTCTGGCTTGCAATTGAGCATGGGAAATCAATACTTATTGCAGGGCCTACTGCTTCTGGAAAAACAACAATGCTCAATTCATTATCGCTTTTCATAAGGCCTGAATTAAAAGTTGTAACAATTGAAGACACTCCTGAACTGCAGCTGCCAATGGAAAACTGGGTTGCTCAAGTTGCCAGGAGCGGATTCGGGGTTGAGGGGGCAAGCGGGAAAAAAGTCGGTGAAATCACTTTGTTTGATTTGCTTAAAGCATCACTGAGGCAACGCCCTGATTTGATAATCGTGGGAGAGGTAAGGGGCCAGGAAGCTTATGTTTTGTTCCAGCAGATTGCAACAGGCCACCCCGGATTAAGTACAATCCACGCAGAGTCAATGGAAGCTGTTATCAACAGATTAAGAACACCGCCAATTGAGCTGCCGCCAAGCCTGATACAGCACCTTGACATTTTAGTCGTTCTCACAAGGCCAAGAATGCACGGCAAGTATATCAGGAGGGCGAGGGAAATTGTTGAAATAACCGGCTTTGACATTGACAGGGACAGGCCGTATACAAATATCTCCTACACCTGGAACCCCCCAAAAGACCTCTTTGAATATACCGGAAAAAGCGCAATCATGCATGCAATCATGGACATTATCGGGACAAACCCTGAAGGAATTCTTGCAGAAATAGAAAGGCGCATGCAGGTTATTGAGTGGATGTACACCCATGGAATAAGGGATTACAAGAATGTTGGAAGGGTTGTTGCTGAATACTACCAGAATCCCCAAGGGCTTCTTGACAGAATTGGAAAAATCTAGTACAGCTTTTTTGCGCACGAGGCAACTCTTAGCTAGAAGGGGGCGCAAAAACCTCAGGCGAAACTGCGGTTTCGCTACCCACAACTTCGTTGTGGTGGGAAAACAAGCCAATGCGCTTATAGTGCAGAGCAAGCTTTGTGATACGCCATTTTATAAGATGGCAAAAAAGCCGATGCCAATTTATTAATATTATAATTAATTATTAGCAGATATGCTTGACATAGACTTGTATGCTTGGTATAGGAGAACCGCTGCAACGCTTTTAAACAAGTACACTGAGCCGCTGCTTCCGCATTTCAGGCGCGTGCACAGCGACATAAAGATGGCAAATATGCCAATAATGCTGCGCGAATATGTCAGCATGGTGCTTTTTTCAGCAATAATTGCATTTGCAGCTGCACTTCCTTCTGGCATTTTTATAATTTCGCTTCTTTTTAAGAGCATTTTGACTGGCGTGCTTCTTGGCATCGTAGTCGCAATAGGAGCTGCAGTAGGGGTTTTTGGGATTGCTCTTGAATACCCTGCAATGGTTGCAAGCGAGAGAAAGAGGAACATAGAAAATAACCTGCCGTTTGCAGTCCTTTACATGAACACTATTTCAGGGACAGGAGCCCCCGCTTCCCTAATGTTCAAGATGCTTGCAAACTTCAAGGAATACGGGGAGGTTTCTGTTGAGGCGCAGTCAATCATTGAAGACATTGAAGTAATGGGGCAGGATATCCAAGTCGCGCTTGAGCGCGCTGCTGAGCGGACGCCTTCTGATACAATGAAGGACCTTTTCTGGAGCATGATTACAACAATTGTCAGAGGCGGCGATATGAAAGCCCTTTTGCAGGAAAAGTCAAACCTGCTCATGGCAGCATACAGGAGAAAAATAGAGCAGTACACAAATGACCTTTCGATGTTTGTTGAAATTTACATAACTCTTGTAATAGTCGGCGCAATATTCTCAATTGTAATGATTACAATCATGGGTGCGATATCAGGCTTTGAATCATTCAAGGCACTTGCCCAGTCAATCGTATACATATTCCTTCCTGTTGTTTCAATAATGTTCATAGGTTTGCTAAAAATAACTTCCCCGATAACCTAAGACTCAAATAAAAAATGAAACTTCCAGATTTGCTTCCGAAAAAAGGAAAAACAGCAAAAGAAGAAGCGGAGCTTCTTTTCGGGCTTGAGAAAAAATACCAGCTCCTGCTGTTCTCCGTGGCATTTGCAGTGCTCCTGATTTTAATTGCGCTTTTCATAGCCCCGCCGTCTCTTTATGGCATATTTATCGGCGTTGGTGTCATGATAGCTTTTATCCCATACTCGCTGACCAACTACCTTGAAAGCGCAAAAATCAAGAACATGGAGGAAAACCTGCCTGCTTTCCTGCGCGATATTGCAGAAGCCAGAAAAACAGGAATGACACTGCCGGAGGCGGTCTACAAGAGCATAAAAGTTGATTATGGCGCGCTTTCCCAGGATGTGCAAAAAATGGCATACCAGATTTCCTGGGGTGTCCCTTTCAATGAAGTCCTTGAAAGGTTTGCAAAGCGCTCAAAGAGCAGGTTTATAGAAAGGTCAATTGCAGTTATTTTGCAGGCGCAGATAAGCGGTGGCGCCTTGACAGAAACCCTTGATTCTGTTGCCCGCGACGCCTCTTTGATAAAAGAGGCTGAAAAGGAAAAGAAATCAAAGCTGAGCCAGCAGTCCATGATAATGTACGCAATTTATATTTTGTTTGTGATAATTGTCGTTGCACTGCAGAAGCTCATGATTCCGCTTGTAAGCGCAAAGGGTTTTGCAGTTGCCGTAACAAACCCGCAGGAAATGCTGCTCTTTTACAGGAATTTGTTTTTCACAATGATAGTTGTGCAGGCTGTGTTCAGCGGGATGATTGCAGGCCAGATTTCAGAAGGAAGCCCTGTTGCAGGATTGAAGCACAGCGCAATTTTGCTTGTAGTAGGAGTTGTACTTTCATGGTTCTTCATATTTTAACAGCTTTTTTGCCACTTAGCAAGCCGTAGCTATTTTGGTGGGCAAAGAACCTCAAGTAAAACCCTTACGGGTTTTACAACCCGCAAGCAAAGCTTGCGGTCAGGCGAAACCTCTACGGTTTCGCTACCCGCGAACAAAGTTCGCGGTGGGAAAAGCAGCAAAACTAACAAATGAGATTACAAAATAAGAAAGCACAAGTGAATATTGAATTCATTGTTGCAGTTATCCTGCTTACTTTTGTTGTAATTTCAACAGTGATGTTTGCAATAAGGCTCATGCCATCTTTTGGCGATTCCTTTGGTGAATCAAACCTGAGGGCAAAAGCAACTGCCCTTGAGAATTTGCTGCTTTACAAGCCAGGGGTTCCTGCAAACTGGACTCAGGTTCCAGTCGCCGTTATCGGGCTTGCCGCATTTAATAATTACTCAAACGCGACAATTGCAGGAGCCCTTGACCTTAATAAAATTGTCCAGCTAAATACATCACCATACCTTAATTACAGCAACCTCCGGAAAAACCTGAGCCTTGATGTTGATTTCTATTTGAAAATAAACAGCACTGACGGAATCATGGAATATTTCAATTACACTCCTGCCAAAACAGACCGGGTAATCTCAATTAACAAAGTCATGGTACTGACAAACAGCACCCTCAATAGGATAAACAAAACCGAGGCGAACATTACCCTGCTTGTATGGTGACAAAAATGAATTTCGGAAGCAATAAAGGATATTTAAGGCTCATTGAAATGTCCCTTGCAGCAGCGCTGATACTAGGCTTCATGATATACCTGCAGCAGAGCCAGTCAACAACTTTTACAACTCCGCCAAGCTACGACCCAGTTGTTTTGCAGGAAACAGGCCAGAATGTCCTGCGCAGCCTTGATTTAAGGGACAATGAATCAAACGGCAGGAGTGATTTGCGCGACCGGCTGAGCTGCGATGCAGCAAGATGGGATAAAACCTTTACTGACATAAGGGACCGTTTGCCGCCTGATATCGGCTTCACGCTTTACTCTGTTGATATAAACGGAGTTTCAACCTTTAAAGGAGGGAGAGCAGAGGGCCAGCAGCCAACAAGAACCGAAATAGTAACTGTTGCTTACATTGTCTCAGGAGAATACGGCAATTACAGCAATTTTGACAATCCCTGCGTCATAAAACTTGCCCTGTGGTTCTACCAATAATGCCAATGAAAAACAAAATCCCATCAAATAATAAAGGCCAGTTTTTCATAGCAATGGCTGTTGTGATAATAGTTTCGCTTTCTGCAATATTCTTCTATGCCAGCACTACAAGCTTCCAGCATTCCACTGATGCTGAATTAAAGGAACAGGACATGTATTTTTTTGCAAATAACATCAAAGATGAGTTTGTAAAAGTTGCAGAACTTACGCTTGCAAACGTTTCGCATTACGGAATGCCCCTTGACGTCATTGATTGCGGGGCGGCTTTTGACCACAATCTCAGCAATTTTTCAGGATTCAGCCAGGCAGTTGCATATCAAAACGGCATTTTCTTAAATGTCAGTTTTGCAAGAGTAGAAGCGACAAACACATCAATGAACGCTTCCATTAACCTGACTTTTTCCAGGGGAAATTCAATTATGAACCTTAATTTTTCAGCAGTTAAGAATATTACAGTCAAGGCTCTGAACGGCAGCCTTACGAACCAGCTGCCCTCCAACCCAATCCACCCAGGGGAGGGATGCTCTTTTAATTTTTCTGCAAGAAAAGAATACAACGAGCCGCTGCCGAATATGACCTCGCTTAATTTTGCAGTTTTGATAAACGCTACTGCCTGCTCAAGCTCTTCTTACACGGAATATGGAAACGGCAAATACAATTTTACATGCACTAACTCAGGCTGTGCTGGCTCCAAAATAACATTAAATGTCACTGACACAAGAAATATTGTCAGCTTCAGCGTGATTCCAAATACAGGCTCCCGCGATGACCCGCCAACCCAGCCACCTGATTATGGCTGTGCAGGGCTTTGCGGCCAGCCAATAGACTAGCAATTTGACAGATATTCTTTCTGCTCCGCTGTTATCGGAAGTTCAAGCCCCTTCTTTTTTAAAATTATTGAAAAATATGGAAACTGTTCTCTCGCTCTTTTCCTTGAGCAGTGAATCTTTTTTCCAATCAATGCCGCAATTGATTTCATTTCAGCGCGCTGCATTTTTGTTGAGCCAAGCAGCTGCAGGATTTTCGGCGGCGTGTATCTCGTAAACTTCGCATACTTCTCTTTTTTCGCAGAAGCAACTCCGTAAGTCATAAGCTCGTTTGAGAATGCCATTAATCCCCATGCCTGGTTATGCATGATCCTGCCGCGGAAAACATCTGCCCTTGAAAGCCTGTCATAGGCAAGCGCGATTTCCTCCGGCTTTTCGTATTCATTTGGAATATTCTCAGCCACCCAATGGAAAACTTCCTCAGGGCTCTTGTCAGAGCCATAAAATGCCTTTTGTATTATTTTCCAGTCCTTTGACTTGAAAATTGCAAACAATGTTTCAAAAATCGGGATTTCCTTTTCCCTTCCACTGAATAATTCCAGGTCAGAGTCGCTTATTTTCCGTTTCCCAAGAGTCTGCAAATCATTTATAGCTGCCCTTAAATCTCCTTCTGCCCTTCTTGCAATTTCGTTCAGTATGCTTTCCTTTGCTTTTATTTCCTCTTTTTCAGCAATTTCTTTCAGGACTTTCGCAATTGTGCGCACGTCTATTTTTTTCATCTGTATCAGCTTGCAGCCAAGCCTGAGATACCTGAGCCTGTTCTGCCACACATCGTTTGCAGTAAGAAGCATTGGATAATTTGCAGTCTTGATTATTTTCTGCAGCGCAGTTATTCCTCCCCTGTCAGAAGTCCCGTAAATTCCGTCAATCTCATCAATGAGAATTATCTTTCCTCTTTTCCCAATAAGCGACTGTTGCGCTGCTGCATGGCCTATTTTTTCGTTTATTGCCTTTTCAGTGCGGAAATCAGATGCATTCATCTGGACTAATTCATAATCAAGCTCATTTGCAAGGGCTTCTGCAAGCGCTGTTTTTCCATTTCCAGAAGGGCCGTGCAAAATTACTGCACGGTGCTTTTCGTTCCTGAAATTTTTAATCCACTTCAAAAGCCCCTGAATTGCAGTATCCTGCCCAAAAATATCATTCAGCTTCTGCGGCCTGTATTTTTCTGCCAACGGGGCAAAATTTTTCTCCGGAGAATTCATTTTCTTTTTCCAATCAGATAAATCTGCGCGAGCAGCGCATCAAGCTGTATTATCTCATCACTGCCTTCTATTACCCTGAAATCGTATTCGCCTATTTTGTCAATTAGTTCAGTAAGCTTTTCATCAGAAATTCCCAGATTGTTATTCATTATAATTGAATGAATCTGCCTTATCACATCCTCGCCAGCAAGCCCCTGCCTTATCATTGCGTCATTTAATTTTGCCCTTGCGTCAGTGAATTTTCCCTTTAACGCAAGCTCAACAATTTCCTGCATCTCCTTTGGCTTTGCCCTTGAAGAAACCCCGTAAACAGAATCCTCATCAACCTTGCTTGCAAGCGCGGCAGAAGACTGCAAAAGATTTATTGCTGTTCTTAAATCGCCTCTTGCAATTTCAAGTATTGCTTTTTCTCCTGCAGCATCAATATGGACAGATTCTTTTTTCGCAATCAGCTTAAGCCTCTCTGAAATATCTTTGTCAGTAAGCGGGGAAAACCTGAACAGCGCGCACCTGCTCTGTATAGGCGAAATTATTTTTCCGCCGTAATTTGCAGATAAAATAAACCTGCAGGTTGCAGTATAATCCTCCATTGTCCTTCTGAGCGCCTGCTGCGCCTCCTGCGTGAGCGCATCGCTTTCGTCAAGGTAAATTATTTTGTATGGAACGTCCGCAATCGGCCTTGTTCTTGCAAAATCCTTTACTTTGTTCCGGATAACATCAATTCCGCGCTCATCAGACGCGTTTAGTTCAAGGATATTCTGCCTCCAGTTTTCCCCGAACAATTCCCTGCCTATTGCCAAAGCGCATGTGGTTTTCCCGGTTCCGGCTGAGCCGATAAAAAGCAAATGCTGAAGCGACTTGTTTTTTACGAAAAATTTGAGACTCTTGACTATGTTTTCCTGGCCAACAACATCATCCAAGGTTAATGGCCTGTATTTCTCTGTCCAGATCTGTTCGATCGCCTCTTTTTTAGAGGTCATGGCTCGGAGATAAGAATTACAGCGCGTTGTATATAAGGTTTTAGTTCAGCTTTTTTGCCACTAAGCAAGTCTAAGCCCGTATAGGGGGCAAAAAACCTGGGAAAAGAAGCCAGTGCGCCGAAGTAAAGCGCAAGTATGGTGATGTGCATTTTGAAAAACTATTTATATAGCAAGCGAGTTTCTACTTGTTTGCTGAGAATCTCCGGATTCTCTTCTTGTATTTCATTTTTAGAAAGAAAGAGAGCATTCTCGCTCAGCAAAAATTTGGAGGGGGAGATATATGGCTGAATTGCCAGCAGTAACATTTGGCAAGATGATGAAACGCAAATTTAACGCGCGAATGACATTTGACAGCAAGGAGTCCCTACGAAACTTTGTTGAAGATTATGCAGCGCTTGTTGCCAAGAAAGCAGTGACTCTTGCAAACCACGCAGGAAGAAAAACAGTAAAGGCTTGCGATATTGAGCTTGCTGTAACTGCATAAGCCAGATGGCAGTTAAGACCAGGCATTTGCCTGGTTGTTTCTTATTTTTTTAAAATATTTAAAGGACGGAAGTGAATTGGGTGTATCATGAAATCTCTTAAACTAAAAAATTACCCTGCCCATCTTGCAATTATCCCTGACGGCTGCAGGAGATGGGCGCTTAAGAACAAACTTTCTACTATTGAAGGCCACAAAAAAGGCATAGCGGTTATTGAAAAAATCGGTAAATGGTCAATTGAGAACACTCCGATAAAATATTACACTGCATACGGTCTTTCTTTTGAAAACCTGCAGAGGCCCGTGCCTGTTCTGAATTATTTGTATGAACTTTTTGCAGAGCAGTTTCTCACACTTGCCGAAGATGAAGTAATTCACAGGAACAAAGTTCATATTGATGTTCTCGGAAGGGAAGATTTGCTTCCGAAAAAACTTATAAATGCAATTGAAACTGCCCGCGAAAAAACAAAATCCTATGACAAAAAGTTTTTCAGGATAGCGCTTGCATATTCAGGGAGGCGGGAAATTGCAGACGCTGCTGAAAAATTAAGCAAGAGCGGAAGGGAAATTACTGAAAAAACAATTTCAGAAAATCTTTATTCAAATGCCCCTGACCCTGATTTATTAATAAGGACTGCTGAAAAAAGGTTATCAAACTTTTTGCTTTGGGGAAGCGCTTACACTGAATTTTATTTCATTGGCAAGTTCTGGCCTGATTTTGCCTTGAAAGATTACCAGAATGTGCTGAAGGATTTTGACAAAAGAAAAAGAAGGTTTGGGAAATATTAAAACTGCCACAGATATTTTATGTAAGGCAATAATTCTCCGATAAGTTTTGGCTTTGTGAGAAGAGTTCTCAATAATTTTGTGGGCTTGTCCATGTCGCCGTGCTGCAAAATCAGATTTTTTATTTTTTCATCCTGCAAAATATTGAAAAGCCCGTCAAGCTCCTTGTCAGGCAAGCTGTCCAAAAATTTTCTTACTTTTAAGCCGTTTTCAAGCTCTGGCTTTATTTTTTTGCCCCACTCCTTTTCATAAAAAGCAATATTATTTTTTTCAATTGCATCTGCTAAAATCCGGCCAGAAGCCATCCCTATGTAAACCCCGCCGCCTGTTGTCGGCTTTACCTGGCCTGCCGCATCGCCGACTAGCGCTATATTTCCCCTGGTAAACTTTTTTCTCCAGCCAATTGGAATGCGCCCGCCAACTGTCTTTAAAATCTCCGCTTTGCCGAATTTTTCCGTTAAAAATTTGTCAAGATAATCTTTTGGCTTTTCCTTCGCAGCCAGCCCCACCCTGAGATTTTTGCCGGCAGGCACAATCCACGCAAAAAAGCCAGGCGCGATTTTGCTGCCAAAATAAAGCTCAAGAAATTCTTTTTCATGGGTCCCTGTGTTTTCTATTTCGTATTCAATCCCTGAAAGAAAATTTTCAAGCTGCGGAAATTCTGCAAGCCGTGCAACAGTTGAATTAATCCCGTCTGCCCCAATTACATATTTTGATTCAAAATCAATTTTTTCTACTTTTTTTCCAATTTCAATATTCAATCCTTTTGAAAGCGTTTCCTCAAGCAGGTGCCTTTCAAGGATATACGCCTCGTTTCCCCCCCGCTCAAGCTCAACAACTTTATTTCCAGGGGAGTAAAGCCTAGCCCCCTTTACAGTATTGAGGGAAATTTTTTCAAGCTCAGGGACAAATTCAAGCAGGTTTTTGCTGAAAATTCCGCTGTCATGAACAGGCTTTCCAAGCTCCTTGTGCTCCTCATAAACAATGCTTTCAATTCCTTTTTCCTTCAGCTCCCTAGCCAAAAAAAGGCCTGCTGTGCCTCCGCCTATTATTGTTACGCTTTCCATCTCCCAGAGCAAATTCAGCCTAAACCCTTATTAAATTTTGTCTTGGTTAAGTTATTTAAGCTCATAAGCCAATAATTAATTATCATGGCGCACGAAGAGCACGACGACGAGAATATTTCAATTATCGGAGGAGATCCTTTTCACGGGCGCGAAGGAGAAAAGAAGCACACTGACCCGAAAAGTGTTATCAAGGAAATTATTCTTGAAATGGAAATGCATTCAATGATGTTCAAGAGAGAAGAAATCATTGAACATGCAAAGCGCCGCAAAATTCCAAAGCCGGAAACAGATGCGGTTATAGACAGCCTGATTGCAGACGGCTACCTGCACTATGTAATCGGCACTGACAAGCTTCTTGCGCGCACTGTCTGGGCTGATTACAGCCCTGCAAACGAAGAATTGTTTGATTTTTAGCCGATTTTTTGTTTTTTTCGGATTTTTTGGGCAATTTTCCTGATTTTTTCAGCAAAAAAAATTATTTTTCCAAAATTTTTTTGAAAATTTACAAAATTTTTCCAGAAAAAATTTACAAAAAGTTTATATACTTAATTTCCTATGATATAAATATGGTTTTACGGGAGATGGAGGATACAAGTTCATTTGTTCTTGAGCGGGCAGTTCGAAATATGCTCAGCTCTTCCCGTGGAAAGAGGCCGGAGGATATTTTAAACAACTCAGATGCCCTTGCGGAGTACATTGCAGACGCTTATTTTGTTGTCCGTGCATTAGAATCAAACAACAACCAGAGATTTTTGCAGATTTGCCAGATTCTTTCAACAAGATTCAGCAAAAGGGAAGTTGCAAACTACGTGAAACTGCAGACTTCCACAAAAATGGTTGAAGCTTAACAAAATTTTCCCGTAATCCGGCTTTTGAATAGTTATTTATACTTTTTAAAACACTTTTTGTTTATCATAAAAAGCTGTGCGATTGGTGAAGCTTTTTAAGCTCTTCAAACACAAAGCGAGGGTGAATGGCGAGCACACCCTCCAATTTAGTGGGTGGACGCTTCCACACACCCTCACT
>CAYNXO010000009.1:14339-15559 GCA_964401205.1 Candidatus Undinarchaeota archaeon
CTTTGTGCGTCGCTTAATAATCAAAAAATAAATAGGAAGGGGCTTTAATTGCTCCGATTTGAAGATGGCGTTCAGAAATTTTGAAAACTACAGGGAATTTGTGCGAAGTTCCATTGTTATTGAAAAAAAAGAAACTATGAGGGGAGACCTGCGGTACATTCTTTATTTAATCTTTGCCAAGCCGCCTGGCGAGAGTTTTTTTGACAGAGAATGCCTGCACTTGCTGCTGGACAAAATTGATGCTGCGGATAAGGAAATCCAGAAAGCACGCGCATCATACGGCAAAAAAACAGAGAGTGGCCTTTATCTTTCATTTGAAGACTTATGCAAAGTCCATAACATACCATTAGATAATTTGCCCGGCAAGCCTCTTGGCTTTATAAGCGCCAACATTTTAGACCTTAAAGATATCCCCCGCGATGCAGACTATTTTGATATTTATAATTCTGCTGAAAAAGACGGAATTGAAAACAAGGATTCTATCGCTGAAATAATTTCATTTTGGCCTCTTGATTTTGCAGGTGAGCGCCATATTGGGAGGGGAGTCGGCGGAGAGGCAATTTCATTTGTTTTGAATGATTTGAAATCCTCCTGTAATGTAAAGTGGGTTTACATGATCGCAACAGACGAAGCCGAGGAAATACTGATTAAAAAATATTCATTTGAAAAAACTTCTGATATTCTTATTTGCCGCAAGTTTTAGAAATCCCTGCAATTAAGTAAGTCGGAGTTGCTCTTTTAATATCCACTTTAACTTCTTTCCCAAGCAGATTTTTCCTTGAATTAAAAACAACCGGCTTATACGCAAAATTCCTTGCAATAAAAGTATTTTTGATTTTTCCTTTTTCATCCGCTAATACAATTCCCTTCCATCTTTCCCATTTTTTGTTCTGCTCCAGCCCGATTTTCTTAACCAGCTTTGACAATTCAGCAGAGCGCTTCTTTTTTTCAATATCAGAAACCTGCTGCATCCACGCAGCTTTTGTCCCGGGCCTTGCGCCATATCTTGAAACATTCACAACATCCGGCTTTACTTCTGAAATTAATTTTAAAGTCTCTTCAAACTGCCCTCTTGTTTCTGTAGGGAAGCCGACAATTATATCAGTGCTTAAAGTCAGTTTAGGAATTTCTTTCCTGAATTTTTTCACAATTTCCCCGAACTGCTTAACTGTATTTCCGCGTGCCATCAGCCTTAAAATTTCATCGCTGCCTGTCTGGAC
>CAYNXO010000010.1:0-12661 GCA_964401205.1 Candidatus Undinarchaeota archaeon
ACAAGAATGTAAGTAAAAAAATCATGTTGAGCATAATATGACTTGGCACTTGTCTTGGCACCATATATATTCCCCCCATTCATTTCTCCCGACTTAATTCATTTATGTGCATTTTCGACCTCAAGTAGTTTGGTTCGCAACAAGCGTCATCGTTGAAGCAATTCCCTGCAAATTTCTAATTTTTTCTATTACAATGTTTTTTAGCTGTGCCTCGTTCACTGCCTCAACATGTGCTATGAAATCATACGGCCCAAAAGTTGCGTGTGCTGTTTTTATCCCGTTTATTGCACTTAAATTTGAAACTACTTTCTTTTCAAAATTTGGTTCAATTTTTCCAAGGATATATGCACTTACCATTTTACGCCAACAATTTAGTACAATTTTTAGTGCCTACGCCTCTAAACTCGTAAGCATTGTAATCTCATTGTTGTTAGTATTAAAGTAAAGATATCAAACCTTTGAGAGAAAAATTGGGCAAAAGGAAAAAAGTAAAGCTTTAAATATCTAAAAGTCTAACAAAATGAATAAATAGGTTGATATTACGAAAACAATGGCTACGAAACTGGACTTAAAAGACAAAAAGATCCTGTTTGAACTTGATTTTGACGCACGAATTCCTTATTCGCATTTAGCGAGGAAAGTTGGCTTGAGCAAGCAAGGAATTGAATATAAAATTAACAACTTAATAAAAAAGGGCGTAATAAAAGGCTTTTACCCAGTGGTTAATACCCCAAAGTTGGGGTACCTATATTGCCGTTTAATCCTAACCATGCAAAATCTGACAGAAGGACAGGAAACGGAGATAATGAAATTTTTAAGAAACCACAAAAAAGTCTTCTGGTTATTTTCGCTGCAGGGAACGTTTGACATTGGACTTGCGATTTGGGCAAAATCAGTACAGGAGTTTAAGGAGTTCACAAATGAGATTGAAACAAAATTTGGCAGCTACATAAAAAGAAAAGTAGAAAGTATTATGACGGATGTTATACACTACCAGAACCGCTATTTGCTGGAAAGGGTAGAAACAAAGGAAATTCACATAAAAGAAACTCAGGAAAGGGCAGAAATTGATGAATTAGATAAAAAAATTCTTACTGCCCTCTGCGACAATGGGAGAATGTCCTTAGTAAAAATTGCAGCGCAGGTAAACCAGTCAGCTAAAGTTGTGGCCTATAGAATTAAAAGACTGGAAAAGAAAAAGCTAATAGAAGGATACCGGCCAATAATTGACCACAAAAAAATTGGCTGTACACACCTTAAAATTTTTATTGCCCTAAACAATTTGACAAAAGAAAAACTGTTAAAACTGAAACGTTACATTAAAGACAACCCACTGGTAATTTATATTGTGGAAGGAATTGGCCTGCCGGCGGACTTAGATATTGAAATGGTAATACAATCAAATGAACAACTCTTTGAATTTATAAGAGATTTAAAATTTAAATTCCCAACTTTAATAGGTGAATACAATAGCTTTGTAGTTCTAGATACAATAAAAGTCAGGTATTTGCCCTTTTAAAACACCTTCTCCACAAACCACAGCTTTTTGCCCCCAAACAGCCGCAGTAACGAAATGGGCAAAAACCTGGGAAAAAATGCTAATGCGCTTACACTAAAACGCAAGTGCAGTGATGCGCCTAACAAAAGCAGATAAAGCTATACCTTTATTTTAGAAAATCTCCAGACAGCTTTTTCGCCAAAGCTGTCGCAGTTGCGTAGGGCGAAAAACCTGGGAAAACTTAGGACTTGTGCTGAAAGTGCAAGCAAGTTCTGTGATGCGCCTAAATTAAAACACTTTGTCAATAAACCATTTCACACTAGCTACGCGCCAGGCTCAGTTTTTGCTTTATTATACCCCTCGTGTTGCCCTAAATGCCTGTGCAATTTTGTGGATATTGAGTATGTCCAGCCAATGTTAATAAAGAGCATCCCGATTATTACTTGCTCCAAAGTTGGCGATTTCCCAAATAAGTACCATATAAACAGGATAAATCCTACAATAAATGCAACTATCAGCACTACGTCTTCTTTTTCCATACATATCACTTTATGAATGAGACTAGCAGAAGAATTACTATCATTGCCATTACGATCCAAATTAAAATTTCCTGCCAGTCCATTTTTCTCAGATAAGCCTTGCAAAAACCAGTATTTAAATTTTATTTAACTAAGACAAGTAGGTTAGAGTTAATTAAAACACTTTCTCAATAAACCATTTAGCGCTAAACTCTACCATATCCCCATACTTCTGCCCTGTCCCGAGATACAAAATCGGCTTTCCTGTAATATATGATACGGATAAACACGCCCCGCCTTTCGGGTCTGTGTCTACTTTTGTCAAAACACTCGCATCTATGCCAACAGCATCGTTGAAAAGTTTTGCCTGCTCTGCTGCATCGTTTCCTGTAAGCGAATCTCCTACAAAAATCTTGAAATCCGGCTTATTTACGCGGGCAATTTTCCTTAATTCGTCCATCAAGTTAGCATTTGTATGCGACCTTCCTGCTGTATCTGCAAGAACAACATCTATTCCGTGCGCTTTTGCGTGCTTTACTGCGTCAAAAATAACAGCAGCAGAATCTGCTCCTTTTTTCTGCTTAATTACTGGCACTCTTAAGTTAGTTCCGTGGACTTCCAGCTGTTCGATCGCAGCAGCCCTGAATGTATCGCCGGCTGCCATTACAACATTGAAGCTGTTGTCCTTCAGCAGTTTTGCGAATTTTCCTATTGTAAGGGTTTTCCCGGTGCCGTTAAAGCCGAAGAACATGATTACAAAAGGTTTTTCTTTTTTCTTTTCAACCAAGCCAAGCAAATCAGGGGCTTCCTTCCCCAATATTTCATTCACAGCCCTTTTTAGCGCGCTTTTTATTATTTCCTCAACACTGCCGCGCTTTGCCTTCTTTGACAGCAAAGACTCTTTTACTTCAGCAATTATCTTCTCTGCAACTTCCCTTGCAACATCATTCTCCAGCAAGGCAATTTCAAGCTCCCACAAAACAGGGGCAACATCTTTCTCGCCAAGCTCCTTATGGGTTATCTTTGAGAATAGTTTTAAAATTCCGGATTCCTTTTTTTCCTCAATCTCTTCTTCAAGCGCTTCTACTAATTTCTTTGGCTTTTGAACTTTGGCAGGCTTTGCTTCTTCTGCAATGGGAAATACTTCGCCCTCAAATCCCTCTTCCGCTTCAATCTGCGCCGGAACTTCTTTTATTGGCGCTGTTTCTTCGGATTTTTCTTTTGGAAGGGGTTTAGGGGAAACCTTTTCTTTGTCGCTTGTCGCTTGTCGCTTGTCGCTTGTCGTGGAAATTTCTTCTTTCTCCGGGGTTTCCAAAGGGGGCTCTCTTTCTTTGATTTCTTTTTCAGCCGCTTCAACAATTTCTTCTTCCTTGTCTTCTGCCTCTTCAAGTGTTTCCTCAACACCATCATCTACTGTTGGAACAGCGCTGTCTAAAACATCCTTTATTTCCTTAACGTAATCAACTTCGCTTTTTTCAGAAGCAGGGGCTTCAGCAGGCGTTTCCTCTTTAACAGGTTCAGGAGGAACAGTTGGCTTTTCCATTTCAAGCCCTTTCTTTACTTCTTCCACAATCTGCTTTTCAGCTTCCGGAACAGCAGATTCGGCTGGCAGTGGCTCAATCTCTTTCGAAGCTTTCCCTAAAAGTCCCTTTAATTTTTTCTTAAGGCTGTCAAACATATGAGAAAAAATTAGCTGCGGTAGTTTAATAGCTTTTTCTTGTGGCGTTTTTTTCCCTTAAAACCTCACTAACATTCCGGCTGCATTCGCTGACCTTTGAAAGCTGGCCCTGCAACTTCCTAAGGACTTCTTCTATGTCCTCGATTGATGCTGCCGCAATATCGTGCAGGTGTGATATCGTAACCACTTCATGGGCTTTCCTTGCAAATTTCTGGCCGCGCGGGCTGCCGGTAATAGAAGGTTCATTTTTGCTGCTGAGTGCATTACGGAATTTTTCCAATGAACTCTTTTCATCATTGCAAAGTTCTATTTGCTTTATAATAGATTCATGCAGGTCATTAATGAATTCCTTATATGAAGTAATTTCCTCAATTGTCAGGCCTGCCATCCGTGCTTTACTAAGAAAGATAATTATAGGAGATGGTGCAATCACGTCAATTATAGATGATGACGCCATATCAATCCTCTCGCCTCTGCTTTTTTGTGCCCTGAATCTTTTCGCCAAGCACGTCCATTTCAGGCTCAAGCGCTTCCATTCTATGGCTCGTCTCTTTTATCTGTTCATTCACTTCATTTGTCATTTCAGCAAGCTCTTTCTGCTGTTCTGCAATTGTTGCAAGCGCGCTTTTTGTGTCCTTCTTTACAACTGCGCCTGCGCCTACATTTGCAAGAACTTCCTTGTGGCTGGAAAGCTTTCCTATTGCAAAAAACTGCGCTCCAATAGGCACTAGAATTTCAGTGCTGTCTTTTAAGCCGTCAAAACCCTCAATTGTTTCCTTTGCAATGTTCAGGGACTGGTTTGTTGAGGCAAGTGTCTGCAGCTCCTCTGTCAGGCCCTGAATTCTGTTTTTCAAAAAATTGTATTCTATATATTTCTCTTGAAATTTCTGCTGTTCGGTTTTTTCAGATTGTTTTTTAGCCATTTAGATAAAATGAGATTATTTTTTTAAATTTACAACTGCCAATCCTTCATCATCAACGCTTACAGAAACCCTTACTCTTATCGGAGGCTTCTTGTAGCCGCGCTCCCAGATGTGCCTGTTCAATGCCTCGTCAATCTTGATTTCCTTTGCTTTTGTGTGCTTTGCCACAAAATCCCTTAAATTGCGGACAGCAACTCTTGTCCTTCTTGGCCTTGAAACCAGCTGCCTTATTGGAACATTATAAACGCGCTCAAACTTTATTTTGCGCTCTTTCTTTTCTTCTGGCTTCTCGCGCAGTTTCTTTGCAGTGTCAAGCGCCTGCTTCACAAGCCCGCCTTTTCCAGTGTCTGCCTTTGACTCAACTTTCTCCTTTGCAGTGGGCTTCTCGGCTTTTGCGTCAATTTTTGCAGGCATGGCTGCCTCTTTCTTAATTTCCTTTACTGCGGTTTCTTTTGCTTTCTTTTCAGCCATAGCGGTTAAATTGGTTCAGCTATGAGCCTTGGGCTTTGAGCTTTGGGTGTTTGCCCACAGCTCACGGCTCATTGCTCATTGCTGTTAATTTATTTTAAAGGTTCTAATTTCTTGTCTGGAAAGTTTATAAAGCTTGTTATTTGTTTGAGAAATTGCCCAAACATATGGTAGTATTGTTAGTTGGAGCGCAGGGCGGATTTATATAAAACTGTATAAACAAATATATGAAGTATATTGAAAGTATTGTAAAAATTACCACAAAAGATATCAGCACAAAGTCAAAATTCTTTTTATTGTAGAAAAATCTTCCTAGCCTGACAAAGCCTTTTTCAGCGAGCCATGTGCTGAACACAATCCTCATTCTTTCATCAAAGGCAACAGAGCACTTCCTTAGCATAAGCTTGTCCAGGAAGCATCTCCACGCTTCCTTCAGGAAAACTCTGTATTTAGGGATGAATATGCTGGCTATGCCAAAATACGCAAGAAGTGCAAGGCATGGTATGCAGAATAAAACCATTTAATTTTTCTCTTATCCACTCGTTTTTTCTTTCTTCTTTATATAATCTTTTATTGCAGCGTGCAGTGCATCAGCAGCCAAGTTAGAACAATGCATCTTTATCAGAGGCAGCCCTCCCAGAGAGCCTGCAACATCCTTGTTTCCTATTTTCATTGCATCGTCAATGTTTTTCCCCTTTGCAAGGTCAGTGAGCATTGAAGAAGTGGCAATTGCTGCTGCACAGCCGAATGTCTGGAATTTTATGTCCTCAATAATGTTGTTTTTCACTTTTATGTAAACTTTCATTACATCTCCGCAAATCACGTTCCCGACTGTTCCAACGCCGTCAGGATTTTCCATCTCGCCGTAGTTGTGAGGGTTCTTAAAATGCTGCATGACTGTTTCGTTGTACATATCTGTTAAATTGGTTCAGCCATGGGCTCTGGGCTTTGAGCCTTGGGCGCTTGCCCACTGCTCATGGCTCATTGCTCACCGCCGTTAATTTATTTCACCCATTTAGCACCTTTATTCCAAGCGATTTTGCCTTTTCAGCAAACAGCTTTCTTTTTCTTATCCCAAGGCCCGATGCAAGCCTTGCTGCCTGTTTTTTTGCATCTATTTTGTCAAGCTGCACAATTGATGAAACATAAGCTTCCTCGTATCCGGAAGGATGCAAACCCCTGATTATTTTTGCAGACCTGTAGCCGGGTTTTACGACAGCTGGCTTTGACTTTTCTCCTTCTCGCATCTTGCTGTGCATTCCCCGCGGCTTTCTCCAGCCAGGTTTCATTGCATATGCATATTTGAGCGGCCTCCTGAAAGTCGGCTTGCGCTTCTTGAGCCTTTTTATCAGGCTCCTTCTTATTTCAACAATTGATTTTTTTGCTTCAGCCATAATAATCATTCTCTGTTTGTGAGGTAAATGCCGTCCTGGAAGATTCTCGAATCCTTGTACTTTATTCTTGTTGCAAGCTCAATGTTTGACATTGTCTGGCCGACTTCCTCTACGTTTGCACCTTCAATTATAATCTCTTCCTTGCCGGCGTTGACTTTTACATTTCCGATAATTTTTGCATGCCTTGGCTTTTTCTCGCCAAAGAAATTTGTTATTTCAATTTTTTTCCCTACAACTTTTACATTCATCGGGAAGTGCGAGAATACGACCTTCATCGTGTATTTGAATCCCTTTGTAACTCCTGTGAACATGTTGTTCATATGTGCAACAAAAGAACCGACAAAAGCCCTTGCCGATTTCCTGCTTTTTTCCGAAGTGACTATGATTTTGTTCCCGTCTTTCACTATTTTTGTCCACGGGAAAGTAAAGTTTCTCTTAAGCTCGCCTTTCGGCCCCTTTACAGTTACATCAGCTCCGCTGACAGTTACCTGCAATCCTTCAGGAATCTGGATTTCTTCCTTCAGCCCTTCTTTTTTCCTGGCTTGTTTTTGTGCTTCTTTTTCCATTTTAATCAGTAAACATATGAGAGCAGTGTCCCGCCGATTTTTTTCTGTATTGCATCCTTGTGCGACATTACTCCCTGTGATGTGCTCACTATTAAGATGCCGAATTCGCGCGCAGGCAGATACCGCCTTTCATATTTTTCAAACTCAGTTACTCCGACCTGGTATCTCGGCCTTATTGCACGGCAGTTGTTTATTTTTCCAATAAGCTTTACCTTGAACTGCCCTGATTTGCCGTCATCAATGAACTCAAAGCTTCCAATGTAGCTGTTTTCCTGCATAACCCTGAGGACTTCCTTGACAAGCGAGGAAGCCGGCTTTAATATGCTGTCGTTCTTCCCAGTAAGCTCGTAGTTCTTCAATGTTATCATTGCATTTGATAGTGTGTCAGATACCATTTTTACCTCATGAATATTTTTTGAAGCCCATTTTTGTCGCAATTTCCCTGAAGCATCTGCCGCAGATGTCCATTCTGTACTTCCTTATCATCCTGTCGTGCGTTCCGCACAACCTGCATGATTTTGCTGCTTTTCCGTATTTTCTTGCTGGCATGGGCTTATTCACTTCCTGCAACTACTTTTACCTTGAAATTTCCTTCAAAGAAGTTTTTTGCTTCTTCCTTTGTGATTATTGCTTTCTTCGGCAGTTTGCTCGGCTTTATTGCCCTTCTTGTAATGCTGTAACCAGGCCTTGACAGATTTACTGAAACATCAAGTCCAAACATTCCAATGTCAGGATCATACTTCGTGTCAGGGATTTCAATGTACTCTTTTATTCCAAAGGATAAATTCCCCCTGGCGTCAAACTGCTCTTCTTTTACTTTATTTTCAACAGCATCAAATGCCCTTGCAAGGAATGCTCTTGCTTTTTCCCCGCGCATAGTTACTTTTACGCCAATTGGTGCGAATTTTTTTACATTCCACTCGCTGATTGTATTTTTTGCATAGGTCTTGAGCGGTTTCTGGCCGCTGAGCTCCTGAAGCAGCTTCTCGGCTTTCTGGAGTTTTTCTACTGACTCGCTCTCGCCTATATGCAAGGCGATTTTGCTGATTTTTATTGTAGTGCTTGCCATTTTCGCGTCGCGCATTTTTACTCAATCAAGTGAATATTCCCGAATCTTGTTCTGAATTCCCCTTCATCTCCCTTTAGTATGACTTCTTTTGGAGTCTTTTTGACATCAAGCTCCTTTACAGTTGCTGTTTCCCCCCTGTGGGCTCCGCCGATTACAAGGACCTTTGAGCCTTTGTCCACGGTCACAGTTCCAGTCGGCTTGTTTTCAGGAAAGCTTACTTTTACCGCATCCCCGACTTTGTACTCCCCTTTTTCAGCAAGGACATTTGTCCCGCCAAAAAGATTCAGCTGCAGCTTTCCTCCTGAAATCATTGTCTTGTTTTCAATTCTCAGCAGCCTGTGGCTGGGCTTCTTGACTTCATTAAGCGTTAGTTTCCCAAGCCTGTCAAACATGACAATATATGACTTTCCCAGCTTTGGAATTTCAATTACATCAAACAGGCCTGCAGGGAATTTTCCCTGTGTCTGCACTTTCCCGTTTACCAGAACCTGCCTCTCCCTTAATATCCTGAGGACTTCCCGGTTTGTTTTTGCGACTTTAAGCAAATCCTTGAGCAGCATTGAAAGCGGAATTCCAAATTCCGCCTTTACGCGCGGATTCGGCTGAGTAACAAAAACTGTTTTTTTCCTTGCTATTGGCCAAGTTTTTGGCGCTACTAGTCTTTTCAAATGTGCCATTTTATTTCACCTGCTTCACTGGCGTTGTTTTCCTAATCATTGCTTCCCTTTTCTTGTCAGCCAGATTTAAGTTTGTGATTATGAGGTTTGAGGGCTGGAATTTCATCGGAACTTTTTTCCCCGTGACTTTTGTTCTCAGCTGGCCCTCGAGATATGCTGAAATGTTTTTCAAATCCACCTCAGCGATTTTTGCCTTAAGGCCTTTCTGCGAGCCCCTGATTACTTTTACTTCATCTCCCTTG
This sequence comes from Candidatus Undinarchaeota archaeon, assembly GCA_964401205.1. Lineage (GTDB taxonomy): Archaea > Undinarchaeota > Undinarchaeia > Undinarchaeales > Naiadarchaeaceae > CAYNXO01. The sequence goes on from CAYNXO010000010.1 coordinate 9,034, forward strand.
TGCAGCGGCATGCTTCTTTTCTTGTACTGCTTTCTCAGCTCTTTTGAAAGGTGGGAGCTTACAAGTTTTTTCCGGATATGAAGCGGAGCATTAGCTGCATATTTGCGCTTTCTCCGCGTTTGCGAACTTGACTTCCATGTTGGGCTGAATTTGCTTTTCATGCTTTTAAACTACTATTTTAGCAGCTGCCGCCAGTGTAGTCCATTTTTGGATTGCTTCTCTTGCAACAGGGCCCCTAATTTCAGTTCCCTTCATTTCACCTTCAGGGGTTATGACAACTGCCGCATTGTCGTGGAATTTTATATGGTCGCCATTTGGGCGCTTGTACTCCTTGCGCTGCCTTATGATTATGGCAGGCACTACCTGGTGCTTTAAGTCAGGCGCTCCCTCAACAACACTGCAGATTACAATGTCTGCAATTCCTGCTGCGACAATCTGCCTTTTTCTTCCGTGGTAGTTTTTGACAGTTATTATCTGAAGCCTCTTCGCACCGGTGTTGTCTGCTACTTCAAGGAAAGCTCCGACTGGCAAAAGCTTCGGTATATTGCCCAGGACCTTTACATGCACTTTGATTTTTTTTCTTATTTTGCCCATATCTGTTAAATTGGTTAAGCGTACTCGCGGACTCGATTACTCGCGAACTCGTACGAGTCCGCTAGTCCGCCAGTTCGCTAGTCCGCCTTAATTTATTTCACCACCTTTTCAACTATGACGTGTGACTTCAGCTTGCTTATCGGCCTGCATTCTTTCAGTATGACTTTGTCGCCAACTTTTGCCTTAATGCAGTCCGGATTGTGGGCCGTGATTCTTGTTGTTCTCTTTTCATACCCTTCATATTTCGGGACGAACAGGAAGTATGGCCTCTCAACCACTACGCCTCTTTTCATTTTGTCGGTTACTACAGTCCCTTCAATTTTAGCACCATGCGTACTAAAGTGCCCGTGCTTTGGGCAGTGCACATCATTGCATTCTGTTTTTTCCATCACAAAGTCGCGAGGGTCCACTGGTTTTAACCAGTGGAGGAATCGCGACACCTCCTTTTTTTCACAAAACCACCGAAGCGACTTTGTGAGTTACACACCGCACGGCATACCCTGCCCTTCAGGGCGGGGTGGAAAGGGTGTGTTTGATTTTTTTCACCACTTTTCTGTTTGCTGTTTTTTTATCCGCTCTTCAGGCCTTCCAATCAGGTTTTCGCCCTTGACATCGACCTTTGTTTCATCAAGCGTGAAGCGGAAAACGCATTCCTTTTTCGGAACTTTTTTTTCACCCATGCTTGTTTCGATTGTTATTATGCCTTTGCTTTCGTTTACAACAGTCCCTTGTATTCCGATTTTGTTTTTATCCGAACTGTTTATGACCTCAACTTTGAGCCCGGTGAGCTCGTGCTTCACAAGGTTTTTCGGCGTGATTATCATGCGTGATTAAGCGACTAAGTATCCCATTTCCTGCAGGATTTTTTTGACTTTCGGAAGATGAGAGCCCTGTATTTCCGCTTTTCCTCCCTTTACTGTTCCGCCTGCAGCACATTTTGTTTTCAGTTCTTTTGCGACCTGGCCAAGGGCTTCTTTGTCGCTGCCAAGACCTTCAACGATTGTGACTTCTTTTCCGTATCTGCGTTTTTCAGTGTATACCTTGAGCTTTGCACCTTCTCTTTTCTGTTCTTTGCACATGCAAATTTCCTCAGGCAGCCCGCATACTTGACAATTTGCCATTTATTTAATCTAGTTTAACACCTCTTTGATGCACGAAAGTCCTAATTCGTGCGATTGTTTTTTTGATTTGCTTGTATTTTCCAGGATTGTCAGATGTTTTTGTAGTGGCGATTTTTGCCCTTGCTGAAAGGAGCTCTTTCCTGAGTTCAGCTAACTTTGCCTTCATTTCTTCTGTGCCCATTGCCCTAAGCTCTTTTTTCCTTATTATGGCCATTACTGAACCTCAATTTTTTCTTTGGTTTTTTCCCTTTTTGCTCTTGGCTTTTTCTCCAATTTGTTTTCCCTTGCCTCAGCCTGAACATGTTTCTCTGTCTTTTCTCCTTCGGCAAGAGGAACTTTTCTTAATGCGAGCAAATCAGATGGATTGTCAATTGGCGGCATTATCCTTACCTTAATTCCAAGCATTCCGGGCTTTAGCGATGCGTAGGTTGTTGCTACTTTTACATACTGCAATGTCGGCTCACCGCAGTATCTTATGTATCCTGCCTTGAATTTCTCGCTTCTTGCGCGGGCGCCGCTCATTTTTCCTGTTATGACTATCATTGCCCCAAGTGCTCCTTTCTTCATTATCCTGCTAAGCACGTTGTGGCATGCCCGCCTGAAATGGACTCCTCCTTCGAGTGTCTGTGCAAGCTGCTGTGCCATTATCCCAGGAGTGAATTCCGGAACAGGAACATCTGCTACTTCCAGCTGCGGGTTTTCAACCCCGAATTTCTCTTTTACTGCAATAGTCAAGTCCTGTATGTTCTTTCCTTTTCTCCCTATCAAAAGCCCTGGCTTTACAGCTTCAATTGATATGCGCGTTCCAAGCGGAGTTCTCTTTACGCACACCTCTCCTACTCCGACATTCTTCAGCTCTTTGCGCAGGAAGCGGTCTATCTTTATCTTCTTGAATGCCTCTTCCAGGAATTTTCTTTCAACTGCCATTTCTGTTAAATTGGTTCAGCTCTGGGCTATGAGCTTTGGGTAAACGCCCACTGCTCACGGCTCATTGCTCATCGCCGTTAATTTATTTTTCCTCCTTTGCAACTATTTCAACATGCGTTGTTGTTGAATTGTGCGCTGAGCCCTTGAAAGAGTGCCTTATTTCGGCGCCCTTGTGAGTGGCAATGTGAAACAATGACAGTTTTTCGCTGTCCATTCCCTTGAATTTTGCATTTGCCTGTAGCAAATTGAGCAGGCTGATGAATTCCCTGCTTGAGTTTACAGGGAATCTTCCGGGCCCTTTGTGGCCTTTTCTGTGGCCTGCGCCTGAGCCCCTGTTGAATTTCCTGTACTGAATCGGCTCCTTGAGTTCGATTACTCGCTCCAGCAGTTTTTTAGCTTTCACTACATTCATCCCGCGGAGCGTGTTTGCTATTTCATAGCTCTCCTTTGGGCTGATGCGAAGCCCGCTTCCCTGACAGCGGACTGTTTTTTCTTCTTTTCCCTGATAAGCATATCCTACTCTGCTCATTTTTATCCTTACTTCAATGAAACGAATTTGCTCGCCCTTGTTGCACCCATTCCAGGCGAGCTGTGCTGCACTCTCTTTCGTGTTAGTGCGAATTCTCCAAGGTCGTGGCCGAGCATTTCAGCCTCAATCCTTACTGGAACGAATTCCTTCCCGTTGTGAACATTAAACTGCTTCCCGACAAATTCAGGGAGTATTATCATGTCCCTGCAGTGGGTCCTTACAGGAGCTGTTGTTTTTCTTGAGCGCTCAAGAAGCTTCTTGTGCCTTTCAGGGAATCCTCTTAAAAGCTTTCTTCGCGCCTTTGAAGTGGATATTTTTGCAAATTCCTCAAGACTCATTTTCTTCAAGTCCTCAATTGTGAAACCTCTGTAAGTGAAGATTTTTGCCATAGCTTACCTCTGCTTTCCTGTCCTGCGCGCTGCAACAGGGCCGACTTTCCTTCCTGGAGGCGTGTTTC
>CAYNXO010000010.1:12671-14490 GCA_964401205.1 Candidatus Undinarchaeota archaeon
CCTATCTTTCTTCCAGGCGGTGTATTCCTTGAAACTGTCTTTGGCTTGCCTAAATGAGTATGGCCTCCGCCTCCGTATGGATGATCGACCGGGTTCATATTAACTCCTTTTACAACAGGCCAGAGCTTGTTCCTTGATTTTGCAATATAGTAGTGCCTGCCTGCTTTCATTAACGGCTTCTCTTCCCTGCCCGCGCCTGCGATTATGCCGACTGTCGCTAGGCAGTCCTGCGGCATTGTCTTGAAGCTGCCTGAAGGGAGCTGTATTACACTTCCTTTTTGATCATGAGTTACTATTCTGCAGAAGGTTCCTGCTGATCTTGCGATTTTTCCGCCGTCTCCAGGGATTAATTCAATGTTTGAAACAAGGGTTCCCTCAGGTATGTTCTTTAGTGCGAGAATGTTTCCTTCTTTTATCTCACCTTTCCTGTATGAAACTGCCTGCCCTGCCTGCAAGCCAGTCTGCACTACCAAGTGTGCCTTTTCCCCATTTTCAAACTTAACAAGTGCAAGCGGAGCTGTCCTTCCAGAGTTATGCATTATGTCAACTACGGTTCCCGAAGCCCCTTCTTTCATTGAAGGATATTTAGATTCTGCGATATAGCGGTGCCCAGGCGACCGTCTGTTCGGGCTTTTTCCGATTTTTTGCGCTCTGATTCTTTTACCCATAGTAGTATGCTTACAGCACCCCCATCTTTGTCATTATATCAATTGCCTTGCTCTCAGGGGAGAGTTTTACAAATGCCCTCTTTCTTCCTTTCCTGTCAATATGTGTGTTAACACTCTCAACTTTTACTGAATATATTTTTTCAACAGACTGCCTTATTGTGTTCTTGTTTGCCTTTATTGCAACAACAAAGACAAGCTCGTTGTTCTTATCAACCCTGTTCATTGACTTCTCTGTCAGCAATGGATAAAGGACTATGTCGTTTGGGTTCATTCTTTCTCCTTGAATCTTGATTCAGCTTCCTGCAGTCCGCTCTTTGTCCATATTGTAAGCCTGCCTGCGCTTGCGCCTGGCGCGAGCAAAGTAATGTTCAGCTGCGATGCTGTTGCAGACTCAACTCCGTGTATGCTGCTCAGTATTTTGTGCGAATTTTTCTTTGCGTTTGGAATAACAATGAGCACTGATTTTTTGTGCCTGTATCGCCTTGACCTCATTTTTCCCTTCCCAGCTCTCTGATTGACTACTGACGCCCTTTCAATTTCCTTTTCAAGGCCAAGTGAAATGAGTGTTTTTTCAAGCTCCTTTGTTTTCTTCATGTCGCAGATTGAATCATCCATTATGATTGGAAGTGATTTTACATCAGCAACAATGTGGCCTCTTGCTTCAATCAGGCTCTTGTTTGCTGTTGCTGAAATTGCGCTTCTTATTGCCTTTCGCAATTCTTTCTTGTTTATTTTCTCTGCAATGACTTTTTCCGGCTTTGGCGGATGCGCCTGCCTGCTGCCGACTGTTCCAGGGACTCCAATAGCCCTTCCTGCTGCCGGGAACCATCTTCCCTTTGACCTGTATCTTGAGCCCCTTACTCTTGCGCCCCTGTGCGGCCCTGCTTTTGCCCTTGGGATTCTTGACCTTCCTCCGCCGACATCCCATGATTCTGAAATCCTTCTCATACCAGACATAGGATCAGTTCCCCACGGCTGTATTTTGTTGGATAGTTCAGCGAGGAACGCCCTTTTTATCAAGTCAGGCCTGTACTCTTCGTTAAATATGAACGGCAGTTCTATTTGCCCTGCCTTGCTTCCATCTGTTTTGTAAATTTCTGCTTTCATTTTTTTACTTGCCCTGCTTTGATGCCATGCTGATGTAAGTTACG
>CAYNXO010000010.1:14500-15406 GCA_964401205.1 Candidatus Undinarchaeota archaeon
TCTCCTCTGAGTTCCAGGAACAGAACCCTTTATGAGCATAAAATCACCCTGCACATTTCCGTAATTCAAAAATCCGCCAGCAGGAGTTATAGGCTCTCCGGCTTTTCCGATTTTTACAATAAGCTTGTTGAACTCTGTTCTTGTCTGGCAGCCCATCTGCCCCATCATCGGAACAGTCGGCCTTACACATGTTGAGCGGTCCCCTATTGAACCAATGTGTCTCTTGATTAATGAGCGTGAGTGCTTTCTCTTCATCAGGCGTGCGCCGAATCTCTTTATTACACCCTCGGTTCCTTTTCCTTTTGTGACTGCAGTAACATCAACAAGCTCTCCTTCCTTGAACAAGTCGGAAACTTTTATTTCCTTGCCAAGCATGTTTTTTGCATAGGCAAGCTTTTCATCTGGTGTTTTTCCGCCAACAGCTATTTCAAAAACCTCTGGTGTCTTTTTTAAATCCACAGAAAAAGGATTTGTGCTTACAGCAAGAGTAATATGGTGTGGCTTTAAATTTTCAGGTGCAGAAGGGAGTTTTTTAGGGACAGAAAGAGCGCGAGGAAGGAATTTTGGGGCCTTGTCAGCCCAGAACTCGGAAATGAGGCTTAAGCCATAAGGGGTTTTTTCATAGCAGCGGACAGCAAAAACAGAAAGGGGCGGGCACTCAAGAACTGTAACCGGCGTGAAAACTTCCTGGTTTGTTGTTGGCGTGTCTTTTCGTGTGTCAAGAATGAATGCGTGAGTCATGCCGGCCTTATAGCCTGCAAAGCCGAGCAGTTTTGTCTCCTGCGTTGTCGGCCATGTGCGGACTCTTGGATAGATGCGGTCTGCTCTTGAGCGCGGATGAAACTGCATTGAGCCCCTTCTGGGGCCGGACGGTGCTGACATTTTAACCTGTTAAATTGGTTCAGT
>CAYNXO010000011.1:0-370 GCA_964401205.1 Candidatus Undinarchaeota archaeon
CACATTCGGGCTTAAAAGCAAGAAAGGAACGCGAAGCGTTTTATCGGTATAAATGCCGGCGTGTGCACCCCTGCCAGTATAAGCTTTCTGCATTCCATGGTCAGATGTTATTAAAAGCGCGGTATTGTTCATCATTCCTGATTTTACTAAATATGAAAAAATTTCACCGATAATATTATCTGTTTTGCGCAAAGTTGGAAGATATAAATTAAAGCTGTCGTGACCTGCCTTGTCAATGCCGGGAAAATTTACAACAAGGATGAATTTTTTGTTTTCTGAGGAAAGATTTTCCAAGGCAGTGATTGTTGAGTTCTCCACCCACAAATTGTAGGAATCAAACTCATTGTCTGCCTTGAAAGTGCTGTTGTAC
>CAYNXO010000011.1:380-7129 GCA_964401205.1 Candidatus Undinarchaeota archaeon
ATCAGCTTTTTCATCAAGGTACTGTGAGTTTCCGCTGCCCATTGCAGCAAAAATCGTGTAATTGGCGTTTTTTGCAGCGTCAAAAAGCGATTTGTTTTTGCCAAGAGTTTCATTTAAGTAAGTTTGCCAGTCATAGCTTTCATTGTAAATGCCTGAAAAAATTATGGAATGGCTTTCGGTTGTGCTTGGAACTAAGGCTCGCATTTCTGTTGAGAAAAAAGAGTGTTTTGCAATTCCATGGAGGTTTGGGGTTGTTTCCTCATTTATGTAATAGCCGCCTGCGCCGTCTATTATTAAAATAATCAGGTTTTCAGGAGTTCCGTTCAGGAAAAGCACATCAAATTCTGAATCAGCAGGGCTTTCTTGAAAAATAAAATTGCTTATTTGCGTTGCTGTGCTGGCAATTCCCGAAAGTGCGGAGCTTCCGCTGTCAAGTATGCCGTCCCCTGAAGAAGGGGCAATTTCGCTTTTCTTTTCACTGGAATAAGAAAAATTTTCAACAAATGATTTTGAAACATCCTGAGGTTTGATTAAGTCATGCTCCTTTGCATGCAAATTCTCAGCTGCCAGTTCCCTTACTGCGATAATTGAGAAAAATAAAAGAACTGCAATGAGAAAATTCCTTAATTTGGCTGATTTCTTTTTTTGAAAAGAAACTTTGTTGAATTCACATTCCATAAAAATGGCTTGGACGGGGGACTTATAAGCTTTCTTTAACTCTTGCGGGTTAATTGAGTGAGCCGCAAACGCTAGGTTTATATTTGGTTTAAACCACAGGTTAATATGTTATGGCAGGAAGACAACCGCCTTTTGAGAGAAGCCCGAAGGGGCCGCAACTCCCAACAATCAAATTTGTCGATTTGAGCACGACACACGCACCTGGGATACTGCCGACGAGAGTTATTTTAGAGGAAACAGAACGCCTTCTTGATATGGCTAAAAAACATGTAATAGAAAGTAAGCAGGAAGGGGAATTTAAGGAACAAATTCAGTTGGCGCAGAAAATTATACTAAAATTTACAGAGAGCACAAAACATGGAATAGTTAGTTTTGAGAATTACAGATACCTCCTTTTTGCAAGAGACCTTTTGCTCGCTGTTTTGGATCAAAGGAAGGTCAAAAACATAGAGGATATTAGAAAGCACATAAGTACAGACTGGGAAGCCTAAGAAAGTTTTACTGAAAACAAGTCGCTATACACAGGCCCTTTCGGGCTTAATTTGCTTTCCTTGATTTTTATTTCACTTACAGTGGTTTCGCCAAAGTCAAAGTTCAAATATTCTTTTAAAATTTCAGCAATTTTTTCCTTGCTTTTTGCTGTTTTTGCGCGAGCCACTGTAATATGCGCTGAAAAGCCGCGCTCATCTCGAGCGAAGCGAGAGACGCTCGAAGCAGAGCGTAGAGCGTCTTTTTCTCCAACTTTAATTTCAGAATTAATTTTTTCTGCAATGCTTGAAAGCTCTTCTTTCCCCTTTTCAACCCCAGCCCAGACAACTCTTATATAATTTAAATTTGGAAAAACTCCGGCTCCTTTAATGCTTAAGGAAAAGCTCTGCAAACCGCTAACTGCAAACTGCAAACCTTTTTTTGCTTTTTCAAGCTCTTGTTCAGAAATTTCGCCGAGAAATCTTAAAGTCATGTGAAGGTTTTCAGGCTCAACAATTTTTAAATCTGCGCCGCATTTTTCCAAGGCTGACTGAAATTCAGTAAGTTTTTTTCTCTGCTCTTCGCTTATTTCAACTGCGATAAATGCTCTCATAGTTATGGATTGGCAGAAAACGTTATAAATATTATACTCTTTTAGAGTTGCCATCAGACACACCCTGTTAGATCATTGCGGTGTGTTACTCAACATCGGCTTCTGATGTTGGGCAAAAGGTGGAGGAATCGGCTTCCTCCAACCAATAAATTGGTTGGTTCCCAGCCGATGTTGATGGCAAATGTAGTTGTCCTTACTGACGGAAATTTTGAGAATAAGATAAGTTCGGGAAAGTGGATTGTTGATTTTTATGCTGACTGGTGCGGGCCGTGCAAGGCACAGGCACCGGTTATTGAGGAGCTTTCAGGGGATTACAGCGGAAAAATAAATTTTGGAAAATTAAACATTGATGAAAATGTTTTGACAACTGAAAAATTCGGGGTTATGGGCATCCCGACGCTGAAATTTTTCAAAGATGGGGCTGAAATGGACTCTTTGACAGGATTGAGGTCAAAAGAATCCCTGGCTGGGAAAATAAAGGAAATTTTTAAGATTTAGTCTTTTATTTCTTTTAATTTAAATTAAATTCCATGCTAACCGCTACTCTAAAATAACAATCTTAAACTAAATATGCCTATTTGGGGATTGCGACAACGCGAAACCGAAGGTTCAACATGAAATCCACAGGATTTCATGTGTGTAAAGGAACAACTGTTCCTTTACATCGCGTGCGTTAAGGAACAGCTGTTCCTTAACGGCGCACAAATTGCCCAGTGGCGAGCATATCCCCAGCACAAAGCGAGGGCATCATCTAGCTTGCAACAATTGGTGGGCAACGCAACGCCTGCACAGCCCTCGCTTTGTGACGTAGTCCCGTTTTCCCAGGTCTACGAGCGCTAGCGAGTAGATGCTCGTAGAGCATTTTTGTGCGAGAAAAATTATGCGTTGTGCGAGCACAAAAAGCTGTTTTAAAGAATGTCTGACTCGTTCACGAGAACAAAGTCGCCGACTGCGCTTACTGCACTGAACGGCAACAAAATTCTGCCCTGCTTGTCTCTTACCAAGTCTTCAAAATGGGCAGTTATGTATTTTGTCGGTTCAACAATCACGTTTATCAGTTCGCCTGTTGAGACATCTGCAGTTGCGTCAAGGACTTTTCCAAACATCCTTCCGCCTTCTGAGACAACTGTCTTGTTCTGGATTTCCTTGAAAGGAACGCGTGCCATTTTTCACCGACCTCCTTATTTTAGTTTTTGGAGGTGAAAAAGCCCTGTTAAGGGATTTTTTACACCTCTATCTTATTTTTCAGTAAAAATTACCGAAACCGCTCTGTTATCTGATAAAGATAGAGTATATTTAAGCTTTTTGACGGCTTTTATCCAAGAACTTTGTCAACCAATGCAGTAATTTCTTTCCCCAATTCCTCTTTTCCCTTGTTTTCGTTCAGAATATAGTAGTCTGCCATTGCAATTGTTGAGCCATGGTTCAGTTTTTTGACTTCAGATTCGTCCCTTGAAATGCACTGCTCCCATGTCAGTGGCCTTTCTTTTCTGCTGACGAGCCTTGCATGCCTGACTGAAGGGCCTGCTACAATTGCGATTACTGAAAAAGAGCTCCCGAATTCTTTTTTAAGCAAAGAATATTCCTCAAAGCTCCTTACCCCATCAAGAAAAACAGCATCAGGCTTTGGCTCGAGGTATTTTATTTTTCTGATAACATAGTCGGCATAAGCCTGCATTCCGAATTTTTCCCTTAATTCTTCGCGTATTTTTCTCTCGTTTTCCTCTGTTCGCGTAAGATGGCGCTTTTTTAATTCCTCGTCAGTCAAATCACCTAATCTTAAGACATTCATTCCTTTTTCACGGAGGAAATTCGTTGCTGTTGTTTTCCCAGAGCCAGGCATTCCAACAAAGGCAATTATTTTCATATTAGCAGAACTCACCTCAGGCCGGTGTTCTCCTCATGCATTTTTTCAAGAAAAGCCTGTATGAATTTTATTCTTTCATTTGCAATTCTTCGCGCAGTTGTTGTATAGAGCTGCTCATTTATCTTCCTGACTCTTTCACGGAAATAATTCACGGTCCCATCTATGTCCCTTCCTCTTGAGCCGCCAAAGGTGAAAACCCGCGCAACCCCCATGGCCCCAAGGGAATCAAGCTTGTCTGAATCAGAAAGTATTTTTGCTTCAAGGGTTTCTGGCATGTGCTCTGGATTGGAGCTGTGGCTTCTTATGACATTGAAAATTTCATTTATGTGCTCTTTTGGGTAATTTATAAGCTTGAGGAAATCTTTTGACAGGAATTCTGCTGATTCTGCATGGTCTGCGCCCAAATGCTCTTCCAGGTCCCTGCCAATGTCATGCATGAGGGCCGCAGGGAGAAGTATGTGGAGGTTTGCACTCTCAACTTTTCCGATAAAAAGGCAAAGGTTGTAAACTCTCCTTATGTGGTCAAAACCATGGGAAATAGCGTGAGGATAGTCTCTTACAAAATCTTCAATCTGCTTTAATGGCTCTTGCTTTTGCAGGGGTTTATCCCTGTCTTTTAGGGAGTTGTCTTCCATTGGAGACAAAAGGGATAATGATTGGTCTTATATACTCTTTTTGTTTTGCGCGGGGAGGATAACTTGGAACACCGGCAAAAAATAAATAGTCCAAAAGCCATAATTTAGGGCTAAGAGACGGGGGCTTAACTTAATCACATATTCTTTTCTTAGGGGGGGGTGGTGCCAGCGTTTTTTATTCGCTGGCCTTACCCTTTTCCAAACCAAATATAATTTGCCAGTTTTACAGTTCGCATAGAATTGCAGCTAGCACTATCCCAGTGAGCATACAGTATCTTACTAAGGAATATGAGGACGGGAGTATCGCCGAGACACTGGATGGTTTAGTTGCAAAGTGGTTTAAGCAAAAATTCGGGACTTTCAGCAAGCCGCAAAAATATTCTGTTGTTGCAATTCATAACAAGGAAAACACATTGATTTCTGCCCCGACTGGAAGCGGAAAGACGCTTTCTGCATTTCTTTCAATAATAAGCGAGCTTGTAACCCTTTCAAAAGAAGGGACACTGGAAGACAAAGTATATTGTGTTTACATCAGCCCGTTAAGGGCCTTGTCAAGGGATATTGAAGTCAACCTGAAAAATCCCCTTGCTGAAATGGAAAAGATTGCAGGCAAGGAACTGGGGATAAGAATTGCTGTGCGCACAGGAGACACAAAAACAAGCGAAAGGCAGAAAATGCTGGCAAAGCCGCCGCATATACTAATAACAACTCCTGAATCCCTTGGAATTGTTTTGTGCGCGCCGAAATTCAAGGAGCTTCTGAGGGATTTGAAATGGGTTATTGTTGATGAGGTTCATGCGCTTGCGTCGAACAAGAGGGGAGTTCATCTTTCTGTTTCGCTAGAAAGGCTGCAGAATCTTGCTGGCCCTTTTACAAGAATCGGGCTGAGCGCAACAGTTGCCCCGCTTGAAGAAATTGCGAATTTTTTGGCCGGCTATGAGGGGGGAAAAGAAAGGGACTGCAAAATTGTTGATGTGCAAGACCTGAAAAAACTTGATTTGAAGGTTCTCTGCCCTGTGAAAAACATAATGTCAGCTACACAGCTTGAGCTTCACGATGAATTGTACAAACTTTTGGATTCTTTAATCCAGGCGCACAAAACTACTTTGATTTTCACAAACACGAGAAGCGCAACAGAAAGGGTTGTGCATCACCTGAAAACAAAATACCCGAGCAGGTATGCAGAGGATATAGGCGCGCACCACAGCTCACTCTCAAGAGAGCACCGGCTTAAGCTTGAAGACCGCCTTAGAAAAGGGGAACTAAAAGTTGTTGTGTGTTCAACAAGCCTTGAGCTTGGAATTGACATTGGATATATTGATTTGGTTATTTTGCTTGGAAGCCCGAAATCAACAGCAAGAGCCCTGCAAAGGTTTGGGAGGTCAGGGCATAAATTGCATGACAAAGTAGAGGGCAGGTTTATTGTAATGGACAGGGATGATTTGGTTGAATGCGCAGTTATGCTGAAAAACGCGCTTGAAAACAAGATTGACAATATTGAAATACCGCAAAACTGCCTTGATGTTTTGGCACAGCATATTTACGGCCTGGCAATTGAGAGCAAGCAGCATGCTGAAACTGCGCTTGAGCTCGTAAAAAGAAGCTATTGCTACAGGAATCTTGACTGGCTGAAGTTTGAATCTGTCCTGAGATACCTTGCAGGCGAATATGTAAGCCTGGAAGAAAGGCACGTTTATGCAAAAGTCTGGTATGATGAAAAGACAAAAATGTTTGGCAGAAGGTCAAAAATGGCGCGTGTGATTTACAGCACAAACATCGGGACTATCCCTGAAGAATCTTACCTTGAGGTTAAATTCGGAGAGGAAAGAATTGGAATGCTTGATGAGGGTTTTTTGGAGAGATTGAAGAAAGGGGATATTTTCGTTTTGGGCGGGAATACTTACAGGTTTAATTTTGCGCGCGGAATGACTGTTCAGGTTACTCCTGTTCCTGGAAAACTCCCGACAGTGCCAAGCTGGTTTTCGGAAATGCTACCGCTCAGTTTTGATGTTGCAAATGAAATCGGGAAATTCAGGGGAAAAATTGAGGAAATGCTTTCTGAGAAAAAGCAAAAGCACGAGATTGTTGATTTCATACACAAATACCTTTATGTTGATGAAAATTCGGCAAATTCAATTTATGAATATTTCAGGGAGCAGTTTTTGTTTGCAGAAATCCCGACAAACAAAAAGATTGTAGTTGAGTTTTACAGGGGATTCGGGGACAAGAAATTCGTGATTTTCCATACTTTATACGGAAGAAGGGTAAATGATGCACTTTCAAGGGCAATTGCCTATGGTCTTTCAAAAATTTCAAGAAACAAGAATGTTGCAATTGCCCTGACTGACAACGGTTTCTATTTGACTTCAGAAAGCCAGAAAATGCAGGTTTTAAGGGTTTTGCAGAATTTAAGGCCGGAAAATCTCAGGGAACTTTTAACAAATGCAGTTGAGCAGACCGAAATTTTAAAACGAAGATTCAGGCACTG
>CAYNXO010000011.1:7139-8312 GCA_964401205.1 Candidatus Undinarchaeota archaeon
GGCACTGCGCAACCAGAAGCTTAATGATTCTCAGAAGTTACAAAGGGCACAGGAAAACAGTCGGCAGGCAGCAGATGAGTTCCCAGCTATTGTTGTCGGCTGTAAAGAGAATCAGCACGCATTTCCCCATCTTGGAGGAAGCAAGACGGGAAGTTTTGGAGGATTTAATGGACATAAAAAATGCTGAAAAGGTTTTGAGGGAAATCATTGAAAAGAAAGCAAAGGTAAATGTAATTGCAACTGATGTTCCAAGCCCGTTTGCACTGAATTTAATTGCGCGTGGCTATCTGGATATACTGAAAATGGAGGATAAGCTGGAATTTGTAAGAAGGATGCACAAGGCAGTTCTAAAGCAGATTGAGCCGTATGAAAGCACTTGAAAATATTGAAATCGTTGATTTAGCATTGTATTTGAAAAAAGAAAAGACTCTTGTAATCAGCGATTTGCATCTTGGCTATGAAAAAGAACTGCTTGCAAAAGGGGTTTTAATCCCGCCTTTCCAGTTTAAAGAAATAAAAGAAAGGCTTGGGAAAATTTTTGAAAAATGCTGTGATTTGAAATATATTGTAATAAACGGAGATTTGAAGCACGAGTTCGGGAGAATAAGCGGGCAGGAATGGAAGGAAATTCTTGAATTAATTGATTTGCTTTCAAAGCATTGCAAAAAAATTGTCGTTATCAAAGGAAATCATGACATAATTCTTGACAGGATAACTAAAAAAAGGAATGTCCAGTTTGAAAAAATTGGATTTGCTCCGTCAAGGGGAATTTTTATTTTGCACGGCCACAAAATTCCTGTGAAATCAAAGAAGCTTGAAAATGCAAAAACAATTATTATTGGAAACGAGCATCCTGCTGTAAGCCTGACTGATGGCACAATTACTGAAAAATACAAGTGTTTTTTGAAGGGAAAGTGGAAAGGGAAAAATTTGGTTGCACAGCCGTCTTTCTGCCTTGCAAGAGAAGGCACTGACATTTTAAGGGGGCAGGTTATTTCTGAATTTTTGAAGCAAGTAAATTTGAATAATTTTGAAGTGTTTGTGGTTGCGCCAAACTTCAATGAAATAAAGTATTTCGGGAAACTGAAGAAACTGGAAAGGCAGTAAAATAATATTTAAATACCTCCTGCCACATTTTAACTGCACTTATGGGTATTAGCGAAAACGACAAAA
>CAYNXO010000011.1:8322-14333 GCA_964401205.1 Candidatus Undinarchaeota archaeon
TCGGCTATAGCAGCCGGGTTCGCGACCGGGACAATCTGAGCGGGCTCGCACGCGGCAATGCGCGACTTGGGCGCAAAGGACGCAAACTCTGCAAGGAATGTTGATTTGATTACGCAGAGGTGCGGGCAAAAGGGCCCGAGGTACAGGGACAAGCAGCTGATAGCATCCATTTTGCAGACTTTGCAAAACGAGAGAAAGGCTATTAGGAAAGCAGGGGAAAAGACAGCTTCCTATTATATTGCGCCTGCTCAGCCAGCAGCGCCAAAGCCAGTTGCGCCTGCACCTACGCCACAGCCGCAGCAGAAGTCTGACAATCCATATCTCTAAAACTATTTTAAGGGTGAATTTGCGGGAAGAGCGCGGGCTATCTTTAGGAAAATAATAGCATAATTTTTTACTTAATCAGTAAGCCCTTCAGGTGTAACCTTGAAAACAGCTTCCCCGTCAGGCAGATTCGGGCTGTCAATTAATCTTGCAATTCTTTTCTCTGCCTTGCTCTTTCTCAAATAAATTCTAAATGTAGAGCTGTGGCCAAGAATGTGGCCGCCAATCGGCCTTGTCGGATCCCCGAAGAATAAGCCCGGGTTTGCCATAACCTGGTTTGTCACATAAACAACTATGTTGTTCATGTCAGCAAGCTTGTGCAGTGTTGATAAATGGCGGTTTAATTTCTGCTGGCGTGAAGCGAGAGTTCCTCTTCCTGTAAATTCAGACCTGAACAAGCTTGTCAGGGAATCAACAATGATGACTTTTATGTTCTTGCCGTTGATTAATTCCTGCGCCTGTTCTGCAATAAGCATCTGGTCGTCTGATGAGTATGCTTTTGCAATAATTATGTTCTTCAGGACTTTTTCAGGGTCAAGGCCTTTTGCGTTTGCCATCTGGACAATTCGCTCAGGCCTGAATGTGTGCTCGCTGTCGATTACTAATGCCCCACCATTCAATCCGCCCTTGTCCTCGGGCAATTGCACATTTACGCAGAGCTGCATCGCTATTTGTGATTTTCCTGAACCCCATTCTCCAAAACATTCGGTAATTGACTGTGTTTCAAAGCCGCCGTTGAGGAGCTTGTCAAAAGCTTTTGAGCCTGTTGTAAGCCTGCCAACTTCCCTTCGCTTTTCTAAAAACTGGTCGGCTGTTACAAAGCCCATGTCGCACTGTTGCTTTGCAATAGCAATTATTTTCTTTGCTTTTGACTCGCTTATTTCAGCAACTTCGGCAAGATCGCCGGCAGAAATAGTAGCAATTGATTTAATTTCCTTGAAACCGGCTTCTTCCAGTTTTTTTGCAGTAGCTGGCCCGATTCCTGTAATATCCTCAAGGCTTGTTCCGCCCTTCTTTAATTTTGTTGTTTCTTCCTGTTCTTCTTCAGATGATTCAATTTCTTCGTCAGCCATTTTCAACCGACCTCCTTTATTTTTTGAGGTTGAAAACACGAGGAAGCTATGCTTCCGAAGTGTTTTAGCTCACCTTTATTTTTTCTGCAATTTGCTGTGCCTCTTCTGCAGGATTTACATCGCGAATGTTATAGACGCTGAACTCCAGGCGGTCAAACTGCGCATTGTGCTTGATTTTTCCTTCAAAAATTTTCTCAGTGCCGAGAAGTGAATCAAGCTTGTATTTGACTTTTGCAGAATCAACAGCTGCGTCATTTGTGCTCATGCCAATGAGCTTTTCAGCTGTTTCCCTAAACAATGCCGCCCTTATAGTTCCGCTCCCGTCATCAATTGCCAGATTTAGTATTAATAGTTTGTTGGGATTTACCTGGCCACATTTTTCACATTTCCCGAATACAATTTTCTTGTTGCAGGCTGGGCACATCTCATAAACGAAATTTTCGCCGAAGTTAGAGACAACTGCTGCCCTTAGTTCGGCAAAATCCCCCTCTTTTAATCCGGAAATTGGGCTTTTTGAAATTTCCCTTTTCTGCTCAGAAACAGAAACTCCTGGCGGGTTTATCTTTATTTTTGTGCTGTAGTTTGCCTGTATTTCAACTCCGCGCTGGCCTTCTTTTGCAAAAGCGTTTTCAATTTTCAGGATGTCGCCTTCCTTGAATCTGTTAACCATATCTGCATTTTCATTCCACAAAACTAAACGAGTGGATGCTGTACCGTCATTTATTATTGCGTTTGCAACTTTTCCCTTTCTGCCGTTTGATTCAAATTCCTTTATTTCATATTTGCTGATAACTCGCGCTGCGAGGCTTACTGGAGTGTTGGGCTGTAACTCTGATATTGCAATATTGCCGGCAGCAACCTGCGGGAATTCGTCTTCTCTGTATTCCTCTGGCTTTTCAATCAAAAGCCCTTTGTTCCCGACATGAACTTCCAGCCTGTTGTTCAGCCCTTCCCTGACATAGCCGTTTTTCACTTTTATCACATTGCCGACAGAAACAATTCCTTTTTCAATTTTTTCAATATCATGCATATTCCACAAAACAACTCTTCCTATGCCCGTGGAGTCAATAATTTCCATGTTCACAACCTTGTTCTTGATTCCTGTTTTGGTTGTAAACTCGCGCGGCCCGAAAATTGCCCTTACCCTCCCCATTACATTCACGGATTTCATGCTTGGGTTAAGCTCCCTGAGGGAAAGGATGCTTTCAATTACTCTGTTCCGTGTTTTTACTCCAAGTTCATTCGCAACAATGTAAGCGGCTCCCTCTTCAGAAACTAAATCAGAGAGTTCAGACTGTTTAGTCCTTACGCGAAGCATTATTTCTTCCCTGCTCATTCCTGTTTTCACAGAAATTATTTCAAGAAGCTCGTCAACTTTTCCCATGACTACATTCTCCCGAAGAGCTTGTTTTAGGTTCTAATATAAATAATTTTGTTAACTGCCCTGGGTTAAAAGAGTGAGTTAAATTAATATTGCCAATAGGTATAAGATTCTCATATGGCTGAAAAAGATTTTGAAAAAATACGGAAAATTACAGAAGCCGCGCTGTTTTTGGCAGGCAAGAGCCTGACTATAGAAGAGGTTTCAAAATACTCAAATGCGCCTATTCCAAAAGTGCAGAAGGCGCTGGAAGAGATCAAAGGTGATTACTTGAAAAGCAATTCGCCGATTGAACTTACTGAAGTGGAAGGGGGAAAATTCAAGCTGAATGTAAAGCTGGAATATCTTGATATTGTAAAGAACCTTGCGCCGCAGATGGATATGAGAAAAGCAGTTCTGACAACCCTTTCTTACATTGCATTCAAGCAGCCGATTATGCAGTCAAAAATGGTGAGGATGTTCGGAAACAGGATTTACGAATATAATTCTGAACTGGAGAAAAGGGGGCTGATTAACAGAGTTCCGCACAAAAGGACAAGAATGCTTACAACAACAAAGAAGCTTGAGAATTATCTTGGCACGGCTGACCTTGAGGGAATAAAGAGGACAAAGGTTGACCATTTAGAGCAGCAGCTGAAGGCGGAAATAGCAAAAGAGGAGGCTGCTGAGAAAAAGAAACTCACAGATGAGGTGCAGCAGCTTGAAAGGAAAAAGGAATTAAGCATTGAAGAATGGGAGAAGCTGCTTGAACACCGCAGGGTAGCTGAGCAGAAACGCACTGAGAAAAGGGAAAAGAGAAAGAAAGCAAGAGAAGGACAAAATGCCGCAAACCAAAGCCAGGGCACTGGCAGCGCTTGAGATTTATGCAATTGTAAAGGAAATTGAAAAAGACATAACTAATTCAATTGTTAAGAAAATCTATCAGCTGAACAACCGCGTTTATTTTGTTCTTCATAGAGGAACTGATTTTATGCTTTTAATTGCGCCTGAAAGAATTCACTTGACTAATTACAAAGAGAAGTTTCCGCTTGAGCCAAGCAATTTTGTCATGCAGCTGCGCAAGCATCTTGATGGTGCAATATTAAAAAGCGTAAGGCAGCATGAATTTGAGCGCATTGTTGTTTTTGAATTTTCAAAAAAAGAGGTCAGCAGGTTTATAATGGCAGAAATGTTCGGAGACGGAAATGTTCTGCTTCTTGATTCAGGTGGAAAAATCATGGCTGCGCTGAAACAGAGGAGCTGGAAAGACCGGGATGTAAAAAGAGGGCTGATTTATTCCTATCCGCCTGCAACTGAAAATCTTCTTGAACTGACGGAGAAAAGGGCGGATAAAATTTTGTCTGATTCAAAACTGCCGGTTGTCCGCGCAATAGCAAGAAACTTTGGCTTAGGCGGATTGTACGCAGAGGAAATCTGCCTGAGGCTTTCGCTTGAAAAGATGAAAAGCGCTGCTGAATTAAACAGCGATGCAAAGGGGAAAATCTACGCTGAAATAAAAAGCCTTTTCAGGGAAGTCAGTGATTTGCACGAAGGCTTCCAATACTTAAAGGATGAAAAACCTGTTGAGCTTTCGCCTATTAAGCTGAAATCCTTTTCAGGTTTTCAGGAAAAATCTTTTCCAAGCTTCAGCCAGGCATGCGACGAATATTTTGTTAAGGAAATAATTTCTGAAATCAGCTCAGCCGAGAATAAAATCCGGGAAAAGTACGAGTTTAGGCTTAAAATGCAAAAAGCCAGCTTCGAGGAAACTGTTTTGGGAATTGAAAGGATGAAGCAGGAAGCTGATGCATTTTCAATGGGCCAGGATTTCAGGCAGGCTGCTGAACTTTATGACAAGGTTAAAAAAGGCAGGAAAAAGATTATTGGACTTGAGAAAGCAATAAAGAAAACAGAGGTGAGGCTGAGCACACTTAAATTCGAAGAGAAAATTCCAGTAAAGAAAGATAGGAAGGAAAAAGAGTGGTTTGAAAAGTTCAGGAGCTTTGAGACTTCAGGCGGATTTTTAGTTGTGTGCGGAAAAGACGCTTCCACAAATGACCTCTTGATTAAAAAATACACTGTAAAGAATGATGTTGTTTTCCATGCAGACATACAAGGGGCACCTTTCTGTGCAATAAAAACAGAAGGAAAAAAAGTGCCTGAAAAAGACTTGGAAGAAACTGCAGTAATCGCTGCATGCTACTCAAAAGCCTGGCAGCGCGGCCTGGGAACAGCTGATGTTTATTGGGTAAATCCTGAACAGCTGAGCAAAAAAGCGCCTGCAGGAGAGTTTGTTGCAACAGGGGCTTTCGTGGTTTATGGAAAGAAAAACTTCTTTTACAGTGTCCCTTTGAAAATCTTTATTGGAATCAACAGGGATTTGAAAATAATGGCCGGCGCTGAATCTTATGTGAAGGAAAGGGCATTGTTTTACTCAGCAGTCTCTCCTGGAGATGAAAAGTCAAAGGAAGTTGCTGAAAAAATAAGGCACGCTTGGCTCAAAAAAGCAGGAAAAGAAGTGGGGCAGAAAATAAAGGCAATTAATATTGAGGAAATACAGAAATTCGTTCCTTCTGGAAAAGGAAGGGTAATATAAGGATTGTTAGCAATAAACATCAATCATAAAAAGCTGTGCGACCCACGGCTATCCTCTGAAACGCGAAGCGTTTCAGGGAAGTTAAAAAACGAAGTTTTTTAACTAAGCCGTGGGTTTGTTGAAGCTTTTTAAGCTCTTCACCTCAAAAATTGAAAATTTTTGAGGGTAGCAAAATCCTTCGGATTTTGCCTGAAATCTCCGGCAGGGAGATAAGAGAGGTCAATTTGAAGATGGCAAAAAAGAAGTCTCTGAGAAAAGAGGTAGAAAAAGTAGAAAAGCTGGAGAAAGAGCAAATTAAGGAACTGAAAAAAATTGAAGGGGAGGAACAAAAAATAGAGGGGGAGCTCAAAAAGTTTGAAAGTGAATTGGGCAAAATGCGCGGGGAGTTAAAGGGCGGGGTTGTTGAAAAATTTACCGCCAGAGATATCGCAAGGGGAATTGTCGGCGCAATCTTGGGGATGAGCATAATGGGCTGGCACGACGGCGTTATAAAAGCAGGGCTTGAAATGCCATTGATTAATACAACCGCAATTTTTGCTTTAACAATAATCGCCGGTTCTTCTGTCCTTTACTTCTCGCAGTACAAGAAAATAAAAGAAACCTGGATAGTAAAAAATCTGCTGCCGAAAAGGTTTGTGCTTTTTTACGCACTTTGCCT
>CAYNXO010000012.1:0-1993 GCA_964401205.1 Candidatus Undinarchaeota archaeon
TAAGCAGACACTGCCGCAATTGCACCCTGGCCGACTGCTGTTGCAACTTGTTTCAGGCTTCCTGTCACATCGCCTGCTGCAAAAATCCCTGCAATGTTTGTGCGCATTTCAGAATCAACTTTTATGTATCCCTGCTCGTCCAGATTAGTTCCGGCTTTTTGTGCAATCGCTGTTAATGGAGAGATTCCGACATCTATGAAAACTCCGTCAACTGCAATGGTTTTTGTTTCCTTTGTCTTCAAATTTCTCAGTTTTATTGCGCCCACTTTTTTGTCCCCTGAAATTTCTTCGCAGGCAGTGTTTAAAATTAATTCAGCGCCGCACTTTTTCAGGCGCTCAATTTCAACTGCTTCTGCAGAAAACTCATCCCTCCTGTGTATTAAATAAGTTTTTTTGCACAGCTCATTTAAGTACAGGGCAGAATAAACAGCAGTGTTTCCGCCGCCTATAACTGCAACTGTTTTGTTCTTGAAAAGAGGGCCGTCGCAGGTGGCACAGTATGAAACGCCTTTGCCTAAAAACTCTTTTTCGCCGGCTACATTTAAAGGCCTGTGCGCTGCGCCTGTTGCAATAATAATTGATTTTGCAGAGTACGATTTTTTGTTTGCGGTTTCAATCTCAAAAAAATCTTTTTTAACATTCAGTTTTGCAACCTCTTCCTGGATTACAATTGCGCCGCTTTTTTTTGCCTGCCCCAGAATTCTGTCTGCTAGTTCCTGTCCTGTAATCGCAGAAAAGCCAGGGTAGTTTTCAATATCATCTGTAAGGAGAATCTGCCCGCCAGGCGCCTGCGCCTCAAACACAATTGCGCCTAGTTTTTGCCGCGCTGCATAAATTGCTGAAGTCAGGCCTGCAGGGCCAGCTCCTATAATTATTAAATCATAATTTTTTTCAGCCATGCTCTATGTTTTATTAATACTTGTTTTAATATCTTGCCCAAAACCCTTAAATAGAGGGGCGTTCACTCTTTTTATGAGACTAAATGAAAATAAGTGATCGTCTTCACACAGAATAGAACAGAAGAATCAGGTTCACTTAGTCTTATTTTTATTCAAAACAATTATAATAGTGAGTTCTCTAATCAATTCTATAAAACGTCAGTAAAGCAAAGCTTTACAGCCTCTTTATACAAGAGATCGGTGAAGCAGTATAAAGATGGCCCTCGTGGTGTAGCGGTTAGCATCGGAGCCTGTGGCGGCTTTTTCGCCAAAGCTGTCGTAGCTGCGAGGTGCGAAAAACCCGGGAAAACTAAACCCGCGTTGTTGTCGCGCCCAGCGCCTGCGAAAATGGCAAAATTGCCGCAGATAGCTCTGAGGCCGAGTTCGAATCTCGGCGAGGGCCCCTATACTTTAAAGGTGAGAAAATGACACAAATTCCAAGAGGAGTAAGAGATTTTCCGCCAGAAGAAATGCGCAAGCGCAATTACGCGCTTGACAAAATTGCAGAAGTTTACAGGAGCTGCGGCTACAGGCAGTTAGAAACTCCTGCATTCGAGTTTCTTGATGTTCTTGCCGCAAAAAAATCAGGCGGCGAATCAATTAACAAGGAAATTTTTAAGTTTGAAGATTTAGGCGGCCGCTGGCTGGGGCTGAGGTTTGATTTGACAGTCCCAACTGCCCGCTTTATAGCGCAAAATCCTAATTTGCCAAAACCATTTAAGAGATTTCAAATCGGCAGGGTATGGAGATATGAAGAGCCGCAGGCAGGCAGATTCAGGGAATTCTGGCAGGCAGATGTTGATGTTTTCGGCTCAGACAAAGTTGAAGCTGATTTGGATTCATTAAGCGCAGTAATTTCAACACTAAAAGCTCTTGGTTTCAAGGATTTTTCAGTGAAAGTAAATTCAAGAAAGCTTTTGGAGGAAATTGCCGCAACAGCAGGAATTAAAAGAGAGCTTGCAGCTGACTTTTTCAGGATAATTGACAAGCTTGAAAAAATCGGGGCAATAGAAGCGAAAACAAGTGCTTTGCGTGTCCGGAAAGAGCTTGCATTC
>CAYNXO010000012.1:2003-11387 GCA_964401205.1 Candidatus Undinarchaeota archaeon
GGGAAAAAGGAGTCAAGAAAGAACTGAAAGAGAAAAATTTCCCGGTTTCAGAAAATCTGTTTAATCTTTTACTGACTGAAGGCGAGCCGGATAAAATCCTTGCAAAGATTAAGAAAGAGCTCAATGACAAAAAACCCGCTGAGGAACTTGAAGAGTTTTTCAAACTAGCAGAGAGTTTTGGAGTTTCAAAATATCTTAAGCTTTCGCTCTCACTCGCGCGCGGACTTGATTATTACACAGGAATTGTATTTGAAATAAAAATCAAGGGCATGGAAAAATACGGCAGTATTGCAGGCGGCGGCCGCTATGATAACTTAATTTCTTTATATGGAAAAGAAAGCGTACCCGCAGTTGGAATTTCAATTGGAGTTGAAAGAATTCTGGAAATCATGAATGAGCAAAAAATGTTCCCTGAATTTAAAAATGAGCCAAAAGTTCTTGTTGTTTCAATTGGCAAAACACTTGAAAAGGCAATTGAATTAACCCAAACACTGCGCTCAAACAAAATTTCAGCTGAAATTGACCTGATGAGGCGCAATATCGGAAAGCTGATGAATTATGCAAACACCCTGCAGATTCCTTATGTTGTTGTAATTGGAGAAAAAGAAGTTGCTGAAAAGAAAGTTACATTCAGGGATATGAAAACAGGGAAGCAGGAACTTATTGATGAGACGTCATTGATAAAAAAATTAATTCCCTGAAATAACCCCTCTTATAGTATCATTATATTTCAAAGCCCTTTGTATCATTTTTCCGAGCTTTTTCTTGTCGCTTACCCTGACCTGTGCAGTGCTGCCCAGCTTTGTCTTGAACAAAAAGTTTTTGCCCGCATAAACAGTCACTTCCTTGTTCTCAGCAGCTTCCCCGAAATCCAGGATATACTCTGACTTTGAATGCGCCAGTGCCGCAACAGCTTCCTGCGGCGCAGAGCCGGTTCTCATTATTATTGTTTCCTCGCCATAAGTGTAAATTTCATATTCAATTCTTCTTGTTTCAAAATCACTGACTTCAACAACAGGCCTTGCTAAATCAGCCTCAAACATCCCTGCAGGCACTTTTACAGTTAATTTTGTTTCATAAACTTTTTTGACTTCAGCATCTTTTATGAAAATTACAGTATCAACTATGAGAGGAATCTGCCCCAGTTCCAGGCGGGAGACCATTCTCTGCAGTGCGTCTATCGGGGCTGCAGCATGTGTAACTCCTATCATTCCAACTCCTGCAAGCCTCATGTCAGCGAAAATCTGGAAGTCCTGTGTTTTTCTCACTTCATCGTAGAAAGTGTAATCAGGCCTGACAAGCAGAAGAATGTCAGCTGTTTTTGCCATCTGGCCTTCAAGCGGGCCGTATTGGGTAATTTCAGGCGGAACCTGCAAATCCCTTGGCGACTCCATTGTTTTTATAATTGACTTTGTCTCTTTCAGGTAAAATTCGGCAAGCGCTGCTGCAAAGCTTGATTTTCCTGCGCCTGGCGGGCCGCAGATTAAAATTCCCTCTGCGCTTTCCTTTAATCTGCTGAGCAGTTTTTCCGAGAGTTTGTAGCTGTCAAGCGAAACTTTCGCAATCGGCCTTACAGCAGTAACCTCAATTCCGTCTGAAAACGGCTGCTCTGCAATCGCTATCCTGAAGTCTCCCATCTGCACAACAGTTGCGCCCTTCATTGAAATTTCAATTGCGTGGTTTTCCCTGCCATAGTCAATTATTTCCTTTACAATTTCGTTCAATTCCTGCTCATTGGTTTTTTCCTCGCTAAGCTGAACCAATCTAACTGCTCCAGGCCTGCCTTTCTTTGCAACAGGGATAGTATTTACTTTCAAATGAACAGACATTGTTTCCTTGTCAAAAAAACCCTGTATTTTAGGCGTGCCCTTTGTCTTTTTTTCAATGTAATTGCATTTAATTCCGCGGCCTTTTGCAACAATGTGCTGCACATAATCTGCTGTCAGAAGAGTTGCGCCTAATTTTGCCGCAGTGTTCCTGATTAAGGCATCAATTGCGCCGAACTGCGCTGCCTTGATTTCCTCAGGAGTCGGAATTTCCCCGTAAAAAGTAATTTTTACTTTGCCTTCCTTTTCAAGCTCTTTCAGCTTCGCAAGCTCATCCAGCCCTTCAAACCCAACTGCCTTTCCCCTGTTTGCCTGGTTTTCAAGCTCTGAAAGAACTGCCTCTAATATTATAATTTCGCCTTTTAATTCTCTTGATTCAATTAGTTTTGAAACCTTTCCGCTGACAAGGACTGACGTATCAGGGACTGTTTTTTCACTTAATGAGTTGTTTTCCATTCAGAAATAAATCAGTATTCTCCGCAAATTGCCGGTATATTGAGGTCTTGTACTAGAACTTTGTTAAGTTCGTAAAAAGTACCCATCCCCCCTTTGCCGTCCTTATCTTTTGTGCAGCCTTCAATTTCCTTAAGCAAGTTTGAAAGTTTTTTCATAGTTTCATCCCCGACTTGCCCATCTTTGTTCAGCGTTCCAAGATATTTGTGTATTTTTGCAGTATCTTCTCTAACCCCTCGCCAATCGCTGTTTCCAAGGTCAGCCATTAAATGGTTTCTCAGGTTTGTTATGAAAGTCCTTGCTTCGTGTACTGATGCCATGATATGATTTGTGTCAGATTCTTTATTTAAACCTTTTTGCCAGAAACTTTTAATAAGAGTTTATAGTAACTTAGTATCATGCTTACAAAGGCAAAATTCCAGAATCTTAGCAAGGACCAGAAGGAAAAGGCAGTTGCAGCTTTTTTCAGGCTTAAATTCCCTTCTTTCCAGCTGAAAAGCGGGGTGAGCATTGATGTCCCT
This sequence comes from Candidatus Undinarchaeota archaeon, assembly GCA_964401205.1. GTDB lineage: Archaea > Undinarchaeota > Undinarchaeia > Undinarchaeales > Naiadarchaeaceae > CAYNXO01. The sequence goes on from CAYNXO010000012.1 coordinate 4,804, forward strand.
GCCGGCTATTCAGTAAGGGCAGCTGCCTTGCTCACAGCAGCAGAGGAAAAGCAGGTAATAAAAAAGATTTTCGTTGTCCTGCAGGAGTACAACACTTTCATAAGCAAAGTTGACATTGATGCAATAATGGAGTACGCTGAGCAGCTTCACCTTGTGAATGCGTTTGTTCCTGAAAGGGATGAGTTCTGGCTTGTTTCAAACCAGAAATGGACATACGAAGCGCACGCATACGCAAAGGGCAAAATCGTCCTTATGGACCTTGACACGCTTGTTGAAGGAGTTAACAAAATACTTGACAGAGAGGACAAAAAGGCAAATGAATTGAAAAAGGCACTGCAGCAAATAGGATTATCTGTTTAAAAAATAATGGTAGAGACAACTATCCTCGGTGGCAGCATTTTTCTGGCATTTGTAGTGGGAATTTACATTGGCTCGCTATACAAGAATGAGATAAAAACAGAGCTTGCCGCGGTTTATGTTTACAACAACATCTTTGATATTGTCTTAATACTGATTTCTGTTTCAGGAATGATAGGGCTGGTGGAAGTCCTTCTGCCATCCGGCTTTTTTGCAGGAGCTTTTTCAAGCTTCCCAAAAATCGCCATAACAGCAGTTGGCGGGACTTTGCTCGGCTCAATAACCGCAGGTTCCCCGATACTCAGCTATCCGATTGCAAAGGCAATGGTTGATGAGGGAATTTTGCTTGGCATTGTTGCAGCATTTATTTCAGCGTGGAGCCTTATAGACCCGATTTCCCTTCCTACTGAGATGCATTATCTTGGAAAGAAATTTGCGTTCTGGCGCATGTTTATGTCGTTTACAATTGCCATTGCAACAGGAGCCTTGGTAATGCTGCTATTATGAAATCAATAACAACGCATTTAAGCCACGTAGAACTCGATTGGATACCTTTGGCGATGTTCTTCTTTACAGTTTTACTTTACATCATTGTATTGTTTTTCAGGCCAGAAATTTTTATGCAATCGCTCAACGTGTGGACTAAGTTTTTCATGTTTTTCCTGCCGTTCACTGTTGCAGTCATAGGCGTGCTTGGAATAGTTGAAGCTTACCTGCCGCACAAGATTATTGCAAATTTCCTTGGTGACACGCACAAAGTTCATGGCTACTTGTTTGCAATATTCTTCGGGAGCTTGGCTTCCTCTGCCCAGTATGCAATTTTTCCAACAATCAAAATGCTTCACAGGAAAGGGGCAAGGTCAGCAATCCTAGCGACATTCTTGTTTTGCTGGAGCGGCATTTCAATCCCGCTCATCCCCTTGGAGATGCAGCTATTCGGGCCCAAATTTGCACTTATCAGAATAGCTACTATTATTTTCGGCGCGCTTTTATTTGGCCGGCTGACAGTTCTGTTCAATTTCCATATGGACAAGTAGTTGCATATTAAAACAATTTATATAAGGCCGATACGGCATAAGTAGAGATTGATGAAATCCGGAGAAAGCATCCGCGAATCGTTCAAGCTGTACTTGAACAATCCAGCTGTAATCCTTCCATATTTTTTAGTTGGAATCTTCAACATCTTTGCATATCTTTTTACAATAAACCTCCTCAAGCACAGTATTGCAACTCTCCGCTTCTCAAGCACCATTGAACTGCTTGTACTTGGCGAGAAATTAAACAGCGCTGTTTCAGCAATATTCCTGAAAAACATTCTTTTTATCCTGGCAATGGGGATTCTTTACCTGCTTGTTGACGCGCTTTTGAAATCCTATACAATTGGGCTATCCTCCTCTATTGTAAGAGGGAAAGGTTCAAAGCTCAGCAGCGGATTTGCCTCAATTAAAAGGACTTTTTCAATTTTCTGGAAGAATATTATTGTAGGACTGCTGCTTTTATTCGGCTTTGCCCTTATTTTCGTGACAAGCTCTGTCCTGCTTGGCAGGTTTGCCCTTATTGCATTTATTCCAGCTTCAATAATCTACACTTTCATTGTTTTTGCAATAACGCTTTTTGCAAGCCAGTCAATTGTACTTGAAAAGAAAGGCGCCTGGAGCGGAATTGCCTCGGCATACTTTTTTGTGCGAAAGCACATTGAAGAAGTTGCAAAACTTGTCCTTTTCATTATCTTTGTTTTTGTCGCATTTCAGGTAATAAAGCTGGCAAGCCTGCGGCTGTTTGGCTACTTTTTCTCATCAACCGCAATGTTTTTCATCTCAAATGCAGAAAACCTGCTGCTTGGCTACATTTTAATGAGGCCGTTTTTTGTAATTCTAAAGACGCATTTCTTTATTAAAAACAGCAAGAATTTTGGTCAAAAAGAAGCTAAAAAATAAATATTATTTTTATTTCGGATACATTATCACTTTGCCGCATTTTCCGGATTGCATAGTTTCAAATGCTTTTGCAAATTCACTTAACTTATACTTATGAGTTATAACCGGCCTTATGTCCAGTTTTCCTGATTTCAGAAGATTGGAAGTTATTTCCCATGTCCTGAACATTTCCCTGCCATAAATTCCCTTTACATTAGCATCTTTTAAAACCTGATACCTGCTCCAGTCAAGCGTAATCGGCTTTGAAGGCAGACCGAGAAGCGCCACACTTCCCCCCTGCCTCAGGCTCTGGAATCCCTGCTCAATTGCTTCTCCGCTTCCTGACATTTCAAGCATTACATCCGCGCCCTGGTTGTTTGTTTCCTCAAGAATCCTTTTCACAATATCCTCTTTGTGCCGGTCAACTATTACATCCGCACCCATTTTTTTTGCTATTGCCTGATGCTCTTCTGTCCCTGTAATCATCATAATTTTTGCAGCTCCTGCAAGCTTTGCAAGTGCTACTGCAAACTGGCCTGTTGGCCCGCCGCCGAATATTGTTACATATTTCCCAAAAATTTCCTTTGCCTGTGTATGGACAGTATAAACCGAGTTTCCCAGGCTTTCCTGCAAAGTCGCTATTTCCGGCGGGAAAGATTTTGGCGTTTTCCACGCATTGACAGCAGGCATTACCATGTACTCTGCAAAGCTTCCGTCAACATGCACCCCGAAAAATTTCAGGTTTGCGCAGATGTGCGCTTTTCCGACCAAGCACTGGTAGCAGGTTCCGCAGGCAATGTGGCTTTCTGCAGCAACGAAATCGCCTGCTTCAAAACCTTTTGCGTGTTTTCCAACTTCCAGCACTTCTCCGCATAATTCGTGCCCAAGGATTCTTGGAAATTCCTTAAAGCGCGTATCCCAAGGGGAATCCCAGTTGTAAATGTGAACATCTGTTCCGCATAATGAGCATGCCTTGATTTTCAATAAAAGCTCGTCTTCCTTTGGCTTCGGAACAGGCGCTTCAATCAGTTCAAGCCCTTTCCCTGGCTTTGTTTTTGCAACTGCCTGCATTTTTTCAGCCATTTAAATTACCTTCAACTTTTTCCCTATTTTTTCAATTTTTGAAATTGCCTCATTCAAATCTTCTTTTGAGTGCGCGGCTGTCGGCATTGCCCTTATTCTTGCTTTTCCCTGCGCTACCATTGGGAAAACAATCGGCGTTGTAAATATGCCTTCATTCAAAAGCTCTGCTGCGAAATCCTGCGCAATCTTGCTTTCGCCAAGCATTATCGGAGTAATCGGAGTCTCGCTTACCCCTGTATCAAAGCCAAGTTTTTTCAAAGACTTTTTGAAATAGCGCGTGTTTCTCCAGAGCTTCTTTACAATCTGCGGCTTTTCTTCCAAAAGCTCAATTGCAGCAATGCAGGCTGCAACTGTTGCCGGCGGTGCAGAACCGCTCAATAGCCATGTCCTTGACTTGTTGAATGCGAATTCCCTTAGAAATCTGTTTCCTGCAACAAATCCGCCTACAACTCCGAATGCTTTTGAAAAAGTTCCCATTTCAATGTCTATTTTCCCTTCAAGCTTGAAATGATTTACCGCCCCTCTTCCTCCTTCGCCCAAAACCCCTTCCCCGTGTGCATCATCAACATAAGTCATTGCTCCGAACTGCTTTGCGTGTTTTGCTATTTCCGGCAGAGGAGCAATATCGCCGTCCATTGAAAAAACTCCGTCTGTTATGATTAAAGTTCGCCTGTATTTTCCCTGCGTTTCCTCAAGGATTTTTTTCAGCTCACCCATATTTTTGTGCGGATAAACTTTCCTTTCTGCTTTTGTTAATCGGACTCCGTCAATTATGCTTCCGTGGTTAAGCTCATCACTTATTATCAAATCCCCTTCGCCAACCAGCTGCGGTATAAGGCCCGCGTTTGCTGCAAATCCTGTCTGGTAGTACAGGGCTGATTCGCAGTGCTTGAAATGGGCTATTTTTTCCTCAAGCCTGTTGTGCAGGTCCATGGTTCCTGCAATTGCGCGCACAGAGCCGCTTCCAACGCCGTATTTTTTGACTGCCGTAATAGCTGCCTTCTTCAGCTTTGGCTGGTTTGAAAGCCCGAGGTAATTATTTGAACAAAGAACAATCATTTCCTTTCCATTAACAACAGCCCTTGGTGTTGAAGCGCTTTGCAGTTCCCTTATTTTCCAGTCAAGGTTTTTTTCCTTGAGGCTGTCAACCTCTGTTTTAAAAAAGCTGGTTGGGTCTTTTTCCATGAATTTCTTGAAACTTGAATATCCGCCTTTATAATACTTCCGAAGCCAGCTAATTTAATATAATAGCTCACACAGAGATTTTCCGTGAAGCTGATAGTGGCGGTGACAGGTGCATCCGGCATAATCCTGGCAAAGCGCCTGCTCGAGGCCTTGAAAGAGAAGAAAATAGAAACACACTTAATTGTCTCTGAAAGCGCCAAAAAAGTTGCTGGGCTTGAAAACATACAATATGATGCCCTGAAAAAGCTGGCAACAGTTGAATATTCTTTTACTGATTTTTCAGCATCTGTTGCTTCAGGCTCCTTTAAAACAGACGGCATGATAGTAATCCCATGTTCTATGAAAACCCTTGCAGGTCTTGCTTCCGGATATTCAGATAACCTGATTTTGCGCGCAGGCGATGTCTGCCTGAAAGAAGGAAGAAAACTAGTCCTTGTCCCGCGTGAAACTCCGCTTTCATACATTCATCTGCGGAATATGCTTATACTGAAAAAAGCAGGTGCAGTAATCCTGCCGCCAAACATGGCTTATTACTCAAAACCCAAAAGCCTTGGAGAAATGGAAAGCTTTATTGCAGGGAAAGTTTTAGATGCTTTTAATATTGAGCACAGCTTATACAAAAGGTGGAAATAAATAACGAGCTAGTAGCTAATAGCTGCTCTACGCTTCGCTTCGAGCATCTCTCGCTCTGCTCGAGATGGTAGCTAGTAGCGCTACGAGCCGCCAATTTAACAGGTTAAAATCATCGCGACAACAAAAAACGCAAAGCGTTTTTTGTGCGTAAAAGAACTTCGTTCTTTTACGAGTTGGCGAAGTAAATGAAGCTTCGCTCGATTTTCGCTCACCAATGTTCGCGAAAATGGACTTCAGACAAACCATTCAAAAATTAAAGCAGCAAAAGAAGCTTGAAATCGTAAAGAACGAAGTTTCTCCTGAAAACGCAGCTGAAATCTGCAGGACAAGGAGCACTGCTGTCCTTTTTGAAAACATAGCCGGCTTTAAGAATTTCAGGATAGCTGCAAACATCTGCACTTCTGAGAATTTTTACTCAATTTACAATTTAGAAAGGGATTCGCTAAGGAAAAAAATGCTTTCCTCAATTGAAGCTCCAGTAAAGCCTGAAATTTCAAAGAAAAGCACATTTGTTGAAATTCCGCTTGACTTGAACAAGCTGCCAATTTTGCAGCACTACAAAGAGGACGGCGGAAAATACATTACAGCAGGGGTTTTCTTTGCACGCTCCCCTAAATACGGCCAGAATCTCTCTTTCCACAGGGCGCTTGTAATTGGCAAAAATAAATTAGCAATAAGGCTTTGCCACCGCCACTTAAATGCTTTTTACGATGAATCCGGGAAAAACCTGCCAGTTGCAATCTGCATCGGCTTAAATCCGGCTGTTTTGGTTGCAGGCGCTACATGCACTGATATCGGCTTTGATGAAATTACAATTGCTGGCGCTTTTGATAAAAAACCAGCAGAGCTTGTAACTCTTGAAAACGGAATTTCTGTTCCAAAGGATGCTGAAATAGTTCTTGTCGGGAAAATAACAAGGGAGCTTGCGCCAGAAGGACCTTTTGTAGATATGACTGGCACAATTGATTTTGTCAGGCAGCAGCCTGTTGTTGAAATCAGCAAGATTCTTGCCAGGGATAAAAAAGAAATTATTTACCACACAATTGTCCCTGGAAAAGAGGAGCACAGGTTTTTAATGGGCTTCCCGAGGGAGCCAGTGATTTTCAAGGAAGTTTCTGATGTCTGCGAATGCAGGGATGTTTCACTGACAGACGGCGGGGTGAATTGGCTGCACGCAGCAGTTTCAATTAAAAAAACTGCAGACAGCGAAGCAAAAGAAGTTATTGAAGCGGTTTTCAGGGCGCATCCAAGCGTAAAGCATGTTTTTGTTTTTGATTCTGACATTAACATTTTAAACGCAGAAGAACGGGAATGGGCTTTTGCAACAAGATTCCAGGGCGACAGGCAGATGCATGTTTATGAAAATTACAGGGGCTCAAGCCTTGACCTAAGTTCAAGCGGAAATGAAGA
>CAYNXO010000012.1:11397-13499 GCA_964401205.1 Candidatus Undinarchaeota archaeon
ATGGGGTTTGACTGCACAATCCCGCTCACTAAGGATAAAAAGGATTTTCTTAGATTAATTTAAGATGCACCTAACAAAAGAAGAAGAAAAGATTCTGGCAGGAGAATATGGTTTTGCCAAGCAAAAAGCAATGCAAATTCTAGTTGCGCTTGGCAAAACTTACGACGCTGATAAGTTAATTCCCATTAAAAACGCCCATCTTTCAGGAATTTCTTATAAAGGGCTGGGAGATGCTGGCCTAGAATTTCTGCAGGACCTCTCGCGCAGCGAGAGGGTAGCGAAATCGAAGATTTCGCCTGAGCTTTCTAAAGATAATGCAAAGGTTGTTGTCCCGACAACATTAAACCCAGGCGGAGTTTCTGCAAAAATGAACCCGCCAAAAGAATTCTCTGAAAAGCAGAAAAAAATAATTGATGCCTACAAGAAACTCGGCTGTGATGCGGTCCTTACTTGCACGCCTTACTATTTTGCAAAAGTAGGCAAAGCCGACCATATTGCATGGGCAGAATCATCTGCTGTCATTTATGCAAATTCTGTTCTCGGCGCTTATACGAACAGGGAAGGCGGGCCATCAGCTCTTGCAGCTGCATTAATCGGAAAAACCCCAAATTACGGAATGCATCTCGAGGAAAACAGGGTTCCGAAAATAACAATCTCTGTAAAAGATAATCTGGAAGGGTTTGATGAGTTTGCAGCGCTGGGCTATTATGTTGGAAAGAATTTCAGGGAAGAAATTGTAAATTTTAATTTCAAAACAAAGCCGTCTGATGAAAACTTAAAGGGATTGTGTGCAGCTCTTGCAACCTCTGGAAAATTCTCCATGTTTACAATTGGCAGAAAAACAGCTGAAACCATTGAAGTAGGAAAAAAAGACCTCAAAGCTGTTTATGAAACTTTTAACTCAAAACTCAAGCCTGATTTGGTCTGCATTGGCTGCCCGCATGCTTCTGCTGCTGAGCTGAAAAAAATAGCTTCGCTTTTGAAAGGAAAGAAAATAAGCAAAAATATTGCTTTCTGGGTTTTCACATCAGAATTTGTAAGAAATGAAATTTCAAAACTTGGCCTTGAAAATGAAATTGAAAACTCAGGGGCTAAAATAATAATAGACACCTGCATGGTTGTTGCCCCGCTTGAGGATTTAGGGTTTAAGTGCATGCTCACTAATTCAGCAAAAGCAGCCTTTTATGCCCAAAATTTGTGCAATGTTGAAACAAAATTAAGCTCTTTGGAGGAAATTGTAAAAAATTCCGTTCAATGAAACAAAAAATAATAGTTTCAGGAAACGCAGAAGGCGAAGTTTTAGCCAGCAGTGAGCCAATTTCATTTTTCGGCGGGGTAAATCCAAAAACAGGCGAAATAATTGACAAGGGCAATTCCATTTGCGGAAAATCAGTAAAAGGGAAGATTCTTGTTTTCCCGACTGGAAAAGGCTCAACAGTCGGCTCGTATGTCATTTACAGGATGAAAAAAGAAAACTCAGCTCCTGCAGCAATCATAGTTGAGGAAGCAGAGCCGATAATTGTTGTCGGCTGTGTTTTGGCTGAAATTCCGCTGATTCAGGCTTCTGTTAATTTTAAAACAGGCGATTATATCAAGATTGAAAAAGGCAACATCAGAAAAGTATAAAAATTCAGACAGGGAAGTTTTAAACTCATGATAATGTGGGAGAAGAATGATTAAGGCATCGGCACCAGGAAAGCTGATTTTGTTCGGCGAGCATGCAGTAGTTTATGGCGAGCCTGCACTGGCAACTGCAGTAGATAAAAGGGCATATGTCACTGCAAACGCCATTGACGAGAAAAAAATTATTGTGCGCTCAAAAAACATCGACGGAGAAATAATAAGCTCATTTGCCGGGAAAACAGAAAGCCCTGTTGTAAGAGCAGCCCAAGCTGCCATTGAGAAAACAAATCCAGGCAAAGGGGTTGAGCTTTTTGTTGATTCAGAAATTCCTGTTGCTGCAGGCCTCGGCAGCAGTGCATCGGTTTCTGTCGCAACAGCAGCTGCTGTGCTGAAATTATTTTCACAAAATGAAGCAACAGATCCATCAAGAATGGAAATAATGCAAGCCGCGTTTGAAGGGGAAAAAATCGCGCATGGAA
>CAYNXO010000013.1:0-2960 GCA_964401205.1 Candidatus Undinarchaeota archaeon
CCATGTTTTTGATTACAGACTTTTTCTACATGGTAGTGCTGAGTTTCGTTTCCGCAGCAGTTCCGACAAGCCAGTTAATGCTGGCAGCCCTTTTAACAATAATTTTGGTTGACCACATACTGATAAACATGATACGCTTTGTTACACTGCCAGACAAGCCAAAGCACTGGATAAACTCTTTAATTAACACAGTTTTCACATATATGCTGTTTATAAAACTGCTGATAAATGGGTAAAAATGGTTGACGGAATATTATTTAATGGGATAATATTTGTTGCAGGGCTTGCAATTCTATTAAAAGGGGCTGATTTTTTTACAGACAGTTGCGCAAACTTCGCGCGTTATTTTGGCATCTCTGATATAATGGTGGGGATGGTTTTTGTGGCATTTGCAACAACCCTTCCTGAACTAACGGTTTCTGTGACTGCCTCCTTTGCAAAGGCAGAAGGGATTGCGCTTGGGACTGTGCTTGGCTCAAATATCGCCAATATAGGCTTTGTCGTGGCAGTTTTAATTTTGCTGGGAAATTTCAAAATCAATGGCGAAGCGAGAAAAGATTCTGCAATCATGCTTTTGGCATTGATTGTGGCAAGCGCACTAATAATTGGCGGAATAACACAAGTTGAGGGTGCTATTTTGTTCAGCATGATTGTTTTTTATATCATTCATACAGCCGTATTCTCAAGGCCAAAAGGAAAGGAAATAATCCCAAAATTTGAAATAAATCTACCAAAATTATTTGTGCTGCTTGGGCTGAGTGCGGTAGGGGTTATGCTTGGCAGCAGGCTTGTTGTTAATTCTGCAGTATATATCGCAAAATATATTGGAGTGAGTGAGATTGTCATAGGCATTACAGTAATTGCGATAGGCACTTCTCTACCAGAACTTACAAATGCACTTTTTGCCGCAAAAAAAGGCCATCCTGGACTGGCTATTGGAAATTTAATCGGGGCTAATTTGTTCAACATAAGCGCTGTTTTGGGAGTTTCTGCAATAATTAACTCTATTGAAATAACAAAACGAGTTGTCTTTGTTGACATACCATTTATGCTATTGTTTGCTGTCTGCCTTGTAGCACTAATGCGCGAAAAAAGGGCAATTGGCAAAACTTATGGGATTATTTTCTTAGCAATTTATGCTGTATTTTTGCTATTGCAATTTGTAAAATTATAAATTATCAATTTCTCTTAAAATCGCTGCATAAACATCTACTGTAATGTGCATTTTATTTAGCACTAAATTGTAGAGAATTTGTTTTGCCTCTTCTTTTTTAATTATTTTTTTGCGCGCACAATTTAAAATAAAAATGGTGAGCCACCAGCATTCAATGTCAATCGAATTTGCAACTTTAATTAAGAAATAATCATTACTTAGCAAAATATCTTTTCTTTCTTTAGCCAAGAGAATTATAGAAGCGTCTGCGAACTCGATTTTTTCAAGCTCAACAATTTGCGTTATGCTAGATTTTTGCCGAGGGGCTAAAATTTTGATCCAATTGCCAACGGCGTTATTTATCTGACTAGCGCCAACCTTAGTTTCTTCTGTTTTAACAACTTCTTCAAAAATTTCTTTTGTTATACAAACTTCTTTAAAGAAATCTTTCAATAAATTAAGCCGCCCTATCCTAACTAAATGAATTAATACCGAGGAATCAACTACTGCCACCTTTACCTCTGTAAATCCTTTTGCAAATCTCTCAAAGAATAGCCAATATCAATTCCTGAGCTTGCTGCTAAGTCCATCATCTCAGCATAAGGCAGCTCAGCAAAACGTGCGGCAGTTCTAATTGTTGCCCTGCGCTCTTTGAGCAAAGATAGCGCGCGCTCAATTTTCCATTTTTTTATGGAATCGGCTAAAAGTTTTCTCACAGCCTCAGCTCTGTCTATTTTTTCTTCGCGTTCTATTAGAGCTAGATCACGCATTTCCTTATCTGGAATGCGGGCAGTTATTACTTTCATACGCATTTATAATGATTACAGAAGTATATAAATGTAACGATTAGCCCTCCACAATTTTATAAATCGGCTCGTGCCACTTTTTGTAAATCTCTTTTATGCCTAAGTCAGCTAAATTATCAATTTTCAGGCGCGGCTCATTTGTTGTTGCCCCTATTTTTGCAAAAGCAACTTTTCCGGATTGTAAAATTCCCTCAAACTGCTTTGAATTTTCAGGATTCACTTCGGCGAGCCATCTGCCATTTGATTCAGAGAATAATTTGTAATCATTTCTTTTTGCATCGCCTGGAATTTTCTTGATTGAAACTTCTGCCCCGTATCCGCCTGAGCTGAGCATCTCGCAAAGAGCAACTCCCAAGCCGCCTTCGCTTAAATCATGACAACTTGCAAGAAGCTTCTGCTTTGCAGCAGAATTAAGAGCACGCATTTTTGCTTTTGTTTTGCCAGGATAAACACGCGGAACAGTTTTGCCCCATTCATTATGAACTTCCCTGAAATATTCAGAGCCGCCAAGCTCATTGAAAGTTTCGCCGATTAAATAGAGGTTATTGCCAGCGCCTTTAACATCAGCACTTACTGAATTTCTCACATCATCAATCAGCCCAAGCGTCATGATTGTGGGAGTTGGCAAAATCGGACCTGCATGGCTTTCATTGTACAAGCTCACATTTCCTGAAACAAAAGGAACATCAAACTCCTTTGCCATAAAATGCATTCCCTCGCAGCAGCGCCATATATGCCCCATGTTGTCAGGCTTTTCAGGGTTTGCAAAATTCAGGCAGTCAACCATTGTGTGGGGAGATGCTCCGACTGCAACAATGTTCCTGAATGATTCCTCAACAGAGCTTGCCGAGCCCCAGTAAGGGTCTAATTTGCAGAACCTTGGATTGACATCTGTTGTAACTGCAAGCCCTTTGTATGAGTCTTCAACAGGCCTCAAGATAGCAGCATCGCCATGGCCAAGAGTTTCAAACTTTCCCTGCAAAGGGAACAAAGCCGTGTTT
>CAYNXO010000013.1:2970-10772 GCA_964401205.1 Candidatus Undinarchaeota archaeon
TCCCCTGACATTTGTGTCATACTGCCTTATCACCCATTCCTTGCTTGCGATGTTGAATGAGCCTAAAGTTTTGAGCAAAGCGCCTTCCAAATCCTTTGGCTCCTCTACAATCGCTTCTATTGCAGGGCTTTCAGGAATCTTTGTAAAAGCGCGGGAGTACTCTTTTGCGTCAACAACAAACCGAAGCTCCATGTCATAAATCTTGTAGCCCTTGTATTTTATTGTGAGCCTGTTTCCGCGGGCTGCTTTTCCGATTATTGAGGCCTTTAATCCCCAGAACTCAAAAATTTCCAAAACCTTGTAGGCGTTTTCAGGCTTTACGCTGAGCATCATCCTTTCCTGCGACTCAGAAACCAGTATTTCCCACGGCGCCATGTCCTGCTCTTTTAAGTGGACTTTTTCCAAATCAACTTCTGCGCCAAGCCCTGCTGCGTGGGCCATTTCGCCTACAACGCAGCTCAATCCGCCTCCGCCCAAATCCTTTAAGCCGGTGAGCAGGCCTTTTTCATTTGCCTCAAGGCAGGCGTGTATTAAGGGCTCTTTTGTAATAGGGTCGCCTAGCTGGACAGCAGGCCTTGAAGTTGAGTCTGATTTTTCGCTTAATTCAACAGAAGCAAATGTAACCCCGTGGATTCCGTCCCTGCCTGTTGCCCCCCCTGTTAAAATAAACAAATCACCTGCATTTCCAGCCCTGCTGTGCACAAGGCTCTTGTTTTTCATTATTCCGATACAGCCCACATTCACAAGGCAGTTTCCCACATATGACTCGTCAAAATAAACATTGCCTGCAATTGTCGGAATCCCGACGCAGTTTCCGTAAGAGGAAATTCCCTTTACAACCCCGCGAAAGAGGTAATTAGGGTGCTTTATTCCAGCAGGAAGCTTTTTCTCAGATAAATCAAGGGGCCCGAAAAACAAAGGGTCAACAACTGCAATTGGCTGGCTGCCCATGCACAGAATATCTCTTAAAATCCCGCCAACTCCTGTTGCAGCGCCTCCAAACGGGTCAAGCGCAGAAGGGTGGTTATGGGATTCAATTTTAACAACATAGCTGTGCTCCCTGTCAAATTTTACAACAGCAGCATCTTCTGAAACGGCAACAAGTGCATCTTTGCCCTTTACTTTAAGAAAAGTCTCACGCATAACCGGCTTGCTTGTCTTGTATGAGCAGTGCTCGCTCCAGCTCTGGCCAAGGGCCTCAAGCTCAATGTCAAAAGGATTTCTTTTTTGCTTTGCAAAATAATCCCTTATGCGCTTCATCTCATCAAGAGCCAATGACAAGCTCCTTTCAGTGCTTATTTGCATTAATTCGGAATCAGAAGCTTCTCTGAGATTAATTTCATACAATTCAAAAGGAACATCTAGTTTTTTGTACAGTTCGGCCATATCTGTTAAATTAGTTCAATCACGAGCTTGCAGCCAGCAGCTCGCAGCTCGTAGCGCTACTAGCTACCATCTCGAGCGGAGCGAGAGATGCTCGAAGCGAAGCGTAGAGCAGCTATTAGCTACTAGCTCGTAATTTATTTCACCACTATTTTGTAATTATTTATAACAGGATTAGCGAGCAATTTTTTGCACATCTCGTCTGCTTCTGCCTCTGCATCTTCTTTGCTTGCTGCTGAAAGGTCAATTGAAAAGATTTTAGCTGTCTTTACATCTGAAATATTCCTGAAGCCGAGCAGTTCAAGTGATTTCTTTGTAACAATTGCCTCTGCGTCAAGTATTCCTTTTTTCAATTCAACCCTGACTTCTGCTTTGAAAGCCATATCTGTTAAATTGGTTAAGTTTTAAGTAATAAGTTTCAAGTTCTAAGTCTTGAACCTATTACTTACCACTTATAACTTATTACTGAATTTATTTCACCTCTTTGAATTTTACGCTAATAAGTTCAGTAATATATGCTTTACTATGAAGTAAGTTGAGCCTCCAATAAGCGCGCTTGCAGGAATTGTAAGAATCCATGCCCATATCATGTTCCTTGCAACACCCCATTTCACTGCTGACGCGCGCCTTGTTGAGCCAACTCCCATTATTGAAGCTGAAATAACATGTGTTGTGCTAACTGGAATCCCGAAATGAGTGCTTGCAAACAATACCACAGAGCCGGCGGTTTCGGCAGCAAAGCCGTGAATCGGCCTTAATTTCGTTATTTTGTGGCCCATTGTCTTAACAATTCTCCATCCGCCGCTAAGAGTTCCAAGCGCAATTGCCGCATGAGCTGCCAGCACAACCCACAAAGGAACATAAAAATTCGGCCCAAGATAGCCTGAGGAAAAAAGCAAAACTGCAATTATGCCCATTGTTTTTTGTGCGTCGTTTCCTCCATGTCCAAGGCCATATGCAAACGCGGAAAAAATCTGAACCTTTGAAAAATATTTGTTGATTCTGCTTGGCGGAATTTTCTTGACAACGTTTAAAATTAGTGCCATCAATGCAAAGCCAATGGCAAGTCCAATCAAAGGTGAGATAAAAATGAACGCTAAGACTTTCAAAATTCCAGCCCAAATTATGACACTTGTGCCGCTTGCAAAAATAGCAGCGCCCATAAAACCTCCGATAAGAGCGTGCGAAGAGCTTACAGGCATCCCGTAATACCATGTTATTATGTCCCAGGAAATAGCGCCTACCAGCGCGGATAGAATTACAATAGGTGTTGCTGCACTTGGAGAAATTATCCCCTTTCCGATTGTTGTTGCAACAGCAACCCCAAAAATTAGAAAGGCGATAAAATTCGCAAAAGCAGCCATAATAATAGCAGATTTTGGGCTCAAAACCCTTGTTGAAACAACAGTGGCAATTGCATTCGCTGCATCGTGCATGCCATTTACAAAATCAAAGGAAAGCGCAACTAAAATCAATGCGGGAATTAAATAGTTCATTTTTTTAGGGATCGCCTGTCAACATTTGGCTCATTACTCAGAACTCAAAACTCATAACCGCTTTATTCGCTTTATTATCTACTTAGCGGTATTGAGTAATGAGTTATGGGTTTTGGGTTTTTGAATTAGCTGTTCTTTACAAGTATATCGCTGATTGTATTTGCAACATCCTCACAGCTATCTGTTGCATTTTCAAGGTACTCGTAAATTTCTTTCAGCTTCATTATTTGAATGGAATCCTTTCCTTTGAAAAGCTCTGCAAGCGCCTGGGTGTAAATCTCGTCAGCAACGTTCTCAAGGCGGTTGATTTCAATGCAAAAATCATTTGTTTCCCTGCTGTTTTTCAAGTCCTGGAATTTTGAGAGCATAATAACGAGCTGGTCAATAATTGTCCTGAGGCACTGGACAAGCTCTTTCATTGCTTTTGTAGGCTCTGAAATTTCATAAAGATAAATGCGGTTTGCTGCAGCGTAAGTGTTGTCCATTATGTCGTCAAGGCCGGAAGTCAGCTCTGCAATATCCTCGCGGTCAATCGGGGTAATGAAAGTTGAGTTCAGCTCATAAAAAATATTGTGCACAAGCTTGTCTGCTTCGTGCTCAACCTCTTTTAATTTGGCGCGCTTTTGCTCAATATGGGTGAAGTCATTAAGCAGTTCCTGCAGGAGAACAACGCCCCCTTGTATTTTTGCTGCCTGCTGGTTAATCATTTCAAAAAACTTCTTTTCCTGGGGTATAAAGAATTCTTTAAATTTCATGTCTCATCTCCCGATTTTATAATTAAAGGGCGTGGTTATAAATATTATCTTTCAGTGGGTTCTTAGAAGGTCGCAGTTCTCATCCACTTCAACAAAATGCTTTGCAGTTCCGTTGTTAAATGCAGGGCACTGGTTTTCAACTGCATTATCCAAATCCTGTCTTGGGTCATGGCTAACATCGCAAACCCATTTTTCTGCTATTTTGTCTGAGAGGCACGGGCCATTGCTTAAATCAACTTTTGCATCCTTTTTCTCATTGCACAAATTTATGCAGAGTGTTGTTGGGCTTTCAAGCGGATTTTCATTTTCAGAAATAAAAGGAGTTTCAAAATTTTCAATGTCTTTTTTCATGTTCTGCGCCTGGGTGCAGCCGCTTATTAAAATTATCAAGACAAGCGAGGCAAAAGCAAAAAGCAATTTGGCTTCCATGCATGCCAATAATAATTTGTTATTTAAATACTTATAAATAGAATGCAAACCACTTTCTTCTTATGGCATTGTTCAAGAGGACAAGAAGGGTATTTGAAATAACTCGGGATGGCAAGCAGCTTATTGAAGTGGAAAAGGGCGGAATAAGCTATATTTTTGGGGAAGATACAACGATTGTTGATTTAAGGACGAACAAACAAAAGCCGGGAGTTTCAATCAAAAAACTGGTTTTGGATGCAGGAAAAGCCAGCATCGCGCAAATAATTACGGCAGTTCCTGCAGTAGCAGCTCATGAATTGGCTCATGCAGGCACAGCAATTTTGGTCGGAGCCAGGCTTGGGCAGATTGAACTGCTTCCGCCAAACGCAGGGGTTGAAGTAATTATTGATGCAACCGGCGCAAAAATGGCAATTGCGCTTGTGCCGACAATTCTTGAAGCGCTGCTGGGCCTCTACCTGATACGGCGCGGATTAAAAAACAAAAAAGCTATTATATTTTCAACAGGGGTCATGCTTTCTACATTCCCGCTGTGGAGGTTCATCTTTATCAACTTAATCAGCAGGGGAATAACTGATTACTCTATTTTTGAGCACAGCCTGAAACAGTATTTAATTGACAACCGCGTTGCAGATTTCGATACAATAGCCTATCTTGACTCAAATGCGATCATATTTGTGGCACTTATGGCTATTTACGGCGGGATTTTGCTTGGCTCGCGATATGCCCCTGTAATTCTGGGCAAAATAAAGTCTGCACAAAAAGCATTCAAGGAATTAAGGGCAATGCAAAAGGAAATAAAAGAATTTAAAAAACAGGGCAAATTAAAGGGGAAGATTATTCTGCTCAGCAGGAAAAAGGCACATGCAATCCTGAATAGCTTAAAGGATATTAAAATAACAAAAGAGCTTGAGGTAGAAAAATAAACCGAATCTCTGTTTTAGCAGCCTAAACAGTACATGAATTGCCCTATCTTGAATGTAGTTGTGTAAATGTTTTTGTTCTTTGACAGAGTGTTATCAAAGGACTCTACTTTAAAAGTCATTGTTGTTTGTGCGCCTGGGATACTTGAAGAAGTATATGAGCATGTTGCGCTTGCTGTCCCTATTCCTGCGCATGTTGTAGAAACTGCCGCGCTGTCAAGGGACATATTTATTTTAGAAATGCCTGAAGGGTCTGATGCTGATGCTGATAAAGTGTATGAAGTAACCTTGTCAGCACCATATCCGCTAGCATATTTAACAGGTACTTGTGTTACGCTAACCTTAGTTGAAATCTTTGGCCCGTTTTTATCATCAGAGATGGCTAAGTAAAGATTGTTTAATTTATCTATATAGCCGCAATACAAAGCTCCGCCTGTTGTCGTTCCAACCAATGTCTTTACTTTTTTGCTGCCAGATGTATAAAGTGTGCCGCTTGCGGAACTGTGAGTAGAAACACGGCCAGTTGTTGCTTCGCCAACCACTGCACCGCTGGCATCTTTTGCTTTCAGATTAATTGCAGCGGCGGTACAAACCTCGCCTCCGGGTGTTCCGCTGAAGTAGATTTTGTCAACATTCAGGTATTCCTGGTCAAGGGGAATTTCTATTGAGCGTGCATAACTTGCGGTTTTTGGTTCTACGGGAATGGTAACTGCAGTTGTTGGATTTTTAACAGTAAGACTCTTTGTCGCAGTTGCGCCCTTATTATCAGAAAGGTCAACAGCTGTTGCGTAATAATTATGCGTTCCTGCTGCAAGAGTGGCTGTATAAGTGCAGCTTCCGCTTGGGGATCCTGTAAATGTGCAGGTTTTCCTTAAAGAATTATCAATATAAATGTTGATTGAAATAACCCATGCGTTGTCATACGCAGATGCAGAAATCAGGGCAGATGAGCCCACATTGATGCTGGTTGGGCCTGAAACAGTGACAGTTGGCTTTGTTGTGTCAGCGCCGCCGCCTTCGCCTCCGCCTGCACTAACAAGATAAGCTGTTGGCTGGTTAGAGAAAAGCACTACTCCTGCTAAAAAAACCAGCAAAATTCCTGCAAGCAATACCCTATAATGCTTAAACATATTGCTATTTGTGGTGAATTGCGTATATAAATATTATCAAACCAGCTTCTTCCCAGTCAGCCGCTCATATGCTTCTAAATACTTCCTGGAAGTCACTTCAACAATTTCACCCGGCAGCTTCGGAATCGGGGGCTCCCTGTTCCAGTTTATTGAAACTAAATAATCGCGGACATACTGCTTGTCAAAACTTGGCTGCGGCCCGCCAGCCTTGTAGCTGTCAAGCGGCCAGACCCTGCTTGAATCAGGCGTTAAAACCTCGTCAATTAAAAGAATGTCATCCTCATAGTAGCCGAATTCAAATTTCGTGTCAGCTATTATTATTCCGCGCTTCAGAGCGTACTCGCTTGCTGCCCTGTAAATATCAATTGATGTGTTGCGCAGGAATTCTGCATCCTCATCTCCAACTTCCTCAACAACTTTTTCAAAGCCGACATTAAGGTCATGGCCTGACTCTGCTTTTGTTGCAGGCGTGAATATCGGGAAAGGGAGCTTTTCAGATTCTTTCAGGCCGGGCGGAAGCTCTATTCCGCAGACTTTCCCTGTTTCCTGGTATTCCTTCCATGCGCTTCCTGACAAATATCCTCTCACTACACATTCAACAGGAATCGGGTCTGTTTTCCTTACAATTACAGAGCGCCTGTCAAGCATTGTGTATTTTTTCAGCTCGCTCGGAAAATTTTTGAATTCAGTTGTAACAAGATGGTTGTCAATTATTCCCTCAGTGAAATTAAACCAGAAATTAGAGAGCTGTGTTAAAACCATTCCCTTGTAAGGAATTCCGTTTGGGAGAACGCGGTCAAAAGCAGAAATCCTGTCAGTGGCAATCATAAGCAGGTTATCTTTTAGGTCATAGACTTCCCTTACTTTGCCGAACTTGAATTTCTTCAGGGGTAAATTAAATTCAGTTATCGCGTTCATTTTATTCTGTGAAATTGGTTCAGCTTGCCGCTTGCGGCTCGTAGCTTGCAGCCGGTTTCAATTAAACAACGGCAAGCTGCAAGCAGCTAGCTGCTAGCCTTAATTTATTTCATGAAATTATTTCATTAATCTTTTTCTCTTTTAATGCCCTTTTTATTTCCATTGCAATTCTTCGCCCCATTGAAATCGGCTCCCCGTATTTCAAATAAGTGTAAGGAGAGCCAGGCAGCCATACATTCGTGCCTGCAACAATCCTTGCAGAGACTTCAAAAACATACATTTCAAGCTGGTCTGTGCAGACAAGCTCAATTGAATACGGCCCTATTAGACCGGGTGTGAAAAGCTTTTTAGATGCAGAAGTCAGGCTGTCTGCGATTTCAAAAACCCCAGGAAGCAGGGATTCGCGCATTGTTATCGGAAAGTTTCCAGTAACAACATAAGTCGGAGCCATGTAGAAATCAGCAGGCATTCTTGGCAGGCCGTCTGCGTTGCTCTCGTACCTTAAGTCAATCCCTGTCAGCTCGTTTTCATTATTAAAGGGAGAATAAAAGAAATGCGGGTAAAATCTTGTGCCAAGGATGTATTCCTGCATCTGCATCCTGTCAGGGTCAAACTTGCCTATTTTTTCGCGGAATTCCTCTGCGCTCTTTACAAGAACATACCCTTTCCCGCCTTTTGCGCCGAAAAGCTTTACCAGCGTCAGCCTGTCAATTTCATCAGGGGTTAAAAAGTTGTGCGGGGTTTTAATGCCTGCTTTCTTAAACCACTCAT
>CAYNXO010000013.1:10782-12469 GCA_964401205.1 Candidatus Undinarchaeota archaeon
ATATGGGGACATCCAGGGAATAAAGCTCCTTTGCGCCAATGTACTCTACAAAGCTTCCGTGCGGGATTATAATGCAGTTTTTCTTGTTCAGCTTGTTTTGCACCTTATCATCAAGAATGCCCTTAAACTCGTCAATAATAAGAAATTCATCAGCAATATTAAAGCGCCTGTAAAATTTCTCGCGCTCTGCAGTTGAGATTAAGAGAGTCCTGAAGCCCTCTTCTTTTGCGCCTTTCAGTATTTGCAGGGCTGAATGGCTTCCTATTGTTGCAATTGTTGGCTTTGAATTTTTCATTTTTGCGAAAGGTCTGTCTGGATGTAAATTTCCCGCCTAAATCTGTGCCCCATGGCCCTTACTATCCCGAATTTTCTGTTCAGGTAAGCGCGCAAGGCATAAAGCGCTGCGCATTCTATTCTGGGGTCGCTGTCAAAAATCAGTGTAAACTTAAATGTTCCGCCTAATCTTTTTTCCATTGTAAAATTAAACCCCTTGACTTTCTTAACTGCAAGCTCAAGAGCTTCTTCCATAGCATCTTTTTCCTCGTTCCTTACAATTATGAAATAGTTGCGCGAAGTTTTCATGTTACTACATCCTCCAGCCGTTTTTCTTTTATGGCATCTTTTATTTCCATTGCAATTCTTTCTCCGTAAGAGATTGGGTTTCCATACAAGTATCCTGAATACGGAGTGAACATTGTCCCTGGGCTTCCTGGAATCCTGAACGAGACATCAAAGCAGGCAAATTCCTCTTTTGGCGGGCCTGCTGTTATTGCGCCCTGCAGGGCAAACGGCCCGAAAATGCCGGGAGGAGCTTCGCGCTTCATTGACTTTACAAACCTTTCCCCTAACTCAAATGCCTGCTCAAGAAGGCTCTCTTTTACAGTAACAGCAACATGGCCTGTTTCAATGTATTTCGGATTTATGTACTTTAGAACCTCTGCCTGCTCTGCCGCAGGAAGGCGCATCAAGCCGTCAATGTTTGTCTGCCTTCTCATATCAGTGCCCATTAATTCAAGCTCGCTGTTTATCATTGAATAGAAATAATTGAAATTAACCTGCGCGCCTACAATGTATTCCTCAATTACTGCTTTTTTCAGGTCATCCTCGGTTATTGTTAATTTTCTTACAAGCTCGTCTGATTTTTTCTTATAGTCCTCGTAGCCTGAAGCAAAGAAAAATGCGCGCTCATACCCGCGGTCTGCTTCTGCGACTTTTACCAGGCAAAGCCGGTCAATTTTCTCAGGCCTTTTGTAAATTTTCGGCATCCTGATGCCTGCTTTTTCAAGAAAGTCATACTGGTTTGGCTTCTGGTCCCTTTCCTCTGCGCGCAATAAATCGCGGTTCCCGAAAATCGGAACCGGAAAATTTTTCTCTATGTTCTTGAAATCAAAATAAACCCAGAAATACCTGCTGTGGATGAAGATTGTGCTTAATGACTGCAGTTTTTTTACAATTTCAGGCCTTGTCAAATGGGCGAAATCATCAACAAGGATTGTCTTGTCAACAACTCCCTTTGCGCCCCTTGTCTTGTAATAAGTGTCGTATGTTTTTTCGCGGCCTTTTTTGCAGACTGCGATTGTTTTGAAGCCGAGCTTCTTTGCCCCCCTGCAAACATCCAGTGCAGAATGCCCGCCAAGAACTCCTATATGAATGTCTTTAGTGTCGTACTTTTTAAGAATTGACGCAA
>CAYNXO010000013.1:12479-13028 GCA_964401205.1 Candidatus Undinarchaeota archaeon
TATAGTCAGTATATTTAAAAAGGTTTGCTCTTAGAGAGCGCTATAGAAAGTCTGTGTGGCTAGACGCTAGAAGCTGGATGCTAGACGCGAGAGAAGTAGCGCGTCAAGCCTCAGGCGTCCAGCGTCAAGCAAAATTTTAAAGATTTTCTACAAAGCCCTCTTGGGTGACAATTAATAAATATGTGTGCAGCCACATTATTGGCATGGAAGGGAAAATTGAAAAAGTCAAATTTGTAACAGAAAGTGTAAATGCGGACAAAGTTGCTACAGTAAAAATTGAGTTTGAAAAAGGAACTTTGATCTGGGATTTAAATAGGTTCAAATTTTTATATAAAAAAAATCTCAATTGAAAATGCATTAAAAAATTTTTAAAAAGATAAATTCAACAAAAAAAAATTTATAGATCCCAAAATTAAAAAGTTTTTAAAATAAACAATATAACCAAAAGCTCCTATGGTAAATGTAAAATAATAAAGTATAAAGGAAATATCTTACCATTAAATCATGTTGTTTAAATATAAAATTTAGGAAAGTTGATTAAAAAATTAA
>CAYNXO010000013.1:13038-13456 GCA_964401205.1 Candidatus Undinarchaeota archaeon
ATATTAGAAAACGGGAAACTTTTAGAGCTCGGAACTGTTGGGCTGAGGATAAGACTTTTTGATTCTTATTGCGGGATAAAAGCAATTTCCAAAAAAGTCGCATCGCTTTACCTGCTTTTGAAAGAGCATGTTGCAAAAATAGAAAGAGAGTAGATGATTTTTTTAATCTGGCAGGAAAGCCGATAAAGCATAGGAGATGAAATAAAAAAGCCCCAAAATAAAGCATAGAATGGTTAATAAATAGAATAAAACACTATTTTTAATATGATCTTAAAAAGCCATGTGACCCACGACTAAAGTCGTGGGTTTGTTGAAGCTTTTTAAGCTCTTCAAATCGGCTTATTACCGATTTAAGAGTAATTTAACGGCGCTCCCCCAACTTCTAAAGAAGTGGGTTTCCGCGCCGATTTGAAGATGA
>CAYNXO010000014.1:0-13209 GCA_964401205.1 Candidatus Undinarchaeota archaeon
CATTCCCATAATTGGTTACTTTGACATTTATGTAAATTGTATCTCCCTGAACTGCGGATGAATTTATTGAATCAATTACAGGGTACAAATAAGGCCCTGCGCCGTAGGAAATGAATGTTCCGTTTGAGTAATTCTTTGCAGGAATTGAAGATGAATCATTGTCTGCTGTAAATTTTATTGACATCACATAAGTTCCTGCTGTTGTCGGCGCAGTAACATTTACCTGAACTGAACTTGAAATTCCCTGGCTTAAATTAAATGAGCTTGCGTTCAAAGTAACTATTGGCACAACAGCAATATCTTTTGCAACAACAAAATTCTGCTCGTAATCTCCTGAGTTGTTTATTGTAATGTTTGCAATGTTTATTGTTGAGTCAATTGCAGTGCTTGTTGTAGTAATATTTGTTGGAGTTATGTTCCAGGTTCTGTCAAATGCAACATCAAGAGTTGTATTTGCGCTTCTGTTTACTTTTCCAGAAGTATCATTTGCAAAAATTCTAAATGTCCAGTTTCCTGTTGCGTTTGTCGTGAAAGCCTGCCAGCGGATATTGCCGCTGGAGTTGCTCATTGTTGCGTTGTAGCCAGTTGTCCCGTTTACAACTGATTCCAAAACAACATAGCTGACTCCGATTCCGGAAATATTCTGCGAATCATCTGTCACATCAACGCTTACATTTACAACTGTGCTGTTCGGGTCCAAATCATTTATGTCATTCGGGATGTTAGTGATGTTTGCAACTGTTGGGTTTGCCAGGTCAGAGAAGAACCAACTATTGACTAGTTTTATCTGAAATCCCGCAGAGTCATTTGCATAAACTTTGTAAGTGTAATTTCCTGCTGCGATATTTGACAGATTAATTGTGTAATAAAACTGGTTTGACTGCTTTGCCATTGAATAATTCACAGCACTGCCATTGTAAATGCTCGTCAGTTCAAAGCTATCGTTTTCCTTGTAAATATTGTCAGTTATTGTAAAATTGAAAAATGCCCAAGTGCGATTTACAGTTGTATTGTTGTCAGAGCCAGCTGCTTGGACAATTGTAGGCGCGGTTGTGTCAACAATTATTGTCCTGTTTGTTTCCGAAACATTGTTACTTATGTTGTCATAAGCCCTTGCATAATAGCTGTATATTCCCTGGCTTGTTGAGCCCCAGGATAAATTAGTCAATGTATTGTTTTGCACAAGAGAGTATGACTTGTTTGAGCCATTTGCAAAGATTTCTGCGTAGGTTGATGCTGCTGAAAAGGGAGCGGGGTCTGTAACATTCAGGGTTATGTTTGGGAACGCAGAAGCAACAGTTGAGTTGTTCGCAGGATAAGTTATTACTACATTTGGAACAACATCAAGAAGTGCGTATACTATTGTAACATTGTAAAGCTCAACAGAATAATTGGCTGTTAATGTTTCAAAGTCAAACTTATACTGGAAATAAGTTCTGTTGTCTAATCCAGACAAGTTTGCAAAAGTTGAATTATTAAATTTGGCAGTTGTTGAGTTTGCAGGCCCAACCCAGTCTGTCCATGTTGCGTTGTCTGCTGATGTTCTTACAGTCAAATTCAAAAACATCATGCCCCGCTTGTAGTGATTGAGAATTTCTGCAGCGCTTAAACTTCTGTTGAAAATCGCAACTTCGTCCATTGTTCCATTGAAGAAACTTGCGTTATGGATTGCGCCAATAAACAAGTCGGCTGTGCTGTTTTGTATTGTAATCCCAGGCGCGCCTTTGCTGCTTACATTAACCCCGTCTATGAACAAAGTCAAATTATTTCCGTTGTAAGTTGCTGCGATGTGGTGCCAGACTGAAGCATTTGTCAAATTAAGCGCATTGGTTGATAATGAAAAGGCGCTTGTATTGTTCGCAATTTTTATTGTAACTCCAAATGGCGCCCCTGAAAATCCGCCTGATGGCTCCTCTCTGCTATATTGCAGAGCAAAGCTTGAGTTCTGGCCCGCTGAATCATAGCGGAGAATACTGCCGCGGGCCGGATTAAAATAGACGTATCTACCATCAAAAAAGGTGCCCTGCCAATAGTATATAAAACCAGGCTTTAATGTACTCGTTTCCATTACCTGCCAGCTTGGCAAGGCAGAAGCAGTGCTTACATTGTGTGTGAAGTTGCTTATAGTGTCATAGCGGATTGCGATTCCAGTAACTGCATAGTTGCTGGCATAAATATACCGGCCATCAAATGTTGCACCTGCAGTATATGGTCCGTAAGTGGTAGTCATTACCTGCCAGCTCGGAAGCGTTGAAGCAGTGCTCACATTGTGAGTAAAGTTGCTTGTAGTATCATAGCGCAAAATATTCCCAGCTTGTTGATAGGGGCAAACATATACGTATCTTCCGTCAAATGTGCCGCCTGCAGCTCCCCCGGGCTGACTGTATAAGTTATCCATATCCATTACCTGCCAGCTCGGAAGCGTTGAAGCAGTGCTCACATTGTGTGTGAAGTTGCTTGTAGTGTCATGGCGCAAAATATTCCCATGATATTCATTACCGTTATACCATGGGAAGAAATACACATACTTCCCATCAAATACGCCACCATTAAATCCCTTGTAATTGCTGTTTAAGATTGCGGCATCCATTACCTGCCAGCTCGGAAGCGTTGAAGCAGTGCTCACATTGTGAGTAAAGTTGCTTGTAGTGTCATAGCGGAGTATAGTTCCTCTATATGTCCCAAAATTATAGTTATTTGGAACAAGATAAATGTATCTGCCGTCAAAGACTGATCCCCAAAACCCGTTGTAATTGCTGTTTAAGGTTTCGACATTCATTACCTGCCAGCTCGGATGTCCAGTTGCCGTGTCAGTCACATTATGGGTGAAATTCCCTGTTGTGTCATAACGGATTACATTTGTCCCTGTTGTAGCATCATAGGGAGGAACAAAATAAACATACTTGCCGTCAAAGACTGCACTGTTATAAGCGGAATAAGCAGCGTTTAATTGAGACAGATCAATTACCTGCCAGCTCGGAAGCGTTGAAGCAGTGCTCACATTGTGTGTGAAGTTGCTTGTAGTGTCATAGCGCAGTACGTATTTAGACCCAGACCTGGCAAAGTAGATATACCTGCCGTCAAATGCCATTCCATAGACAGCAGTAAATGCACTGTTTAATTGACTGATATTCATTTCCTGCCAGCTTGGCAAAGTGGAAGCTGTGCTTATATTGTGTGTGAAATTACCCGAACCAGGCTCCCATTTAGAAACAAGTGTCTGCGAGCCTTTGTTTGCCTCATTTGCATTCACCCAAAGCTCAATTGTAAATTCAGTTGAAAGGTTTAAGGAAGCTGAATTATTAACAAAGATGGTGTCATTTGAGCCGTTAAATGAAAATGCCTGCGCAAGTTTTCCAGCAGTGCTTGTGAAAGTTTTTGAAGCAAGGCCATGATTTCCTGCGCCTGAAGAATCTGCTGCTATTCTCCCGGAAATTTCATTCAAGTGCAAAAGCAGATTATTGCCAGTCATGTTCGCGCCTCCGGGGCCTGGCTCTGTTGTGTTTGCTGTTGCTCCGCCATCAGGAAGACTTTCGCCATAGGTCGTGCCTTCAACCCAGGACATATTATCCCAAGTTGCAGGAGAGCCTGCATTGAAAACCCGGCTTGTATAATTTCCGCTTTTGTTTTCAACGCCAAGGTTTGTTGAAACATTCAAGCTTACAAATCCGCCGGTTGTATTGTAAGAAGTATTGTTATAAATTCCTGCATTAAAATTCGCGCTTGTTGTGTCCTGAAAAGTTGCGGCAATTGCAGTTATTGCCAAGGCAGCGAACAGGAAAAATAAGAGAATCAATAGTCTAGTTGAAACAGATAACACTTTCCGTGAACAGAGCTTTTTGGGACTCATTTTACTTGACAAATATTAGGGATACGTAGTTTAAAAAGATATTCCTATTTAAACTCCCATTGCCAGCCTTAAGGTATTCCTAACACCAGGCCCGAGAGTCACTGTAATTATTGCAAACTTTATGAAATTCCTGAAAAACTCGTCTTTTTCGTATTTGTCAATTACATAGAGCGCAAAAAGAACAACAAAAAACTTCAAAGGCAGCATTACCCATGCCCCTCCTGCCAGTCCGAAAAAGAAATTCGGCAGGACATGTTTTTCCCCGTAGCCGTAGAACGTTACTGCAATGAAAGTTGAGCACGCGTCAAACATTGCAGATGCCATAACCCACTGGTTTACAGCTGTGAAAACATCCGGCTTGAACCTTGAAAGCGCATAAATTGCAGCAATGAACACAGCTGTTAATCCCAAAATCTGCAAAAGCGCAAAAGGCATTACAACTCTGTAAAACAGCGTGCAGACCGCCAGTATTGCAAAACCAGAAGCTGACATACTTTTCCAGTATGGGATTTTTGCAGTTTTTTCAATGTAAAATGCAATCAGGAGCGCTGAAAATGCAACTGCAAAAACAATAAGATACTGCAAAGGCGCTATGAAAAAAAAGCTTTTTAAAACTCCTGCGTCCCTGAGCGCGCGCAAAAGCCCGCCGAACAGCACATATGGCAGTGCTGCAATGAAAAAATTCCGGTTAATCGGAATTTCAAGCTTTTTCAGGATTTTATAAACTAAAAAAACCGCGGCTGCAAAAATAATTCCATAAACCGGCGTATTTACAATATTGTAGCTGGCATCATTTTGAAGCGCGGGAGTGATGAAATACTGATGCAGGAATTCATTAATTGCCATTGAAAAAAAATATGCGGCTGTGTTTAAATAAATTCCCCATAGTTTATAAATGCGGGATTATTATAAGCAAATGTTATGAAGTACCGGCTCTTTGCGATTTTGTTATGTGTCTTTGTGCTTGTTTTGCCACACCCCGTATTTGCAACTGCCGTGCTCTCCGGCAAAATAATAAATGTTACTGGCGCATCAAATGACTTCTCCACAATTGCAACTGAAATAGGCAACGCCAGTGTATTTTCCTGGAACTCTGACACGCGCACATCCCAGCTTGGCAATTCAGCAGATTTCTTTCTTTTGAATATAAATTCAAGCAGCGAACTGACTGAAAACAACGCAACACTAACTGCTTACGGCAACATAACAAATTATGGCAATTTAACCTTTAACAGGACAAAGGTGATGTTCGCATCAAATGACACCAATCACCTGTGGTTCATAGCAGGCGGGAGAATAATAATTGATAATTCTTCAAATATAACCTCTTTGTGGGGCTCGCTTGTGGGCACATTAAACAACACAACACTATTTGCAGGCCAGTATCCTACATATTTACAGCTGTCAAACAGCTACTTTAGTTTCCTGGGTTATGCAACAGGGAGCTGGATAGAGGGCATCCATGTTGATGTAGATGGAGACTGCTTAATAGAAAACAACACAATAGAAAAAACATATCGTGGCATAATTCTCTATGCGTCGCCAAATTGCATTGTGCGCAACAACACAATTCGGCAAAATAGCGACATTGGGATGATAGTAGAAGCGGGATCAACTAATGTTACTATAGAAAACAACAATTTTACCGAAATGCTGTATCAATCCGGTACAGACAAATATGATATTTGGATCCACACTTCAAATAACGTAACTATACGAAACAATACTGTTTCTAATGGCAATGTAGTAATTTATTTACGTGAAAGCAACAATTGTACTATAGCCAATAATATCCTCTATAACATAACTCCAAGTTACAGTTGGGGTGTTTTCTTATGGAATGCCTCAGATAACTTATTTGCCAATAACACTATTTTTAATGGCACGCATTATGGAATTGATTTATATGGGAGATCTAATAGAAATACTGTAATAAACAATACTATTTATAACGTTGATTATGGAATTGGGCTATTTAAAAGCACAGATGCAGGAGATAAACCAACTAATAATACATTAATTAATAACACAGTCTACAACAACACAAACGGGATTAGGTTGAGCAATGCTATCAACACCACAATAACTGCTAATATTTTTTACAATAGCACAAGTAAGGGCATTTATATTACAGACGGTAATGCTACTCTAACTAACAACAGTATTCATAATAATCGGGACGGAATTTATCTATATCCTACACAAAATACTACCTTAACCAATAATACTGTTTATAATAATAGCGAGTACGGGATTGTTCTGCAATCTTCAGCCAATGTCATTATGGCCAATAATACACTGACTGGGAACGGATATAATTTTCAGCTTCTGAGTTATGCTAATTCAAACCTCAGTAGTTATTCAATTGACACTACAAATACTGCTGATGGCGGACCAATCTACTATCTCAGCCAGCAAAACAATACAATATATGACAACAGCACAAATGCAAGCCTTTTTGTTTGCGTAAGCTGCCGCAATGTTACTTTTAACAATCTTGGGCTGCATAACAACGGCTTTGGAATACTTCTTTGGCGGACAAATGATTCAGGCATTTATAATTCAACATTCAGCGATAGCGAAAAAGGCATTGACTTACAATACTCCCTTCAGAATACCATAGTTAATAACACTCTCAGAAACGCTAGCACTGCCGAATACGCCATTCAGCTTATGTATAGCTCAAGCAATAACATTCTAGCAAATAATACTGTTTACAACAATTATTATGGCGTTTTTATATGGATTAGCAGTGCGAATAATAACCTATCAAATAACACTTTTTACAACAATACTCGCGGGATTACAATATGGTCTGGCCCAAGCATTTTAACTAATAATACAGTATATAATAATTCTTATGGAATTTATATCCAGTCTGCCGGCAATACTGTAGCCAATAATACAGCTTATAACAATTCATATGGAATTTATTTGTATTCAGCGTCTTCTAACACCGTAACTGGCAATACAGCTTATAACAATTCATATGGAATTGATGTTTCATATAGTTCATCTTCAAATACTTTAACAAATAATACTTTAAATAATAACCTTCTCTGCGATTTCAATTCATCCGTAACTTCTGTGAACAATATAGTCACTAATTTAATGTTATCCACTGCAAACATTTCTTTCAAAGGAAAGGACTTTACAATAAATGCAACAACATCGCCAACTGACTCAAATGGCATTGGCAAATATTTTAGCGCAACAAATACGTCAACAACGAGCTGGTTATACATAAATGTCAGCTACAACCAGTCTGATCTTAGCAGAATTGATGAAGGGACATTAATGTTACATAGGTATAATGGAACAGCTTGGGTCCCACTTTCGCTGACTGGCGTAAACACAACAGAAAATTTTGTATGGGCAAATATAACTTCGTTCAGCGTTTTTGCACCTCTTGGGAATTTTACTAAAGACGTTCTTGTTGGCTCAGAAAGCTCAGGAGGCGCAGGCGACGCTTGTACAGAAAACATTCTTGCAGAAAACCAGACTGCGGGAAACTTTTCAATTGAGCAGTACTGCGGTGTAAAAATAATTTTCAGCAAGAACGAATCTTATAATTTAATTGCAAAAGAAATAATTGGCTCTTTGGTTACGTTTGAAATTTCTCAAAATTCAAAAAAAATTCTTGTTAGCGCGCCGCTTGGGCAACCTATTTATTTTGATGTTAATAAGGATTCTGTAAATGATTTGAAAATATTTGTTATTCTGGTTTCAGGCAGTACAATAAAGCTTGAGCTTGCAAAGTTGCATAGTGCAAAGGCAGGAGCACAGCAAATTTCGCCACAGCCGGAAATTAATGAAGAAACTCCTTTGCCTGCCAAAGAAACACCGCCTGCAGCAATGCCAATGCAGAAGGTTAAGCAAAATTTTCCCTGGCTTGCTATTCCTTTTGCACTGCTAATACTTCTTTGGCTTGGTGGAAAAAGGGGGAAAAATAAAATTTTATAAAAATTCTTTAAAACTCCGGGCTCGCAATCATAATAACCTTTGTCGGCTCATCAAGCTCCTTGTTCCTTTCAAGCCTGTACAAATATCCCGAAACCGCACTTTCTAATCTTTCTTCATGTGTGATAAGAAATATCTGCTCAATTAAGTTCGGCAGTCTTTCGCGCAGCGTAATTGCAAGCTCGTCTATTGCATTCACATCAAGGTTGTGAGTCGGCTCATCAAGAACCAGCATTCCAAGATTTCCTGCAAGCGCAAGCGAAAATGCAATTCTTAACGCAAGCGCGGCAAGGCTTCTTTCCCCTCCGCTTGTAACTCCCTCAACATTAACCCATTCATTTGTTGTCCTTGCTTTCAGGACATAATCCCTGTTTTCAATATCCAGCTTTAATGCAGTCAAATCCCCGTAAGGATACAAAGTCGGCCAGATTTCCGCTATTACCTCATTAACTATCTTGACAAACTCTGCCCTCAGCTCTTCCTGGGTTTTTACAAGCGCTGATGAGAAAATCTCCAGCGAGCGTTTTGCATTTGAGAGCCACTCAATCTCTTTTATTGCAGTTTCAAAGGATTCTTTCTTATTAAACAGGACTTCCTGCCTCTCTTTTTTCTCTTTTGCAAGAATTTCACAGCTTCTTGCTTCCCCTTTGATTTTTTCCTCGTTCAAAATTGAGCTTTCGTATTCTTTTTCAAGCTTTTCAATGTCAAATTCAGCAGTTTCCTTTTCCTTCAGCTCTTTGTGCCTCTTATCAAGAGTTGCCAGCTTTTCCTCAATTTCTTTTTTCTTTGAAACAAGCCCTTTTTTCCTGCTTTCCTTTTCCTTTTCAAGCTTCTGCACAAGATTTGCCTGCTGTTCTTCTTCCTTAAGCCTTGATTCAAGCCCGGAAATGCTTTCAAGCGCATCCTCAAGCCCTGAAATTGATTTCTTGGTTTCAGCAAGCTCTTTTCCCAGCGTGATTTTTTCAGAATCAAGCGATTCAAGAAGGTTTTCCTGCTCGTTTTTCAGCTTTTTCTTGTGGCTTTCTGTAAGTTTTGCATTGCAGAGCGGGCAGCTCTCAGAATCCTCAAAATCCTTCAATGCCTTGCCTGTGTAGTCCTTTCTTGTTTCATTGCGCTCAATTTTTTTCTCAACTTCAAGCTCTGAGTTTTTCAGCTCCCTTATTTTTGAAGAAATTTCTTTTGCTGTTCCGAATTTCTCTGTTAATTCGCCAAGTTTTTCTTTTTCTTCCCTCAAATCCGCACTTTTTATCCCCACCTTTGAAAAGGATTCCAGCTCTGCATCAAGCACTTCTAATGCAGAAGCAAAACCGCGGCGCTCTGACTCTATTTTTTCAATTTCAGCAGAAGCTTTTCCTGCTTCTTTTGCCCCATCAAGCCGCTTTTTTGAAATTTCTTTTTGCTTTTCAGCTTTTGGAAGCTCTTTTTTCAGCCCTGAAATTTTTGAATCAATTTCCAAAAGCTCTTTTTCAATTTTTTCCAGACTGGCTTCATCTGTTTTTGTGAAAAGTGTTTTTGCAGCATCCTCTTTTCCAGAGCGCTCAAATTCAACCTTGTTTATCAAAGTCGTGATTGTCTTTCTTGCATCTTCAAAGCGCTCCAGTTTCAGCAGTGCGTCTATCTGTGCCATTCTCTGGCCCTTTCCAAGCTCAAGGAAATAGTCCAGCTGGTTCTGCTCTGCATAAACTGCTTTTGAGAAAATATCGTAGTCAATGTGCAAAAGCTTCTCAACCTGCTCTGAAACTGCCTCTGAGTTTCCTGATTCAACAAGCTCGCCATTTTTCCTCAGCTCAGCATCAACAGTTCCCTTGTCAAACGCAATTTCCCTGTAAACAGTGTAAACATTGCCGTCATTGAGAAACTCAACTTCTGTAAAAGCATCCCTTGACTGGTTTGGCTTGTTTTTTATCAAATCATTGAGCTTTAATTTGCGCTGCTGCAGGTTCGGGAAAGTCCCAAAAAGCGCATAGCAGAGCGCGTCCATTACAGAGCTCTTTCCAGAGCCCATTATTCCAAGCAGTGCATTAACTCCTTTTGCAAACTTGAATTCGCTTTCATGGTGCGAGCGCCAGTTTTTCAGCCTTAATTTTGTTATCATAGTCGACGAATAATTGCCTTAAGTTGATTATTAGCGGTTTTGTGTAAATAATTACTCATAACTCAAAACTCATTACCGCTTATTTTTAGCTGCGTAGCGGTATTGGGTTATGGGTTTTGGGTGGCCTTAATTTATTTCACCTCTTTGAAATTTTCTTTTAGGAATTTGTAAGCAGCATCAGGGCTTTCTTCTGTCAGAATATTCAGAAGCTCCTCAGCCCTGCTGAAATCGCTGAAGCTGCTTCCCTTCAGATTCTCCTGCAGTATCTGCAATCCCCTTTCTTCAACAGAAACCTGCGATGCCAAAAGCCTTTCAAGATCTGTTTTTGCCCCTAGCTTATCTTTTGACAAAAGTTTTTCCCTGCCAATGTGAAGTATGAATTTATTTCTGTATTCCTCCTCAATCTTGTGCAGATTCAAGTCCGCAGTTTCAAATCCATGCTTCAGAGTTCCCTTAAGGACAAGCCTTACAAGCGGCTTCTTTCCCGCTTTTTTTATTTCAAAGCCATCTATTTTTTCAATTATTTTTTTCCTGAGCAAATCCGGCTCAATTTTTTCAACATTCAGGGTTTCATAGAAAATTTTTCTCTGGCTTTTCAGCTCAATTTTCTCCAATTTTCCGTTTTCAAAAATATGGATTGCTTTTGGCCGTTCTGCCTCAATTTTTTTAGCCTGTGTTGCTATTGTCGCGCCTGCCAGCAGAAATTTCAGCCCTTTTTCCTCGTAAATGTCTGCCCAGTGTATATGCCCGTCAACAACCAAATCAAAATTCCTCGGCAAATCCTCAAGCATTAAAGCCGGGATTTCCTCTTCTGTATAGACATACTGCCCGATTGACTGGTGAAAAACAAAAATATTCCGCATGTCCTTTAAAGGAGTCGGGTTGAATTTTTCAAGAACTTCCCTTGAATATTTCTCAGGAATGTAGCTCATTCCATGAATTGCCAACTTTTCACTGCCAACTGAAAAAACAGCTGTTGCAACATTCAGATGAATCAAAAGCCCTGCTTTTTCAAGAAGCTCAACCGGGTTTGTAAGCCCTTTTCCCCTCCTGTCATGGTTTCCGTGTATTGCTATCACTGGAATCCCGTTCAGCGCTGTTTTTGAGATTTCACTTTCATCTTTTCCTTTCAGCGAAACTATTTTTGCCCCGCCTGCTTTTGCCTCAGCAGCTTTCCTGAAAATCCCCATTGCCTTTGCAAGCACATCCTGCGTAGGGATTCTCATGTCAAAAATGTCGCCAGTAACCAGAATAATGTCAGCATTTCTTGAAATCGCAGCTTCAATTGCCTCAGCTCCCTGCTCAAAAGAATCATCCCTTCTTTCATCTGCCGGAAATGCACCAAGGTGCATATCACCTATAATAGCAACTTTCATAATCTTTTAAATTGATTACTCATAACTCATTACTCAAAACCCATTACCGCTTAATTTAGCTGTGTAGCGGTATTGAGTATTGAGTTCTGGGTTTTGAGTTGCGTTAATTTGTCTCTCCCACAACATTTATAATTCGCCTAAAGTTATTAAACTATAAAATGGCTTCGTTTGAAACTATCGGGCTGCTGATACTACTCCTGACATTCCTGGGGGTTGCATACCTGTTTCTTACAATGATAATGGCAATCAAGCAGCGCGGGATAATTGCCTGGATTGCCTTATTCAATGTAATTGTTTTTGCCTACATAGCGGTTTTTAACCCTTCATTAATCCCGAAATATGCGCTTTCTTTTGACAAAATCGCAGCAGGAATGGGCTTCACTTTGATAACCTACATGTTCGTGCATGCAAATTTAGCGCACATAGCCCTGAACACATTCGGGCTTATGTTTTTCGGCTATAACATGGAAAAGGACTTCGGCGCTGCGCCGACCTTGATTGTTTATCTTGTTTCAGGAATCCTTGCAGGCGCCGCATTTATCATCAGTTCATCTCCCTCAAGCATGGTTGTCGGCGCAAGCGGTGCAATTTTTGGATTAATGGCTTATCTTACCCTTGTAAGGCCTTTTCAGATTTCTCCAATGCCTTTCCTGATTCCGATGCCTGTTGCTCTCGCAACAGTTCTTTATGCAATTTTTGTAGTTCCTGTTTTTATGAGCGGTGATTTGTCAAAGTTTGGAAATGTTGCGCAGAGCGCGCATCTCGGCGGCTTACTGGGCGGAACATTAATGGCATTTGCAATGAATCGTGCAGAAGCGCTGAAAGGCCTGCTTATAGTCATCGTTGTTGCAATTCTGGTGATAATACTGCCTCCGCTGTTTTTATAAGTTTTATAAAAGTTGTTTGAAGACTCATCACCGAGTTTGCCGCACTTTAATCACACGAGATGCCTTTCCCCAGGGTTTTTGCCCCCTAAAATAGATGCGACTTGCTAAATGGCAAAAAGGCTGTTTTAAGTAAGCTCGTACGGCGGTTTCAGCACTCTGTTCGGGTAAACAATCAGCCCTTTCTTTGACCTGATTTCCATTTCAACAATCTTCTTGTGTATGTGCTCGCCTCTCATTTTTAGCACTTCAATTGCAGGGAATCTTGTACTGTCCTTGGAGGAGAAAACATTGTATATGCAGATAATCCCGTCTGCAAGGAAGCTTACAGCCTCTCCTGCCTCTGCCCAGACTCTTGCAATGTGTGTTGGAGTTGCAGTTTCTCTGATAAGGAAAGATGTAATGTTTGATGACTCAAGGTACCTGAACAATTGCTCCATATAAATTCTGAATCTGCTTTCCTCTCCTGAGAATGCAGAAGCAATTGATGTAAGGGAGTCAATTAAAACAATGTCAGGCGCAAAATCCTTTGGGAAAAGCATTGGCTGAACTTCAATCAGCAGCTCCTTCTTTGCAGCACTCAGCAAAGCTTCCACACTTCTTGAAATGTCAAGCGCGTCAAACCTTTTTATGACAAGCTGTTTCTTGTCAATGTATGGAATAGGGTCCCAGTTAAAATTCATCATGTGTTCAATCAGCCTTGCAGCAGGCTCTTCAAAGCTCATGTACAAAACTTTTTTCCCCTGCTTGCAGAAATTATTCGTCATATGAAGGCACATGATTGTTTTTCCAGTTCCTGGGCTGCCTTCAACAAGAACAGAGCTTCCTTCTGGAATACCCTCTGTGAAAAGTTCGTCAAAGCCAGGGATGTCTGTTTTTAATTTCCTGATTTTTTTAGCGTCAGTTTTTTTCATTTGGTTATTTAGTGGATTACAAAAAACTTCTTTATATAGATTGTGGTGATGCCGTTGCGTTGCATTTCCTTTTCGCTTGGGAAAAAGCAAAAAATCAAACACACCCTTTCCACCCCGCCCTGAAGGTCAG
>CAYNXO010000015.1:0-4660 GCA_964401205.1 Candidatus Undinarchaeota archaeon
CCGGATGCTTGACGCGTCAAGCGTCTAACTTCTAGCGTCCAGCTTAATTTATTTCACAGTTAAAATTTCACTTTCCTTAAAAAATATCAGTATTTCCCTTTCAGCGCTTTTTGCAGAATCTGAGCCATGAACTGCATTTGCAGGAAGCTCTGAGCCAAGCGCAAAATCATATCTTATTGTGCCAGGCACTGCTTTTTTCGGGTTTGTTGCGCCGTTTACTTCGCGGACTTTCGCAACAGCGTTTTCGCCTTCAATTACAGCCACAAAAGCAGGCCCGCTCAATGCAAAATCAACAAGCCCCTGGTAAAATTCCTTTGCCTTGTGCTCTGCATAAAGCTTTTCTGCCTGGATTTTCTGCATCAAAATGAGTTTTCCTGCAATTATTTTAAGCCCGGCATTTTCAATTCTCTGCAAAATAGCGCCTATAAGGTTTTTCCCGACTGCATCGGGCTTTATCATGAAAAATGTTTTTTCAATCATCGTCTATTTCTTGGCTTCTTTCTTTGGCGCTTCTGTTTTTCCCTGGTCAACGAATTTTGGAGTTTTTGCGTCCTTTGCCTTCTTTGATTCCTCCTCAAGCACCATTGCCTCAGCGCCTTTTGCCTTTCCCCTGAACTGTCTGAATCGCATTGTCCAGGCAACTTTAAGCGGATTTCTTTTCAGCTTGAGCATGTTCTTTTCGCAGCGCATTGTGCAGAAATGCAAAATAGTGCCGTCTTTCTGGACTATTATTTTCCCTGTTCCGCGCTCAATTTCACATCCGCAAAAAGAACATCTGACCATCTTTGAAATTGGTTCAGTTTTAAGTAATAAGTTTTATGTTCTAAGTTTTTAACTTATAACTTACCACTTACAACTTATAACTTAATTTATTTCACCTCCTAAACCTGCCTTATCTCAGAAGCCTCTATGAATGTCTGCCTGAGCATTAATATGTCGCCGATTTTTACAGGACCTTTTACGTTTCTGCGCATTACCCTTCCCTTGTCCCTGCCATCCAAAAGTTCGCATCTTACCTGCGTAATTTCTCCAGTCGCGCCTGTCCTGCGGATTATTTCAACTACGCGTGCTGGCGTTGCCCCTTCTCCTGATTTTTCAGCCATATCTGTTAAATTGGTTCAGCTTGCCGCTTGCGGCTCGCAGCTTGCAGTCCGTCTTAAAAACGGCAAGCGGCCAGCGGCTAGCTGCTAGCTAGTGATTTATTTCTTCTCTTCTTTCTTGTGTTCCTTTTTAGGCGCTGGTTTTGCTTCAGGTTTCTTTTCAGCTGCTGCTTTCGGGGTTTCTGGCTTTGTTTCTTTCTTTGTTTCTGCTGCTGGTGCTGCTGCGGGCTTTTTGCCTGCTTTCAAATCTTTGAGCTTTGCTGCAAGGTCAGCAATTATTGACTTTGCGTTTCCGGCTTCAACTATTGCAGCGCTTGCTGTCGGCACAGTCAATCCAACTGCCTTTCCCAGCTCGTCCTTGTGCGGCACAAAAACATACGGAATGTCCTTTTCATCGCACAGTACTGGGATGTGAAGGATAACTTCCTGCGGCTGGACATCGCCTGCAATGGCAACTAAAAGTGCCTGCTTGCGCTCAACTGCTTTTGTTGTTTCATTAGTGCCTTTTCTTATTTTTCCAGAATCCCTAGCTGCGCTAAAAGCCTGATAAGCTTTGTCAACCAGTTCCTTGGGAACTTCAAATTTTGCCATAGTTCTATCACCTCTCTGTTAAGAGATCAGTCATTACTTGCAAGAAGCAAGTTCTTTAATAGAGAATGGAGAGGTATTTAAAGGTTTTTAGGAAACATTTAATAATTCGCAAAAACACTTTCAGTGCATGGCAATAAGACTCTCACGGAGAGAAACAGTTGTTGCAAACGCGGAAAAATATTTGAAAGAAACGCCGTGGGCAGTTACTGCTGCTGAAATGATAAAAGCAAGGTACGAGAGTTCAGCTCTGACTTGTGCTGCGGCCTCGCTGACCCCCAGCTACCTCGGTGCATTAATAAAGGCAGTGAGAAGCGACCCGAAGACTTTTGCGTGGCAACATGCAAGCAATCTTGGGATAGCATATTTACATATGGCCTTAGGAATGGAAAGGGGCACTTCTTTAATATCATTGCAAGATAATGACATCTGGAAGCTGAAATTCTGCGCCAGAATTTTTCTTGAATATTATGATTTTGTTATTAGGAAAAAAGTTTTGAATGCGCAGGTTTATTTCAAAATACTTTATTTTTTGTGGAGGGACGGGCCTCAGATTACTAGTGAGCTTGCTGAAAAAATTGGCATCACTGCTAAAGTAACCTATAACGCCATAAAATATGAAAGGCTTTTGAGTGTGGCTGGCCGCGCTTTCCCTTACTTGAAAATTATTGGGAAAAAAAAGAATGTGTCTGTTCCTATTTATGACTTGAGTGAAGAGTTAAGATCAGTTTTTGACCTGCTCTTTGAAAAAAACGAAAATAGCAGATACGCGAAGCTTGTATTGAAAGAAGGGATTGCGAAACAATGGAAGGATTTCAAGAAAGACTGCAGGCTGAGGAATTTTAATACATGGCGAATGTCAAGTGGGTACTAAAAAATTCCGGCTTAAAACCCGAACATGCTTCTTATTCTATAAAAAATTCTCGCAAAATAAAAGAAAATTACAAGCAGGAAAATCAGGACTGCTGCCCCTATAATAAGAACGATTGTTTTCAAAAAAGGAAATGCAAAAAATGCGAGCGCGACAATTATTAAAATTACAAGAAAAATCGTGCAGCAGGTTTCCTGGCTGTAAGATATGCGGAAAATCTGCGGCTTTTTTTCCTCTGGCAAAAGAAAGTTGTGGCCGCATTCAGGGCAGATTTTTGAATTTTTTCCAATCTCTGCTCCGCATTCAGGGCATTCATTCTTGTTTTTAGCTGAACTTCTCCCCAAGGAACTGAATATGCTTTTCATTTATGAATTAAAATTCCCTTAACCTGCTTTGCAGAGGCCTCTGTAATTTTTACAAAGCCAAAGCGCTCAAACTGCGCAACTTCCCCTTTCTTTATATTTTTGCATTCCTCTTCGCAAAGCCCTTTCACAACCTGCAGGGAATTCGGCAGGGGATTCTCGTCCTTGTCGATTAAAGCGCCTGGGATTAAAATTTCCGCAGGGATATTTATCTGGGTAACCCACTGGAATTTAGGCAGGCTGTCTTTTTCCTCTGGCTTAACTGCGCTGGCATGTATTACTTTTGAGTCAGCAGCGTCAACTTTCACTGTGTAAAGGTCTTTTAGCCTGAAAACATCCTT
Organism: Candidatus Undinarchaeota archaeon; assembly: GCA_964401205.1. Classification (GTDB taxonomy): domain Archaea; phylum Undinarchaeota; class Undinarchaeia; order Undinarchaeales; family Naiadarchaeaceae; genus CAYNXO01. The sequence continues at coordinate 3,263 of CAYNXO010000015.1, forward strand.
GCTGCTTATTTTCTGCGCATCATCGCCGGGGATGAAAAATTCGCCGTTTGTTTTTATAGTGCGTTCGCCCAGTTCAGGGATGCTGGGGTGGTATTTCAAGGCTGCTGTTTCCTCAGGTGCGTTTTTTACAATAAGGTGCACTGGTTCAGGGACAAAGAAATACCGCTTTGCATTCCTGTCAATAAGCCTGCGGTTTTCAGCAGCCAGCATATCCCAGTCAATCGTTGTGCTTGAAAGAGTCATCCTGGCGTTTAATGCCATGTTGAAAATTGCTTCAGGAAGGATTCCGCGCTTGCGGAGCGCGCATACTGTAACTAACCGGGGATCGTCCCATTCGCTGACTTTTTTCTTGTCCATCAGCTCAAGTATTTTTCTTTTTGAGGTCGGAGAGCCTGCAAAATTTATTCTTGAATATGAGATTATTACGGGGTTTTTGTACCCGAGAAGCTCCCTGATTTTATTCTGCAGCTCGTCGCGCTGCATGAATTCTGCTGAGCGCAGGACATGCGTCACATTGCAAATTGCGTCTTCAATTGCGTTGGCAAAATCATAAAGGGGCCAGACTCTGTACTTTTTCTTCTGGAGGGGGTGCGAGGCCGTGACAATCCTGAACAAAGCCGGGTCGCGCATTACAGTATTGTTAGAAGTTAAATCTCCTTTTAATCTGAGGGCAGCCTCGCCTGGTTTGAATCCCTTGAGCATTTTCTTCCACAAAGCCAGGTTTTCTACATTTGAAAACTGCCTGTGCTCGCATTCCCTGCTTTCAAAACGATTTTTCCGCATTGCTTCAACATCGCAGGTGCAGACATAGGCATCGCTGCTATTGATTAATTTTTCAGCAGAATCATAGAAAATCTGCATGTCATCGCTGTTGTTCCTGACTTCATCATACTTTATTCCAAGCCAGTCAATGTCCTCTTTAATTGCCTTGTAATACTGCAGCTCTTCTGCCTCAGGGTTCGTGTCTTCAAAGCGCAGAATCAGCTTTCCGTTGTATTTTTCAGCATAATAGTAATTGAAGAAAAATGAAATCGCATGGCCTATGTGCATGTAGCCGTTTGGCTCAGGCGGCAGCCTCAGGACAACTTTGCCCTCAACAGCGCCCAGAAGCTCAGGAAGCTCCTTTGATTCCTCTTTTTTCTTCGGTGCAGTGAAAAATTCAGGCCAGATTTCTTTCAGTCTTTTTTCCTGAACAGATGGCTTCAGTTCATTCACTTCAGAAACTGCTTTTTTAATATCATCCCTTAAATTGGCAATATCTTCCTTAAGCTCTGGCTTTTCTGCAAGAATTTTGCCAAGCACAGCTCCTTCGCTTGCCTTTCTTTCATGGGAAAGTGCATTGGCTAATGCGTGCTTTAATATGAGTTCTGAAGTGCTTGACATAAGGAGTGTATGAAG
>CAYNXO010000015.1:4670-7995 GCA_964401205.1 Candidatus Undinarchaeota archaeon
TTTTATTGGGATTGAAATTCGGTCACTAAATTCTTTTCCATTAAGCTCAAGAATAATTTTAAGATAATGGGGGCAACAATTTTTTTTATTGAAGGTAAAATCATATCTGTATGGAATGATTACGAGCTCCCCTTTTATTGAGAGTGCAATAAATTCAAGCAAACCAAATTTATGGGCAATGCCATCACTAATTGATGGTGTATCATAAGACTCTTTATGCGTATGCAAGGGGGAGTACATTTTTTCGCTACTGGATTCGTTTAGAAAAAATTTCTTAATTTTGCTAAAATTTATGCCAGACTTGTCTCTTTCGATAGGACCTAAGCTCTTAACTAAGTCATTAAAACTGAGAAAATTGCTAAATTTTAAAATAGCTTTATTTTCAGCATATTGTACTGAGGAAACTAAAATGCATCCTCGCTCTAAATTTTCTTCTTCCGAGAGACGAACTTCCAAAAGAATTTTCTTTAATAAATCCTTTGTAAAGATTATTTTAATATTATCAACAAATTCTATTGGATAATTTTTCTTTGCCTCTTCAACAATCTTTTTCTTGGTATTCTCGTTATAAATTTTCTCTAAGGCCCCTATTATTTTAGGGCCATAAGTCCCAGAGCTTATAACCTTCTTCAGGTTTAAGTAAGCACGAACAACTGAAAGCTCTTTCTCGTCCATAAAGAAGTAGTTGATTAAGACGCTTATTTATTTTGTGCAGATGTCAATCCGATAGCTTTATATTTACCTTATTAGTATGCGAAAATACGTTATTTAGCTATATTCAGGCTAAATCATAAGAAATTCATTTAAGGAGGTGAAATATGGCCGCAGGTATTTCCAGGGAAACTTGGGAAAGGTCAGTAGAAAGGTACACACAGGCACCATATTGCGAGTATGTAAAGGAAAGGGGTGACGAGGTTTTGTTCTTAAGCAAGAACATAACGGCAGTAAGGCTCTCGGATGAGTCAACTTACTTGGTTCATCCTCTCTATATGATGCAGTTTGACACGCACAAAATAATTGTTGAGGTGACTGAAAATGTTCTCAGGGATTGTGGAAATGATCTCATTTTCAAGGACAGCAACCAGCTTGCGCTTATAAGCGATGGGCTTATGCGAATTTTCAACGAGAACAAATATGTGCTGAAAGACCAGGAAAAGATAAATCGCATCGAACAGTTGGTGGCAGTTGGAAAAGAAAGATTCTACGACAAGATAAGGACAAATTACAGTTCAACCGCAAGCAAATTGCCTGTCCCCCACCCATCAATGGACAAAATAAAGAACTATATGCCAAGTCAGCGATTTTAATCAGGCAAGAGTTAATTGCACAGAATTATAGCTTAAAAGAAGAATTGGCTTAGCTGCAGCTCAGATTTTTATCCTGGCTCCGTTTCTGGAAATATGGACTGTCTTGCCGACAACATATTTTTCTTCTTTCAATTCTTTGTTGATGTCCTCTGCGAGCCGTGCATATGCCTCTAATTTCTTTATATGCCCGTGGCAGGGAATAATATGGTCTGGCTTGAGGAAATTCAGCAAATCCCTGTGGTCTTCGCGCGCTGCATGGCCGCTTACATGAACGTCCTGGAAAACTCTTGCGCCGTGGCCAAGGATTTTTTCCTCAATAAGCCTGCGGTTTTCAATGTTCCCGGGGTTTGGGATTGTATTGCAGGAGAAAATTACCTCATCGCCGGCTTCAAGCTTGTAGTCAAATTTGTTGTTTACAATCCTTGAAAGGACTGATGTCGGCTCTCCCTGCGAGCCTGTAACAACGAAAATATAATCGCCCTTGTCTTTTGCTCCCTGGGTAAAGACCCTTTTCATTGAATTTGGCTTTCCGGCAACTTCAATGTCAGGGAATTTTTTAATCCCCACTTTCTCAGCGACATTCACGTATTTTGCAAGCGAGCGGCCTGCAAAAATTATTTCCCTGTTTAACTCCCTGGAAGCTTCAAGAATTGAATTAAGCCTTTCTATGTGTGAGGAAAAGGAGGTTATTACTATTCCGCGGCCCTCATTTTCGGTTTCAGTAAGGGTGTTTTTTAGCAATTCCCTTGCAACAGTCTCGCTCGGCGTTTTCTTGTATTCGTCTGCGCGGACAGATTCTGTTATCAGGCATCTTACGCCTTCATTCCCGATTTCCCTTATCCGCTTGTAATCAGGCTTCCTGCTCAATGCCTGGTAATTGTCAAACTTAAAATCGCTTCCGTAAAAAATCACTCCCTCATCTGTGTGTATTGCAGTGAAAACTGTCTGCGGGATTGAATGTGTTATGTGAACAAACTCAATTGCAATGTCGCCGATTTCAAGGACTTCACCGCCGCTCAGCTGGATTATTTTTTTCACCTTTGCTTTCTTTTCTTTCAGCTCCTCATTAATCAGTTCTGCAGTAAAAGGAGTTCCCACAACAGGTGCATTGTATTTCTTTGCAAGAATCGGAATTGCGCCTATGTGGTCAAGATGGCCGTGTGAGGCAACAACTGCACAGACATTGTTCCTTAAATTATTAAGAGGGGTGTCATCAGGGATTATTTCATTGCTTAAAAGGTCTGCTTCGCTGAAAATTGAACTTGCGTCTTCAAGCATGTAAACCTTTTCCATTGAAAAGCCAATATCCAGAATAACAACCTGGTGGTTTACCTTTACGGCAGTCATGTTCCTGCCAACCTCTTCGTAGCCGCCTAATGTGAAAATTTCTATGCTCATTTTACCTGAACACTATTCCTGCATAGCCGACAACAGCAGTTTTATCCCCTGTTATGTCGCCTGAATCGCCGTATGATAAAAGTTCGCCCTTCTTTAAGCCAATTTCCCTTGAATAAGCCATTGCAGCTGCAATCGGGCCGAAGCCGCATATTGAAATGCTTTCTTTTGAAATTAATCCGTAAAACCTGCCAATATCGAGTTCCAAAATCGCGTCAATTGCCTTTTTGTCCTTTTGGTTTGCAGTTTTTGCCATCTCATAATGGGAAAAGTCAGAGCTTGCGATTACAGTTATTTTCTCTGTTAATTTTTCTTTTTTTGCGATATCCGCAATTATTTTCCCGACAGACTCGGCGCTTGCCTGGTCCTGCACCATCATGCAAATCGGGACAAAGTTGAACGCGCCTTTTTTTGAGCCAAAGATATACTGCAGAAAAGGAAGCTGGACTTCTATTGAATGCTCGTACAAATGCGCTGTGTCATCAGCCATTATTATGTTTCCTGCTGAAACAATTGCCCTTGAAAGGGCTGAATTTATCCTTACAGTGCCAAGTGGCGTTGCCCATTCCCCCTCGGCTTGGATTGAAATAGGCGCGCCATTGCCTGTGTGGTTCGGGCCGATA
>CAYNXO010000015.1:8005-12985 GCA_964401205.1 Candidatus Undinarchaeota archaeon
TAATGATGAAAGTTTCTGGCTTGCCTGATTCTGCAATCTGCCTGTAAGAGTGCGCTGCAAACTGCCTGCTGTACATGTATCCTGCATGCGGAACAACGCAGGCATGTACAAAGGCAGATTTTTTTATGTTTTTGCTGATAATCCCTGGCCCAAATTTGCTTTTGAAGCAGCCATCTATCTGTTTTGAAAGCTGCGATGCTTCTGCTGCGTAAAAACTCCCTGCTACTGCTGGTGGCCTGATCATTATATGCCTTCGAATAATTTTTTAATTATCTCGGATCTTTCTCGTTCTGCTTTCTTCAGCAATTCAGCAGCCATTGCCTTTCTTTCGCCAATGTCCCTCTTCAAAGAAATTTTTTCCACTTCAGAAAGCGGCAGAGTTATTAATTTTAATAATGCGGACAAGTTGCTAATGTAAGGCAATAGGCGCTGCCTATGAAATTGGTTGTTGAATATGTTAAAAAGCCGCTTGAGGCAGGTTTTTGATCTGCCACCATCCCTGATTTTAAAAAAGAGATACTGCTCAACTAACATATTTTCCCATCCAACATCAGAGGCTACGAGTTTAGAAGAATAACGAGTAATGTCTTCCTTGGTCTTTTTCAATTCAGCCAAGTCCTTATTCCAGTCAGGGCAGTGTACACAAATTGCCTTCGCGTGCCTGGAATCGCACCCAATTTCACGAACAATTCTGTTTAAACAATCCTCTTTGCATTGCATAATATACTATAAAATAACCGAACCTGCTTAAATTACTTTTCTGCCTCTGCTTTTTCCTCTTTTGTCTCAGGCGCCTCAAAGTCCTCAACAGCATGCTGGAATTCATCGTCGCCCTGGATTTTTCCTTTTATTTTCAGCATTTCCCTTGCAAGAATCCAGAAAAGAAGCGCAATTGACTTTTTTCCCCTGTTATTTAGGGGGGCTATGAAGTCAATGTTCTGCGTCATGTTGTTTGTATCGCAGAGTGCAACTATGGGAACGTTCATTTTCCGCGCTTCCTGGATTGCCTGCCTGTCAGAGCTTGGGTCAACAACAAAGACAAGGTCTGGCTCAACATAGTTTTCTATCGCGGGGTTTGTAAGGGAGCCTGGCATGAAGCGCGTAATAATCGGAATACATCCTGTAATCTCGCAGAATTCCTGCACTGCCTTCTTGCCGATGCTTTTTCCGGAAACAACAAGGACTTTTTCAGGAGCAAAGTTTGCAAGGAATTTTGCCAGCACCCTGACTCTTTTATCAATTGTTGCAACATCAAGTATTGCAAGGCCGTCTGACCTTACCTTAAAAATAAACCTGCGCATGTCCTTTATCTTGCGCTGCGTTCCGATGTGTATGCCTGATGCAAGATACTGGTCTGCTGAAACAAGCGTGTCTCCGGTTTCCTTTGCCTTTTTCCTTTTCTTGCTTGTTTTCTCAACTTCTTCCTTGAATTCCTTTACAGCCGCCTCAGTGGGCTGGGCTGCCTGAGCCGCTAGTTCAACTGCGCGCTCTTTCAGCTCTTTTAATTCAGCTTCCTTTGTTTCTTTTGTTCTCGAACGAAGCGAGAGGTCCTCGCTAGAGGACTTCTCTTCTGTTTTGCTCATGAAAGTATTATTTTGCCCAATTTTGCCTTTGAACGCTCTTCAATCCTTATCAGCTCATTTAGCTTTGCAATCCTTTCCCCGCCTACTGTGCCGGTTTTTATTATTGGGCAGTTAAACCCAACAGCGATGTGGGCAATTGAAGTGTCTGTAGTTTCGCCAGAACGGTGCGAAACCACGGGAATTATCTTATTGCGTTTGGCAGTGTTTATAACGTTTTCTGTCTCAGAAAGCGAGCCAATCTGGTTTGGCTTTACAATTAAAGCGTTTATTGAGTTAAGCTTTATCGCAATTGAAAGGCGCTCTGGATTTGTAACAACCAAGTCATCGCCTGTGATAAGGCATTTTTTGCCGATTTCTTTCCTTACATCTGCAAAGCCGTAAAAATCCTCTTCTTCAAGCGGGTCCTCCACGTAAAAGAAGTTGTAGCGGTCAAAAAGCTCAATAACAAAGTTCACCTGGTCCTTAGGGGAAAGGGAGAAGTTCTTGTAATTATATGTTTTTTTTCTTGAATCATAGAATTCAGAAGCTGCAAGGTCAACGCCTGTCCTTATCTTGAAGCCGAACTGCGATTCTGCTTTGTCAACTGATTCATTCAGGATTTCAATTGCCTCTTCAATTGTCAATGGAGGAGCCCACGCGCCCTCGTCATTCCTCCCTCTTGTGAAATTAGGGAATTTTTTGTCAATTTTTGCGCCGACTATCTTATGCACCTCAGAATTTGCAAAAGCAGCCTCCCTGAATGTTTTCGCGCCTACTGGAATTATAAGAAACTCCTGCAGTTCAGGCGAGCCTTTTCCTGAATGGACTCCTCCTCCGATTATGTTGCCCAGTGGAAAAGGAAGCACCGGCTTTTTGCCGAACAGCTCGTAAAGTTCAATGCCGGCTTCAAGTGCCTCAAGTTTTGCGACAGCAAGAGAAACAGCAGTGCTCAGGTTTCCGCCGAGAATCTCCCTCTTTGGGTCAAAATTCTTTATTATTGAATCAATCTCTGCATAGGAAACTTTTTTGCCGATAATCCTGTTTTTTAGCTTATTGCTGAAAATTTTGATTGCTGCGCCAATTCCTTTTTCAGGAAATGATTTTGCCTCGTACTTCCCGACACTCGCGCCAGAAGGGGCTGCTGCTATTGCCCTGAACTTTGGTGAGTGAATTTCAGCTTCTATTGTCCGGTTTCCGCGCGAGTCTAAAATCTCGCGCAGGATGATTTTTGTAATAGCCATCGGCTTTCATAGCATATAAAATAATAAACTATTTTAATATAGCGGTTTGCGATACCTTTATATATGCAAAATGTGATTTATGAATGAGCGTTTCTTAAAATTCTATTGAGACTTGAAATGGGAAAAGAGGAAGTTTTTAGCGAAGAACAATTGAATAAGTACCTGAAAGGGACAACTACCGTAGGCATTGTCTGCAAGGACGGAGTTGTAATGGCGTCTGACACAAGGGCTACAATGGGTTACCTCATTTCAGATAAAAGGGCCCAGAAGATATACCAGATTGAGGACAGGATTGCAATAACAACTGCAGGCCTTGTTGGAGACAACCAGGCGCTTGTGAGGATAATGAAAGCGCAGCTTGCGCTTGCAAAAATGGAGGGCAAGCCGCTGACAGTCAAATCAGCATCAACTTTGCTCGCAAACATATTGCATTCACGAAGGAGCTATCCGTTTCTTGCCCAGTTAATATTGGGTGGATACGACAAGGAAGGCCATATTTTTGAGCTTGATCCTGTTGGCGGAGGAAGCGAGAAGAAGGTAAGCTCAACTGGCTCTGGAAGCCCTGTGGCATACGGAGTTCTTGAGGACAACTACAAGGAGAACATGTCAGTGCAGGATGGCATAACTCTTGTGATAAAGGCAATAAAGTCAGCGCTTGAAAGGGATGCTGGCACTGGAAATAATATTGACGTTGTAACAATTACTGAAAAAGGCTTCAAAAAGCTTACCGAAGAGCAGATAAAGAAAATAATTGACAGCTTAAAGACTGAAGCTTAATTAGTTAACGAATGAGTTTGTGAATGTTTTGGTGAAATAAATTAAGTTATAAGTCGAAAACTTAGAACTTAAAACTTATTACTTAAAACTGAACCAATTTAACGAATAAAATGGCACAGACATTTCTTGAAGAATTGAGGGCAGAACTGCCTGAGTGCGCTGATATAACAAAGGCTCAGCTAGAGGGATCCAGAATTGTAATTTACACAAAGACTCCTGAGTATTTCACCGACCACTCTGAAATAATCAAGAAGCTTGTTGCAAAATACAAGAAAAGAATTGACTTGAGGGCGCATCCTGAAATCCTGATGGATGTTGAAACGGCAAGGAAGGCGATAAATGAGCTTGTCCCGAAAGAGGCTGAGATAACAGATGTTATTTTCATGCCAGAGGTAAGCAAAGTTACAATTGAGGCAAAAAAGCCCGGGCTTGTCATCGGAAAATCAGGAAAAACACTGCACGAGTTAAAGAGGATAATAAAATGGAGCCCTTATGTTGAAAGAACGCCTTCAATACCTTCAAACATAACAAAGGTAGTGCGAAATGTCCTTTACACAAACGCAGAGGAAAGGAAGAAATTCCTTGAAACTCTCGGCAAAAAAGTCCCGCCAAAGAAAATTGTTGAGGAGGAAAACGGCGAGAAATGGGTAAGGATTACTGCGCTTGGCGGATTCAGGGAAGTAGGAAGGTCTGCACTGCTAGTGCAGACAAACGAGAGCCAGGTATTGGTTGACTGCGGAATAAATGTTGCTATTGAAAGCATACAGAGCTATCCGTATTTCAATGTAAATGAGTTTGACATAAACAAGCTTGATGCCGTGATTGTTTCGCACGCGCATCTTGACCACAGCGGGCTTATACCCTACTTGTATAAATACGGCTACAAGGGCCCTGTATACTGCACCCCTGCAACAAGGGATTTAATGACCCTGCTGCAGCTGGATTTCATTGAAATTTCACAGAGGGAAAACAAAAAGATTCCCTACTCGCAGAAAGACATAGAGGACGCAATAAAGCACAGCATTTCAATTGATTACGGAGAGGTAACTGACATAACCCCTGACATAAGGCTGACGCTTTACAATGCAGGGCATATTCTTGGAAGCTCGCAGATTCACCTCCATGTAGGAGAGGGGCTTCACAACCTGATTTTTACAGGAGATTTGAATGCAAACGGCTCAAGGCTCTTCAATCCTGCTGAAACCGAATTCATGAGGCTTGAAACGCTTTTGATGGAATCAACTTATGGCGGGAAAAATGATCTCCAGCCGAAAAGGAGCGACTGCGAAAACAGGCTTTACGAGATAATTGAGGAAGCAATAAAGACAAAATCAAAAGTTTTAATCCCTGTGCTTGCAGTAGGAAGGGCGCAGGAGCTGATTGTAATAATTGAGGATTAT
>CAYNXO010000016.1:0-5501 GCA_964401205.1 Candidatus Undinarchaeota archaeon
GCGAAGTCCTTGACCGAGCTAGACTACAGGGGCATTTGTAAATCTAAAAATTACTAGACGGCTGCTTATTTATTCTTTACCAAACACTCAGCCACGAGCGCAAACAGCGAAACAAAACTCATTATCAGAATCATTTCACGCATTCCGTATAAGTCAGAAAGAACTCCGCCGATAAGCGGGCCTACGAGCATTGCAACGCTAAGGGTTGACTGCACAAGGCCGGATACAGTTGCTTTTTCAGGGTTTCGCTCAAGCAAATAAAGATTTACGCCAATTGAAAGGAAACTCCATGCAACTCCTATGAAACACATGCTAACCAGCAAAGAATAAACGTTTGGTGCAAGGGCTATTGTGAAAAACGCAAATGTTGAGACTGCGAGGCCGATTTTCACTAAAGCAGAGCTGCTGTATCTTGTTTTTGGAATATAATTCATCACAAAAAACTGAACAAGGGGATTTATGCCGAAAATCGCAGCCACTAATGTAGGAGTTCCTTTCAGGCTAAGTATGTAAATGACAAAAAGCGCCCATACTGCCTGCGCTGTTATGTTGCGGATAAGGAAAGCTAGGTAAACTTTCAGGTTTCTCCTGATTAAATTAAACGGGAGAAAAGGGACATGAACAGTGGATATTTTTGCAGGCTCGATTTTCAGGCTTACTATGAAAGCAAGCAGAAACGGGATTGATGAAAGCAAAAAAATCATGTCGAATGAAAGGAAATTTGCAGCGTATCCTCCAAGAATGCATCCGGCTGCCCAGCCAAGCGCGCCGAAACTGAGAAAATGGCTGACGCTTTTTCTTAAATTGTCCTCATATGTTGAGAGGTAAGCAATCATCGGGCCTGTGTACATTCCCATTGCCACTCCATACAAAGCCCTGACAAGGAAAAGGCTGGCAATGCTGTGCGCAAAATAATGCAGCACACAAACAAGGAAAAGCGAAAAAAGCCCTGCAACTATGAGCACCTTTCTTATTGCCTTTACGTCAGAAAATCTTCCGCAGTAATAGAAAAAGATTCCGCTTGTTATTGCATAAGTCGCTACAATAGCGCCTATTGTGCTAAAGTTTGCGCCGAGCTTTTCAGCATAAATCGGTATGTACAAAGGCAGTGCAGCTGAGCCAATCCCGACAAAAAATGAAATAAGATATTTTAAATTGAATCTTTCCATTTTCTAAAAAGTTTAGAGAACCGCCTTAACCTCTATTGGCGCGTCCTTGATTTCTAATGATTCGCCTTCGCTCTTTTCAAATATTAATTTTTGCGCCCTTGAAACTCCCTGCAAATCCGCTTCAATTTCTTTCAGCAGCTTTCCTGTCTTTGCATCCTCAGTGTAAATTGAAAGTAATTTAATCTCAGCTCCAAGCGAGATTCTCTTTGACTGCTTGAACTGCCTTACTGCGGCAACAATTTTCTTCAATAATTCGCCTGCTTCTTCTGCATCCTTGTCAATCCAGTCTTCTCGTACAGAAGGCCATTCTGAAATGTGGATTGATTTGTGCTTTTCACGCTTTGCATAAGCCATTTGGTAGACTTCTTCTGCTATGTGCGGCATAATCGGCGCGATTAATTTCATCAGATTAAGCAAAACATGATAAAAGACATACTGTGCTGCTATCTTTCCATCTTTCCCATACTTATCCGGATTGTACAGCCTGTCCTTCACAATTTCAAGGTAATTGTCGCACAACTCATGCCAGTAAAAGCTTTCTACATCCCGCTTTACTTTTGAGAAATTGTAATTGCCAAAGGCTTCTGTTGAATCCCTGATTAAGGTGTTTAATTTTGACAAAATCCAGGAGTCAACTGGCCTTAAATTCTTCGCCTCTTTTCCATCAAAGCCTGAAATCTGTGCAAGAATCAGCTTTGAGCTGTTCCAGATTTTTGTTATGAATTTCTGGCCTGTGTGCAAATCTTTTTCCTGATAAGGCAAATCCTCGCCAAGAACGCTTCCTGCTGACCAGAATCTCAGTGCATCAGCAGGATATTTTGAAAGGACTGCTGACGGCTCAACTATATTTCCCTTTGATTTTGACATTTTTTCGCCTTTGGGGTCAAGCGCGTACCCTGAAATCATAACGTTTTTCCACGGGGATTTGCTGTATAACATTTGCGTCTTTGCAAGAGTGTAGAAGAGCCAGAAATTAATTATGTCATGCGCCTGCGGCCTCAAATCCATTGGAATTGACTGCTCTGAAAATTTCCCGCCAAGAAGGGAGGTTGAAAGTATTGGAGTTGAAGATGATGTAAACCAAGTGTCAAAGACATCTTTCTCTGGCTCAAACTCAGTGCCTTTGCACTTTACGCATCTCGAGCGCAGCGAGAGACGCTCGTTAGAGCATTTTTTCTTTGGCTTGTCTTTTAAAGGGTCAACAGGCAAGTCTTTTTCATCTGCCAGAATTTCAGTTCCGCATTTCTTGCAGTACCAGACTGGAATTGGTATTCCGAAATATCTCTGCCTTGAAACGCACCAGTCCCATTTCAGGCCGTTTATCCAGTGCTCAAGCCTGTGGTACATGTGGGGCGGATGCCACTGCAGTTTTTTCCCTTCTTCAAGGAATTTTTCGCGCAAATCTAGGTATTTTATGAACCACTGCTTTGCAATTATGTATTCTGCCGGAGTCCTGCAGCGCTCATGCACATTTACAATATTTTTAATTTTCTCTTCCTTGATTAAAGCACCAAGGGATTTTAAATCAGCAATTATTTTTTCGCGGCCTTCTTTAATTTTCAGGCCAGAATACTTTCCTGCTTTTTCATTAAAGCGGCCGTCTGGATTTAAAATTTGTATTGTTGGCAAATTTTCTGACTTAACCCATGTAACATCCTCATAATCCCCAAAAGTGCAGATATAAACAGCGCCTGTCCCTTTTTCAGGGTTTGCGTTATCGCTTGCGATTATCGGAACTTCCCTGCCAACCAATGGCAGTTTTGCCTTTTTTCCAATAAACTCTTTGTAGCGGGTGTCCCTTGGATTGACAAAGATAGCAACGCAGGCCGGCAAAAATTCAGGCCTTGTTGTTGCAATTGTAATTGTTTTTTTAATTGAGGGGACTTCAAACATTAAATAATAAAAAGCATTTTCTGCTTCTGTATCCTCCAACTCTGCCTGCGCAATTGCAGTCCTGCACTTAACGCACCAGATTGCAGGGTCCTCCTTCCTGTATGCCCTTTTCTCCTTATACAAATCAAGAAATGATTTCTGGGAAATTTTCTGCACTTCCTTTGAAATAGTCCTGTAAAAAATAGCCCAGTCGCAGCTCATCCCAATTGACTGCCAGCTCTCAAGCATTGATTTCTCGGCCTCTGTGGTATTTTCAAGGCAAAGCTTTGCAAAATCAGACCTTGGCATTTTTTCTGCAAATTTTCCTGTCTTGCTCTCAACAAAAATTTCAGTTGCAAGCCCGTTGTCGTCAAAGCCCCAGGGGAAAAACACATTAAAGCCAGCCATTCTCTTGTATCTCGCAATGAAATCAAAATGCGAATATGAAAAAGCATGGCCAAGGTGCATTTTTCCTGAAACTGTTGGCGGAGGAGTGTCTATGGAGTAAGTCTTGGCTTTTGACGTTGGATTAAATGCAAAGATTTTATTCTTAATCCAGTATTCCTGCCATTTCTTTTCTGCATCTTTCCAATTGTATTCTTTTGGGAGTTCCATTTTAGCTAGTATGAGATGGGCCTGGCAAGATTCGAACTTGCGACCTCCCGCTTTCATAAGCGGTTCATGGAAATGAAACGCAGCCATATAAGGCAGGCGCTCCACCAGGCTAAGCTACAGGCCCAGGTTTATATTTTTGTTCTATCAAATGTTATTTGTATCTTTTTCCCTTCAAACTCAAGCTCCTCGGCAAATTTCCCGTTTCCTTTTGATTCAGTGATGCCGAGCTTTGAAGCCCCGACTTTCCGGGAAATTTCTTTTCTGAACTTGTTAAGTGCTTCAACTGCAAATTCATCAGTGCTTGAGATTGTCAATGAAAATTTCTCATCAACCTTAAAGTTGTTCTTTTTCCTTAATAACTGAATGGAGCGCATAACTTCCCTTGCAAGAGCTTCTTCAAGAATGTCCTGTGTTATTTCAGTGTCAAGTGTTGCTTTTCCATATTCAAAATCCTTTGAAACTCCTTTTCCATCTCGAGCGGAGCGAGAGATGCTCGTGAGAGCATCACCAACTTTAATTGTTTTTACGTTCGCCTGCTCAAGAATAACATTTTCAAACATTTTAACAGCAGTGGAGATTTTTTCGCCGCTTACGGACAAGTTTTTCAGGGGCCAGCGAAGCTTTATCTTCGATTCCTCCCTGATTGAATGAGATGTATCAACAATTTTCCTTGCAATCGCCATATTTTCCTCAAGCTTTGCATCAATATATTCCGTGTCAGGCTTTGGCCAGCTGAGCAGGTGGACTGACTTTGGCATTTTCTTGTCAAGCGGCCTTACAAGATTCTGGTAAATCTCCTCAGTGAGCATTGGAATTACAGGAGCTGCGAGGCAGAGGTATCTTTTGAGAACCTCATGCAAAACCTTGAATGCAACTAGCTTGTCTTCGCCTGTGACAGAAACCCATGTCCTGTTCCTGAGCAACTTAATGTACCATCTTGAAACATCCTCAACAATAAAGTTTGAAAGCAATCCGGGAATTTCGTGGATGCTGTAAGTTTCAAAAGCATGCGTGATTTTTTCATTAAGCGTGTTTGCTTTTGAAAGAATCCAGCGGTCCTCTGGCTTCAGCTTTTTTTTGTCCAGCTTGTAGGTTTCAGGATTAAATCCTGAAAGCTCTGTGTAGCCTGCAAAAACCGCTGTGTTCCAGAGAATGCTTAAAGCCCTGTAAGACTCCTCAACATCCTTCCAGTTAAACCGCAAATCTTCCCCTGGGTCTGCTTTCATGCAGTAAAGCCTGAATGATTCGCTGCCGTGCTTTTCAATAACCTCTTCAGGGCTCACAACATTGCCAAGCGACTTTGACATTTTCATTCCATTTGCATCAGAGACAAAGCCATGCATGAAGACTGCCTTGTAAGGGGAAATTCCATGGGAAACAATGCTCAAAGACATCAGTGAGTTGAACCATCCCCTGATCTGGTCTTTTCCTTCAATAATGAAATCAGCAGGGAACCACTTTTCAAGGACTTCCTTGCCGTCTTCAGGATACGGAAGGGATGCCCAGGGCGCTGCCCCTGAATCAAGCCAGACATCAAGGACATCAGTTGTTCGCTTCATCTCGCCTTTGCACTTGCCGCATTTTAACTTAACCTGGTCAATCCATGGCCTGTGCAGTTCCTTGACAGGAACTCCTAATTCCCTGCGTGTTCCAATAACCCTGATTTCAGAGCATTTCTGGCACTGCCAGATTGGAAGCGGGATTCCCCAGTATCTCTGCCTTGAGATGCACCAGTCCTGCAGGTTTTCAAGCCAGCTGTGGAACCATTTTTCCCCTCCCCAGTCAGGAGTCCATCTGACTTTTTTGTTCTCTTCAATCATCTTTTGCCTTAATTTAGAAACCGCA
>CAYNXO010000016.1:5511-8148 GCA_964401205.1 Candidatus Undinarchaeota archaeon
CCACTTTACTTTCTTGTTTTCGGAAATCATCCTGCTTTTCAGCTGTGAAACAGCCAGGTACCACTGGTCAGTAACCCTGTAAACAACCGGCATTTTGCAGCGCCAGCAGTGTGCATACTCGTGCTCTACTGGGCTTTCATAAACAATGAGCCCCTTCTTTTTGAGGAAGTCAGTAAATTTGGCATCGTCTTTTTTCGCGTGCAATCCTGCAAATTCGCCGGCTTCTTTTGCAAACGCTCCTGTTTCATCAATCAGGCAGACAGCAGGCAGAGAAAAATGCTTTCCAACGATGAAATCCTCTGGCCCTGCCCCCGGCGCAGTGTGAACAAGCCCTGAGCCTGCTTCAAGAGTCACAAAGTTCGGGAAAACATCATCCCCGACTGCAAGAACAGAATGGACATTTTTTTCCTTGGAGATTTTTTTCTGGACAGCAATCTCATCAAGAAATGGGTGAACATACTTTGTGCCGTGAAGCTTTTCCCCTGAAATTGTTTCAACAATTTCAAGCTTCTTTTCAAACACCCCGCAGAGTGCAGGCGCCATGTCTTTTGCAACATACCAGAATTCATCATTTACTTTCAGTTTGGCATATTGAAAGTCAGGATTGACAGCAACTGCAACATTTGAAGGAAGCGTCCAGGGAGTTGTTGTCCAGACAATGAGAAATTCATTTGGTTTTTCAGCAAGCTGGAATTTTACAAAAATTGAATTTTCCCTTACATTTTGGTACTCAAGCTCGTGCTTTGCAAGCGCTGTTGCGCATCTCGCACACCATGTCACTGAGCCGGGGCCGAGATAAAGCAGGCC
Source organism: Candidatus Undinarchaeota archaeon (assembly GCA_964401205.1). Lineage (GTDB taxonomy): Archaea > Undinarchaeota > Undinarchaeia > Undinarchaeales > Naiadarchaeaceae > CAYNXO01. Next base: position 6,319 of record CAYNXO010000016.1, read on the forward strand.
TTTGTCATAGGCTTCTTTCAGCGCCCACCATGCCCCTTCAATGTATGAATCTGTGAGTGTCATGTAGGGATTTTCCCAGTCCATCCAGACACCGAGGCGGCTGAACTGCCTGCTCATTGTCCCTAAATTTGAGACTGCAAACTCCCTGCAGTGCTCAATGAACCTGTCAATGCCGATTTTCTCCTCAATTTCCCTCTTGTTTCTCAGTTTCAGGTTTTCCTCAACCTTTACTTCAATCGGCAGGCCGTGCATGTCATAGCCGGGCTGGTCCCTTACATTATATCCCTGGGCGCGCTTGTACCTCAGAATTGCATCTTTCATTACCTTGTTCCATGCAGTACCAAGGTGGATTGCGCCTGTTGTGTATGGGGGGCCGTCAATAAACTTGAAACGAGGGCCTTTCTGGTTTTTCTGGACAGCCTCTTTGTAAATATTGTTGTCACTCCAGAATTCAAGGGTTCTTTCCTCAATTTCCTTTAGGCTGAATTTCTGTTCCATTTTTGTTGCTTCTAATAAGCCAGCATATTATTTAGACTTTCCAGTGCCCTCCGAGCGGAGCGAGGAGGGTAGCAAAACCGAAGGTTTTGCCTGACCCTCAAATTTTTGAAAAAAGGGCACGGTTTACACTGCTTTAGGCTGCTATGCCTATAGCTATTATTATGCCAGCTGTGTAAACCATTATTCAGAAATAGGGGCAACTCAGGGTTATATATTTTCCGCAAAACAGGTTTCGCGGTTCTCACTGACTTGGCAATTTTCGCTGGAGAAGCTCAAAAGCAACGAAGCCGAGGAAAATAATAAGCCCGCCATAAGCAAGAATTTCAAGGTTGAGGCTTCCAAGCATTAGGAAACTTGCTGCTATGCCAATAACTGGAAGTATTGGGAACTTTCCAATGTTCAAAGGAATCCTGAAGGGCCTCCTTACTTCCGGCCATTTGTATCTTAAATAAATCACTGAAGCATTTACAAGGAAAAATGTGATAAAAAGGGCAAAGTCAGTAAGATTTGCAACACGCTCTATTTTTGCAGAAAGTGCAAAAATCGCTGAAAGAATTCCGACTATTGCAACTGCAATGTAGGGAGTGCGCCTTGAGCTGTGAACAGCTCCGAAAAAAGAAGGGAATGCGCGGTTTTCTGCCATTCCATAAACAACGCGCGATGATGCGACAAGCGTGAATAAGACTGTGTTAGCAGTTGCAAAAAGCGCAATTACTGAAAGTATGAAAAATGCTTCCCCGCCAAGTGCTTTTGCTGCAACTGACGCAAGTGGCGCTGAAGAGGCTGCAAGCGCCTGCCAGCCAAGGATTCCTACTGCAGACAATGCAACAAGAATGTAAACAACAGTTGTTATTGCAATTGAAATTAACAAGCCAAGTGGAATTGTCCTTTCAGGGTCCTTTGTCTCCTCGGACAACTTTACAATTTCCTCAAAGCCAATGTACGCGAAGAATATAAGGGCGGCTCCAGAAAGCACGCCTGGAAATCCGTGCGGCATTTCAAGGAGATTTACACTGCCTATATACGGCAATCCTATTAAGACGATTATGACAAGCCCTGCGCCTTCAATAAGAGTTGCGATAATTGCAAATTTGGCAGATTCTTTTATTCCATAAAAATTCAGCAAAGTAAGGGCTATAATAAGGCCAATAGCACCCAAAATTATTGGCGTGTGAAATATTGCCGCAAGATATCCACTGAATCCGAGGCTGACTGTTGCTGCTGCAAACAGCCCGGTTGGTATTTTTCTTTCGCCAACGCCATCCGCAACAGCCACATCAGCGCTGCAATACGCCGTTGAGGGAACGCCGGCCGCTGAAACGGCAGAAGTTA
>CAYNXO010000016.1:8158-9850 GCA_964401205.1 Candidatus Undinarchaeota archaeon
ATAATTAAATTAAATCATTGGATTTATTTATTAATTGATTATACAAATGGTCTGTTATTTCAGCTTTTGTTAAAAGCATTTTCAACATAATCATACTCTGCGCCTGCTTTTGGATACATTGAACTCAGCTCAGCATAGCTCAATCCGGTCATTGTAGCAAGTATTGCACCTAAAGTAAAAGAAAGCCATATTGCATTGCCGCCAAGGCTTGCTGCTTTCCCAATAAGTGTATAAATCCCTGCGCCAAAGATTATTCCGACGCCTACACAAGTTACTTCCAACAACCCAAGTTCCCTTTTCAGCTGAGGTTTGATAAAATGGCCCATTGCTTATCCTAAAACACTGCGCGGCCTTGCTAACAACGGCAGTGAAACATTGTATGAGTAAGGCACGACTTCAAAATCCTGGAAAAGGTTGCTGTATGCGCGTGTAGTTCCTATTGTGATTGTGGCAAAACCGCTTATGCTTCTCGGGACAGTGCCGTACAAAACATAAGCCACCCTTTCTTCATGCGGGTCAACAGAAACTCCGCTGAAATTCCCCCCTGTTGCACTGAAATTGTCCCAGTTATACCATACATTCCCCTCGCTTGCATAAAATATATGCGGCTCGTTTTCTGTGTTCTTAACAGAAATGTCTGCCCTGAATATGTCCTTATATGAATTGCTGGTGTCATTGAAAAACTTGTAAAAGCCAACGCGGATTAATTTTGTCTCAAAGAATGCAGTGGTAAAGGGCTTGTTTATTAGGTAGGAATCCTTCAGGAACATTGAATCATAATCCAGCTGGTTTGCAGCTGCCTGCTTGTTCCCGTTTCCCGGAAAGAGCGGCAGCCTGATTTCAAAGCTCATGTTCTCGTTTGGCAGGACGGAGTTTTTTACAGAAGTCAGGTTAATGCGGCTGCCTATTTTTTCAACTATGACTGATGAAAATACCATTACAACAGACAGGGCAATAAGGAAAAAAAGAACTATTAGCGCATTGCCGTGCTTTATTTTTTCGTCCATAAAAGCCTAGAAAGGCTTTCTTTTATATATATGTTTAACAAAAAGGGGTGCAATGAATTTCAAGAACCCGCCTTCAATAATTGTTGCCCTTGACCTTCCAATACAGGATGCTGCAAAACTGGTAAAGAAGCTGGAAGCTGTTGAGGACAGGATAGCTGCATACAAAATAAGCTCCCTGCAGGCGCTGGAAGCGGGGTTGAAAGCAGCTGTCGCTGAACTTAGGCTTGAAACTGAAATCCCAATCATTTATGACCACCAGAAAGGCTGCACTGACATCCCTGAAATTGTTGAAAAGCAGGCAGATGCTGTTGCAAAAGCTGGCGCAAATTCATTTATTGCTGTTCCGCTTGGAGCGGGGCCGAAGAGCCTTGAATTTTTCGTAAATGCCTGCAAAAAAAACAATGTTTTGCCGGTTGTTTTGCTTGAAATGACTCATCCTGAGGCAAGCTACTATTTAAAAGAAGACACTCCGCGAAAAGTCTTTGAAAAAGCAATACAATTAGGCGTGGAATATTTTGTCTGCCCCGGAAACAAGCCAGACAAGATACGGGAATACAAGAGCTGGAACAAAAGCATAAAAATCCTTTCTCCTGGAATCGGGGCGCAGGGCGGTTCTGCAAGGGATGCTGTCCAGGCAGGGACTGATTATCCAATATTGGGCAGAAATGTTTATCAGTCTGAAAAT
>CAYNXO010000016.1:9860-12264 GCA_964401205.1 Candidatus Undinarchaeota archaeon
CCTGCAGGTGAGGTTGAAAAAATTTACAAAGAATGCATGGAGGGCTATAAAAAACGAAAGTGAAACAGCAAAAAAAGAAGTATATCAAGCCGGTAAAGGCTGTAAAAGAATCAATTGAACGCGCTTTGTGGGAAAGCAAGGCAGTTAAAATTGACACTGAAAAGCAATTTACGCTCGCTTCCGGGAAATTAAGCCCGATTTATATTGACTGCAGGACTATCATTTCATTCCCGAATGTGATGGACCTGATTGCAGACAAGGCAGTGGAAATTATTGAAAAGAAAATAGGGAATGTTGACCTGATTGCAGGCGGGGAGACCGCAGGAATACCCTTTGCTGCCTGGATAGCAGCAAAACTTGGCAAGGGAATGATTTATGTCAGAAAAGAGAAAAAAGGATACGGAGCAGGAAAGCAGATTGAGGGAAAGTTAAACCAAGGCGACAGAGTCCTGCTTGTTGAGGACTTGATAACAGACGGCGGCAGCAAGCTGAATTTTATAAACGGGATAAAGGAAGCAGGCGGAGCAATAAACAGCTGCATTGTAGTTTTTGACAGGGAGCAGGGAGGCGCGCAGAAATTAAGCGGGCTTGGAGTAAAGCTCTTTGGCCTCACTACCTTGAGCAGAACACTGCAATTTGGGCTGGAAAACAAATACATCACTGAAAAGGATTACAAAATTGTAAAAGGCTACCTGTCAAAAAGCTAATCAGCCGGGTGGGCTCTTTTGCCCCAGTGTATTTTGTTCCAGGCACGCTCATTTAGGTAGTAGATTATAAAGCCGTTAATGTTTCCGACAGCAGTTATCAGCAAAGAAGTCTGGATTTTGCCGAAGATAAAATAGAAAACTATTAGGTCAACTACTATTGAAATTGGCCAAAAAACAGCCGATTTCAGTATTGAGCGCCTGTGCGTTGAAAAGTATGTGAATTTTTTAGGAAGTTTCATAGCCGCAAGGATATGAATAAATTTATTTATAAATATATCCCCCAATTATACAAAGCCTTATAATCAAGAGCGTAAATTAGTTTGTAATAATGCCCTTGTAGCTCAGCTGGCAGAGCATCCGACTGTTAATCGGAAGGTCGTGGGTTCAAATCCCTCCGAGGGCGCCATTTTTTTTCGCGCTAAACTAGTCTAAGCTACGAGAGGGCGAAAAAACCTGATAAAAGTAACTAGTGCGCTGAAAGTACAGCACAAGTGCTGTGATGCGCCTGCGGACCTAACCAATTTCACAGAATTACGGCAAAAAGTTCTTGCTGTCTATTTTCTCAGGCAGATATTTCTTTGCAACAAACTCTAAGCTCTTTGAGGCAAGCGCCTGCTGTTCTATGCGAACTCCCTTTTCCTTCATCAGCTTCAGCTGGTGAGTCCATTCCTTTGATGCCTTAAACCATGGATATTCCAATTCCTCATTAATTCGCTTTATGTCAACATCTTTCAGTTTTTCTGTGACATTCTGCAGCTTGTATTCGTCAATGTCATCCATTGTCATACCAACATACTTGCAGTTAGGCACTGCATACCTGTCTGACAAATGAGCAAGCTCAATTGAGCCATATTTAAGGACTGAGTAAATGTAGTATCCGTAAGGATCGCCGTCAACAAATGCTATTACAGGGAGCTTCAGCTTCTCGTTCAGGATTTTTATAAATCTCCTTACTCCCCTTGGGAACATTCCTTCCCCTGTGATAAGAAGGCAGTTGTTGTCCTTCCAGAATTTTTCCTGGATAAGACGGGACATCATAGCGTCGTTTTCCACTGCTAAAATATAATCTGCCTTGTATTTCACGACTTCAACATCTTCAACAAATCCTGGGATTGCCCACCCGCCTCTTCCGAGCTTTGAGCAGTCAAACTCAGAGCCAGCCTGCTCCAGAACAATGTTTCCGTAAATAGATCCCCTTGATTTTGCTTCAACGTGCAACCTTTCCCTCAGGATTCCAAGGCTTGCTTCCAGATCGTCAAGAACAGAGCCGCTTTCAATATCGTCTTCAAATGTGTTGTCCTTTGAATTCGGCAGCGAGTGCTTTAAGTTGTAATACAGTTCTCTCTTTCCTACTGTCCTTCCTGCTTCAATGTATTCCTTGCACGCGCTTGCGACAAGCGCGGACTGCATGAATTTCCTTGTGTGCGCGACATTCAAAAAGCGGCGGTGCGCAACTTTCTCACCCAGAACCAGAAGTTTTTTTGCCGCGTCAAATGTAATGTTTGATTTTGCCCTAATTGGCAATGGAAATGAAGGAGATTTTTCTTTTTTGATTTCTTCAACCAGCTCTTTCCCGAACTCGTCAAGCTTCTTTGCTGATTCCTTGTCTAGCTTTTCTTCCGTGTGTGTTTTTTTAATTGTCGCTGCCATTTACGTGCCCTCCTTTACTCTTCAGAAGTCCCTCCTTCTTCAACATT
>CAYNXO010000017.1:0-269 GCA_964401205.1 Candidatus Undinarchaeota archaeon
TCGTTTCGCTACCCGCCTCACGTTGTTCGGCGGTGGGAAAAGCAGCTAATGCGCTTACAGTGAAGAACAAGTGCGGTGATACGCTTGCGAAGTTATATATAAAATATTGAACTTAATCATCTAGTAATATGAAAAAAATAAAATTGTCGCCTTCAATCCTGTCTGCAGATTTTTCAAAATTAGGCGAGCAGATAAAATTAGTTGAGCCGTATTCGGATTACCTGCACATAGATGTCATGGACGGCCATTTTGTGCCGAATATTACTATT
>CAYNXO010000017.1:279-7997 GCA_964401205.1 Candidatus Undinarchaeota archaeon
TGTAAGCGCTATTAAAAAAATTACAAATTTGCCCTTGGATGTTCATTTAATGATTTCTGCTCCGGAAAAATTTGTAGAAGCTTTTGCAAAAGCAGGCGCGGATTTAATTACAGTTCATGCAGAGGCAATAAAAAATGCGGAAATTTTTGAAAAAATAAAAAGCTTTGGGAAAAAAGCAGGAATTTCCTTAAACCCTGGCACACCTTTGCAGAAAATTGAAAAATACCTTGATAAAGTCGATTTGGTTTTAGTAATGAGTGTAAATCCGGGCTTTGGTGGCCAGGGCTTCATAGATGTTACAGAAAAAATAAAAGAGCTGAGAAGGAAAAATCCAAATCTTGATATTGAAATTGACGGCGGGATAAATCTGCAGAATGTGGAAAAAGTAATTAATGCAGGAGCGAATATTTTAGTTGCTGGGAATGCTGTGTTTAAAACCGAGAATCCTGCTGAGAGTGCAAAGAAATTTAAAGAATTGTTTGCCAAGATAAAATGAAAACCATGAACACGCTTACTATTGCAATTTTTGTAATCGTTATGTGGGCACTTTCAAGCTTCTTTTTAAAAATCGCAATTGACAAATTGGGAATTGGCAGGGCAATACTCTGGAGCACTCTTGCCTTTATTTTAATAGACCTTGCAATATTCGGCGCTCTTGTTTATTACAAAATCCCGACAAGTTTTGAACTGGGTTCCTGGGCGGCAATTGGCGCAGGAATTTGCTCATCAACGGCCTTTCTCATTTTTTACTGGCTTTTGCAGAGAACGCAGGCAAGCATAGCAGTTCCGCTCACTGCACTTTATCCTGCACTCACAGTTGTCCTTGCAGTTTTAATCCTAAAAGAAAAGATAAAACTTGTAAATGCAGTTGGAGTCCTGCTTGCAATCGCGGCAGGCATTTTGCTGGCGCTTTAACACAGCTTTTTTGCCACGCAGCAAGTCGTAGCTGCTTAAGGGGCAAAAAACCTCAGATGAAACCTTCGGTTTCATTACCCGCCAACTTCATTGGCGGTGGGAAAAATAACTAGTGCGCCTATAGTAAAGAGCAAGTGCGGTTATGCGCCGATTATAAAATTTTAAAAAACTTCTCTTAACATCGATGTTATCAAAAACCAACTTTGACAAATTTTATAAACAACACTGCCTATTATTAGTTGGTGGAGAATGGATACCGACGAATTTAAAGAATACCGGCAAAAACTAGAGGGCATAAAGGATGATTTCTTGACACTGCAGGAGCAGAAGCTCATAGGAAGCTTGCCCCGCGATGAAAAATATTTCAGGGAACCTTACAAACCCCGTATAATAGCAGACGGAGAGACAGACATAAAAAAAGTTGATGCAATAAGGCAGGAAATTAAATGGATTTATACAAGCTTAAGGATTTTTTATCCTTCTGCCGCACAAATTAAGGATAGGCTGAAAACAGAACCAAAAGGCATGTATGTTTTTGTAACACTTGAAAAACTTGATAAGGGCGGAAATACAACAAGAGACCCGCAACTATTGCTGAAAAACAATGAACCGCTAAAGAATTCAGACGACTATAAAATTAAAGGTGAAAAAGGCAAAGAGGCATATTTTAGATTTTAAGATGAACACAAAAGAATTGCAAAGCATTGCAAAAAAAATCCGCTATCTTTCTGTTGAAATGATAGGAAATGCAGGCAGCGGGCATCCTGGCGGCTCTTTGTCTGCTGCTGATATTTTAACTGCATTATATTTTTCAAAATTAAAAGTAAAATCCGATAATCCAAACTGGCCGGAAAGGGACAGGTTTGTTTTGAGCAAAGGCCACGCGTGCCCTGCGCTATATGCAGCACTTGCTTTGAAAGGATTTTTCCCTGAAAAAGAATTAGGGACATTAAGAAAACTCGGCTCAAAATTACAAGGGCATCCTGACAGGAAATGCCCAGGCATTGAAGCTCCGACTGGATCATTAGGCCACGGGTTTTCACAGGCAATTGGAATGGCACTTGCAGGAAAATTAGACAAAGCAAAGTGGCGGGTTTATATTTTGCTTGGAGACGGGGAATGCGATGAAGGCTCTGTGTGGGAAGGCGCAATGGCTGCTGCAAAATTCAGGCTTGACAATTTAACTGTTGTCTTGGACAGAAATGATGTGCAGCAGGACGGCTTGACAGAGGAAGTTATGCCGCTTGAACCGCTTGCTGACAAATGGCGCGCATTCAACTGGAACGCCATTGAGATAAACGGCCATGATTTTGACGAAATTTTTTCAGCGCTTGAAAAAGCAGAGAAGGAAAAAGGAAAGCCAACTATTATTATTGCGCACACTGTGAAGGGAAAAGGAGTTTCATTCATGGAAGGGAAATCCGAGTGGCACGGAAAAGCACCGAATGTTGATGAGTTAAAGAAAGCTCTGGAGGAATTAAAATAATGGCTTCAAGCGTCGGGCATCAAGCGTCAAGCAAAATTACAGAAAGCATGCGCAACGCTTATGGAGATGCATTGGCAGAGCTCGGCTCAAAAAACAAGAACATAGTTGTGCTTGATGCGGATTTAAGCTGCTCAACGCAGACCTGCAGGTTTGCGAAGAAATTCCCTGAAAGGTTTTTCAATGTCGGCATAGCTGAGCAGGACATGATTGACATTTCAGCAGGGCTTAGCCTTTCAGGAAAAACTGTTTTTGTCAGCTCATTCGCGGTTTTCATTTCAAGGGCATACGAGCAGATAAGAAATGCTGTTGCGTATTCAAGTGCAGACGTGAAAATTGTATCAACACACTCAGGGATTAATGTCGGCGAAGACGGAAGCTCGCACCAGATGCTTGAAGATTTTGCGCTTTTCAGGACACTGCCGAATTTCAGGGTTTTTGTGCCGGCTGATGCAGGAGAGGCAAAGTTTTTGACAAATCACTTGGTTGAATTCAAAGGGCCTGCTTATATGCGGCTGCCGAGAATGTCTGTTCTGCCTGTTTATTTAGACAATTACGCGTTTAAAAATCCCGAAAGCGCTGTTGTTTTGAAGGAAGGAAAGGAAATAACAATAATCGCAACTGGATTGATGGTTAAGAAAGCATTAGAAGCTGCTGAACTTTTGCAAAAAGAAAAAATTTCAGCTGAAGTAATTAATTTGAGGTGTTTAAAGCCGATTGATGCAAAAACAATAATTGCAAGCGCAAAAAAAACAGGAAAGGTTTTAACAGTTGAGGAGCATCAGATTATAAACGGAATGGGCTCTGCTGTTGCAGAAGTTCTTTCTGAAAGCCACCCTGTAAAAATACACAGAATGGGGATGCAGGACAGATTTGGCGAATCAGGCACGTCTGAGGAGCTTTTTGAAAAATTCGGATTAACATCAAGCAATATCTATAAGAACGCAAAAAAGCTATCAGAGGGGAAATAAATGACTAAATTGATATGCACGGCTCCGGATATTGCATACGGCAAATATTGCGGCGGGGAAGTTGAAAAAGTGAAAGCATACTTCTGCCTAAAGTGCAAAAGGGCAGTGTCTGCAGGAGAAATTCTCAAGCAAAAGGAAAAGCCAGTGTGCCACAGATGCAAAAAAGAATTAATAGTGGCAAAAGAATATATATGCAAAAAATGCAAAACGCGCCATTATGTAGTTGAGGTAAAATGAAAATATTCATAGATACGGCTGATTTGAAGGAAATAAAATGGGCAAATGAGCTTGGAATTTTAGACGGAGTTACAACAAACCCGACTTTAATGTACAAATCTGGAAACAAGAATTTTGAAAAGCACATAAAGGAAATATGCAAAATCTGCAAAGGCCCTGTGAGCGCAGAGGTTCTTTCGCTGAATTCAGAAGGCATGGTAAAAGAGGCTGAAAAAATTTCAAAGTGGGCAAAAAATGTTGTAATTAAAATTCCGATAACAGAAGACGGCCTGAAAGCAATTAAAATTCTGGAAAAGAAAGGAATCAGAACAAATGCAACGCTCTGCTTCTCTGCAAACCAGGCTTTGCTGGCTGCAAAGGCAGGAGCTTCTTTTGTTTCTCCTTTTATCGGAAGGCTTGATGACCGCGGGGAAAAAGGCATGAATGTTGTTGCAGAAATTTTAAGGATTTACAAAAATTATAATTTTAAAACACAGGTAATTGTTGCAAGCGTGAGAAATGTTGAGCATGTAAAAGAGGCAGCAGAATTAGGCGTGCAGATAGCAACAATTCCGCCGAATGTAATAAGAGAGCTGGCAAAGCACGAATTGACTGATATAGGCATACAGAGATTTCTGGATGACTGGGCGAAGCTGAAAAAATAAAGTTTAAAAAATAGAGCCGCAGTATTATGTTTATTTATACCTGGCAACTTTTCCATCAACACCAGGATTTACAACATAGTATTTGTAGCCGTACCAGTCAGGCCCTGCAAGGTTGGCATAGTTTATATCCGCAGGGTCTGGCGGATTTGGTGTTTTGCCGCGTGTATTTGCTGCCCAGCTATTGCTCTTGTTGTGCGTGAAATTTCCCAGCACATCATGAGAAATAACGTTGGTAGTTGCATAGCTCTTTGGAACGAAGATAAGGTAGGGGTAGGTTTTTGGATAGAGATAAACTGTGCCATCATAGTTTGCAAAGTAACTGCCAAAAGTTGATTTTAAATCAATTGCCCACCAGCTTCCGCTTTGATTTATAGTAAAGGGGTATGAGGTATTGTAGCGGAGAACATTCCCGTGCGGACTTGCCGAATTGTAAGGGACAAAGTAAACATAGCCGTTGGCAAATACCGGGCGTGCATATCCTTTGAAATTTGGATTCAGGGTTTGGAGATCCATAATCTCTGTGTTTGGGTAAAGTGCAAATGCAGCATTAACTGTCTTTGCAGCATTCATTGTTACTATACAAGTCCCAGTTCCTGTGCATGCGCCGCTCCAGCCTGAGAAAGTTGAGCCAGTTCCAGCAGTTGCGGTTAAAGTTACAGAAGTGCCTGAAACATAATTTTCAGTACAATCAGTGCCACAGTTGATTCCTGCTGGGCTTGATGTAATTGTTCCTGCACCTGAGCCTGATTTTGAGACAGTTAATATGAAATTTTCTCCAGCAGCTTTCGCAACAGTAAAACTCTTCACAGAACTCCTCACAGTTGTGCGCGCAATATTAGTTGCGCTTGCATAATAAGTATGGCTGCCTGCTGCAAGCGAATTTGTTGAATATGCGCATGTTCCGTAATTTGAATAAATCTTGCAAGCTTCTGCCATCTTGCCGTCAACATAAATTCGTATTAATGTAATTTTTACATTGCACGATGCAGTTGCGCTAAATGTAATTATCTGCTTTTCTGCAGGGCTTGCGGGGCTGTGCGCCACAGAAACGCTCAAAGTTTTTTGGGCTACTAGCGAAGTTGAGCCAGCGCTAATAAATGCAGTAGGAACAACAGCTACAACCAAAACTAAAATAATAAATGCAATAGCAATAAAAAGCCCGTACCTTTGCTTAAGTGCGCTCCAATCGACCATGTTAGTATTATTTTATATTTTTACACGATATATATATTGTGTCTTACATTAAGCTTTCCCCTGTGTGGGTAGCAAAGCTCTTTTTTACCTTAAATCCTCAGTAACAGTGAATGTTCCTGAAGCGCTGGCAGAATTGCTTGATGAGTCTGTTGCTGTTACTAAATAAGTGTGAGTGCCTGCTGTGAAGGAAGATGGGTAAGAGCAGACTCCGGTTTCTGCATTAATTATGCAGGCTTTTACAGATGAGCCATCAACTTTTACCAATATTGACGCAACCTTTACATTGTCAAAAGCAGAAGCTGCAACTGTAATTGTGCTGCTTGTGTATTTTGTCTGGGGCGTCACTGAAACGCTGACTGTCGGCGCAGTTGTATCTGGCTGAGGCGCAGGCGCTGTTGAGTCAAATTTCGCTGATACTGCTTTCACATCAGCTGTTGTTGAAACTGTGCAGACATTGTCTGTGTAAGAGACACTGTCGCAGCCTGTCCAGCTTGAGAATTTTGAATTGCCTGTAGGGGTTGCAGTTAATTTCACTGTTGCGCCGCTTGAATAATATTTTGAGCAGGTAGTGCCGCAGTTTATGAAGCTATCATCAGAAGTTACTGTGCCCGAGCCTGTGCCGGTTGTTGTTGAAACTGTGATTGTGCCTGGCTGTATTATTGATTCGAAAACAGCTGTAACTCCCTTTGCAGAGTCAATTGTTAGCTGGCACGCTGTAGAAGTTCCTGTGCAGTCGCCGGTCCATTTTGAGAATCTGAAACCAGTTGCAAGCTTTGCTGTCAGGGTTACTGATGTTCCGCTGTTGAAGTTGGCAGAGCAGGTTGCACCGCAGTTTATTCCGCTGCCGGTTACAGTTCCTGAGCCAGTTTTGGATACCTTAAGGGAATATGTCTGTGGCTGGCTGCCACTGCCAACTGTAAAACTCTTTGTGCCTGAAGCAGGGTCTGAGGCAGAATTTCCTGCATTGTCATATGCTGTTGCGCTGTAAGTGTGAGTGCCAGCTGTTACTGCACCGATTGTATAAGGACAAGTGCCAGATGCCGTACTGATTGAGCAGGTCTTGGTATTTTTGCCATCAACATAAATTAAAATTGCCTCAAGCATCTTGTTGTCAGTGGCTTTTGCTGTAAATGTAACTGCCTGGCCTGCTGTTGGGACTGAAGGGGTTGCTGAAATTGAAATGGCTGGAGAGCTTTTATCTTCAATTTTTCCGCCACCTGTGCCATCGCCGCCACCACTTGCACTAAAAATGGCCGCAACAGGTTTTGCAGCGCTCATTGTAACTGTGCAGGTTCCTGTTCCTGTGCAGGCGCCACCCCAGCCAGAGAAAACATAGCCACTTGCAGGAGCTGCTGTCAGCTTAATTGTTGCGTCACGTGGGTAATATTTAGAGCAGTCCGAGCCGCAGTTTATCTTTGGTGGGGTTTCAGAGGACTTCACAGTGCCGCTTCCTGTTTTTGTTACTGTAAGCTGGTATTGGACAGGATATTGGACAGTAGGTGCAATTTCAAGAACTACTGCAAAATCATCAAGCATCCTGCAGTCGTTAGTCCACCATATACCATCATCCGAGGTTTCCCCTGTTACTTTTTTGACTTGAAAGTAGTTTGTGGCAAAATCCATGCCAGTAAGCTGATGGGCATCAACGCGCTTTGCAGTTTGCTCGACAGGCCTTACATCATCATCTGAGTAATAGACCTTCAAGGTTATGCCTGCACCGCATGCTGTGCCGCCTGGCCTGCCGCGGAATTTAATAGCAGTTACATCGCGATACGCAGTGCCAAAATCAATTACTCGCCAATTCTGGTCAGCCATACCACTGCTGTGCGTTTCTTTGTAGACTTTTTTGGCATTTGTGTCCAGATAAATTGTGCGGGTTTGGTTTTCGTCCGCTATGATATGGTCCTTTTCGCCGTCGCAATGTACTTCTAATTTATATTCACCGCTTGGGGCAAGACCCAAGTCCTTGCCATGGTCATCGTACTTATGGCCGTTCCATGTAAATACATAGGGGAGCTTAGAATACCCCAAAAAGGGTCCGTATAGAGAAAATATTTCATTATTTGAACTGTCAAAGACCTTTATGTAAGAGGCAAAGGTAAAATCGGCATCATAGGACATTTTTATTGTCAGTTTTTCATGCCCGCTGCCAAGATACGGGTCTATGTAATAGCGGTTTAAAAGATAAGGATCAGTTCCGGGTTCTGGATTAAAGCTGATGTGAGTAGAAGTGATTGTTGCCCCGCCTTTATTCTTGCCAGAAGGCGGCGCTGA
>CAYNXO010000017.1:8007-9543 GCA_964401205.1 Candidatus Undinarchaeota archaeon
ACCTCTTCAGCCCATTGCAAGAACCACTACTGCCACCACTTTTCACTCCATTGCCAACACTACTCAACCATTTACAACTAGCAATATGCAACCTGTTGCAACGAGCAAAACAATAGATAGTGTAACCACAACTCATCCCCATTCCATTCCAGCCACTATGTTGCCAATGGATGGAGGGCGACCCAATGAGGCGTCTGTTGGTGTCGGCTACTCGGAGAAGCGACCACCTGTGCTTGTGCCTGTTGCAGGATTCTTGGCTGACTTGCCAGACCTGTCTTTTGCATAAGCGTAGTAAGTGTGAGTTCCAGCTGAAAGTGCAGAAGTAGTGTATGAGCAGCTGCCGCTTGCGGAATTTATCGCGCAGGTCTTTGCCAATTTATTGTCTACATAAATGCGGATGAAATTAACCCTTGAATCGTCGTACGCCCTTGCTGTAATTGTAACTGCCTGATTTTGCACAGCACTTGAAGGGATTGATGAAAGTGAAACAATTGGCGCTGTATTGCTGACTGGAATATAGCCGGTTGGCGATGCTGCTGCAATAGCTATAATGGCAAAAACAAAGAGGACACTAATAATAATCCCGTACTTTTCCCGGATGGCTTTAAAAATGGCCATGTTAGCAAGCTCACTATGATTTAGCGTTTATATAAGCATTTAGAGCCCATTAAATTTAAATAATCAAAAAACAAAGTTATTGCGGGAGTCTGGTTTTTGCGCATCAGGAAAATAGGTAGGCTAGATGGAAATCCTGACAATATTAAAAATAATTGACGCAAGCGGAATCGCAATAGGCGCAGCCTGGTTCCTGCTCTGGCTGTTTGTTTTCCAGAAGGAAATAGCATTTTTTAGGAATATGCAGCCGCAGAGAATTTGGGTTTTCCTGCGCGAACTAGGGCTCTGCTTTGGCTCAAAAGTTTTTGGAAAAGTTTCAGTCGGGATGTTTTTTGGGGAAGGCCTGGCATTCGGCGGGGCAGAGCTCAGCGGCAGGCTAATAAGCAGGTATGCGATTGTCGGAGGAGCATCAGAGCTTTCAGTTGGCGGCTATTTGCATGCAAAAGCGGCTATCCTTGCATTCGTAGTTTTAATGTCAATGATGATTGGCGAAATTGCCTGGGCAATATACAAAAATCCGCGCCTGATTCAGGACAAAATTGCATTTGGCAAATTGTTTCTGGAAAGCTATGTTGTTTTCGGGGTTGTGGGAATGATAACGAGCTTTTATCTGTGAAATAAATTAAGCTAGACGCTGGAAGCTGGACGCTTGACGCGTTGCGCATCTACGCATAAGGTACAATGGCTTGGTAGCGCGTCTAGCGTCAAGCGTTAAGCGTCAAGCTGAAACCAATTTCACAGTTTGCAAAAAGCTTTTTATACCAATTGCCTTTAAGTATGTACAAATACGGTAACGAAAAATTTATACTAGGGCAAAACTTTCGTAAATTATCTACAGACTGTATAAAATTCAATTCCTTTTGTCCAGATACAGGGCGATTTTTGATTCAAAAGCTAAGGTTTATGACAAGGTTTATCAAG
>CAYNXO010000017.1:9553-12235 GCA_964401205.1 Candidatus Undinarchaeota archaeon
TTTTATACCAATTCTGACACGCTTAAACAAAGGAGGGGACAATGAACATACAGAAAGTAATGAAGTTTTTTACAGGCGACAGGCCAAGCGACCTTACTCACTGGCGCCACCAGCTGCCTGACGGGGTTTTGGCAGAGATGGACAGCATTATTGGCGGGACAAAAAAATACAAGGCCAGCTACAAGCACGCGCTTCACATAAGAGAGGCACAGCTTTTGCTTGCACTCACTGAAATGTCCATGAGGCTAAGGGCAATTGAAGAAAGGCTCGGCATGGCTGAAGTCCAGCAGACAGAAAATACAACAGCAGAGCAGCAAGAAACAGGGGAAGCTGAATAAATTTTTCAAGCCCCGGACTTAAGAAAGGAATTTATCTCAGCCACCAGATTTGCATGGACTATCCTGAGCGGCTCAGGGTAATTTGATTTTATGCACCTCTTTGTTAAATCAAGGGCAGTCTGCCAGCTGATTCTGTGGCCCGGCGCAACATATAGCTTTAATGCGCCTGTTTTCAAAACAGCCCCAACAATTTCGCCATTTTCAACAATCGCGTCCTTTCCCTCAACTGTTTCTATGCTGCCTGCAACAAAATCCCTGCTGACTGCAATTGCAGGAACATCCAAGGCAAGCCCGACGTGGGAAACAAGGCCAAGCTTGTGCGGGTGGTTTATGCCGTGGCCCTCAATGAAAAACAAGTTCGGCTTTGTGAAGCCGCGCAAAATCTTTGTTAAAATGGCTCCGTCCCTGAAGCTTTCAAAGCCGGGAACAGCAGGAAACTGCGCCCGCTCCCGTATTATGTTTTTGTCAAAAAGCTCGAATTTTTTCAGCTCAGCGTCTGTCGTGAAAGTTGCGGCGCTCACTGTGATATAATCGCCGCGAGTATGCATTGCGACCGCGCCAACACTTTTTATCTCATCCCCGAAATCATCAGTTAAAACAAGCTTTTCAGCAAGCTTTGCCTGGAATTCATTTGATTCCTTTAATGACAAATTTTGCGGGAATAAATCGTCCATTTCTGTGAAATTGGTTAAGTACCGCGTATGCGAGTACGCGCGTACCGCGATACGCGTTACCCGGTACTCGTTACCTTAATTTATATTCCCGAATAAGGCACCCTCTTTATTAAATTTCTCGTAGCAATGGTTTTAATCGCGTCAAGCTCGCCGCGCGCCTGCTGGCACATGTTTCTCACATCCCGCGCAACAGCATCAACTTCTGCGAGCAGTTTTCTGGCTTCCTGGGCTTTTTCAACCATTGTCTTTGATGAAACCGTGCTTGGCCCGAGAATTGTTGAAACCCATGTCTGCACAGGCCTCTTGTCGCGCTCTATTTGGGCATAAACAGTAATTATGGAATCTGCAAGCCTTATTGAGTCGCCTGTGAAATCATTTAATTTCCTGAAAGCGTCTTCGCTGTCTTTTGAAAAATCCCCGAGAAAATTTGCAAGCGTGTGGTCCCTTTGGTGGCTTCTCTGCACTAGCTGGAATTTCTTTACCAAGGTATCAAGCTCCCTGTCAAGAAGCTCCAGAAGCGGCTCCAAATCCTTTACCTGCTGCAAATTTGCTGTCTGGACAAGATGGACTGTCTTTGTAAGCCGCGGAACTTCCGGCGCTGTTACAAACCTTAAATTGAATTTCCTGCTTGCCTCCAAAAAACGGTTTGCTAAGCTGACTAGGCTGTTGATGCAGGAAGTATAGCCGCTCCCGGTAAAAGCGCCTTCGTAGACCATGGTTAAAACTAAACTTAAGTATAATAAAAAGTTTTGGGTATAAGATTTACAAGATGCTAGGCCTATTTGGGGACTTGCGAGCATACAGACTTAACAGAAGCGAGCAATGTCCCCAACGTAGTCCCGCGAGCGCCAGCCGATCGCACTCTCTGAATTATTTTAAAACTTAGACGGCTGCCATGGTAAAAACTAGAAATAGCTATAATAAAAAGGTTTGGGTAGTGCTGAAGAGCACTACCGCCTGAAACAAAAGCAACGTGATTAGATCCTCTTGTTTATCGCGTCAATTGCAAGCTGTGCTGCCTTTGCCATTCCAGCGAAACCGGTGTACTTTTCCTTTCCGAATTCTGTAAATCCACCGCTGACTGCCTGCCTTACATCTCCGCCGAAAAGTCCTGCAACGAGCTTGTCTGCTGACCTGAATTCAGCCTGCTTCACAAGGAAGAAAAGCTTGTTTACTTTTAGTGCTGCTCTTTCCTCAGTCTTGCCTAAGCATGCAAGCGACGCAAGTATATTTACTGGGTTTACGAGCTTTGCATCTGGCTTAATTTCAGTTGCGCCCTCAAGTGCAAGGATGTTCTGTATCCTTAGTTTTGCTTCCTTGCTGTCAATCGGCTTTCCTTTTGCCCAGTCAACAATTGCCTGTGTTATTTTCTCATCAGAAACAGTTGACTTGAATGCTGCACTTATTACGCCGAATTTCTTGCCGACTGCGAGCTCAACGCACTTTGGTACATCATACTCACCAGCGGCAACACCTTTTAGCGCATTGAATGTTGCTCCTGTTGCTTTTATGTCAATTGGCATTTTAATGTCACCTCACTCCTTTAAAGTGTTTAAACCTCTTTAAATACTTTTTACTTATCCGAGGCTAATGTACTTCTTCCAGAAGAACACTGCAACCGCGGGTAGTATCAGAAAAACTATTGAAGGCCAGCCACACTGGGTAAATAT
>CAYNXO010000018.1:0-10489 GCA_964401205.1 Candidatus Undinarchaeota archaeon
TGCTCATATCAGCAAAGTTGCTGCCCCGCAGATTATTTCAATAATCCAGAGCACAAGCACAAGTTCCCACTCCCTCATTGGCTTGATTAATAAAATAACTCGGCTCAATGATAAATAGCTTTTGTTCCCACCCTTCTGCACAGTCAAAAAGCCGTTTTTTATCTCTGTCGGCTTTGTTATTGAGCTTGACATTATCCCGAAGCTTGTGAATTTAAGTGCAGCATCAATAAAATGCGGGATGAACAATATTGCAAGCTTGTAAAAAGGCGCGCCCATTAAAGTCGCTCCCACTAAAACAGCCCCTAATGGAAGAGTTCCGACATCCCCGGGAAATACCTTTGCAGGATATCTGTTGAACATCAGGAACCCAAAAAGAGCAGCAGCATATATCAGCATTATCAGCTGCGTGTTTTGCGCTGTTGTGTTTAGTGCAAGGAAGAAAAGCATTATTACTCCAAGCCCTGCTTCAAGGCCGTTAAATCCTGCAAGCATGTTTGTCCAGTTTGACGCTATTGTCACTGCTGAAAAAATAAAAATTACCGATAACGGATCGAGATTTGTCAGGAGCAAAAGGGGAATTGTCCCAAAGCTTGCAAGTATTAATTTTCTCCACGGCTTGAATGCCAGAAGGTCATCTGTAAGGCCGATTGCAGCCTCTGTAAGGAATGCAAGAAGCAGGACAAGCGTTGTGAAAGAACTGTTTCTCACATAAAGGAAGACAACTGCAATTGCAAAAGCTGCTGCTATTCCGATTCCCCCGATTTTCGGCCTTTTTGGCTTTTCTTTTTTGTGCAGGTCATTTGAAACAATTCCAAGGCTGCTGAGCCTTTTTATTGAGACAAAAGTAAACAGCAGGCTAAGCAAAAAAGTCATTCCAACCAGAATAATCCCGAAGTTTTCCATTTTAATCTGTTAAATTGGTTCAGCTATGGGCTTTGGGCAGTGGGCTATGGGCTCATCATAAAGCGAGGGCATCATCCAACTTGCAACAATTGGTGGGCGACGCAACGCCTGCGCCAACCCTCGCTTTATGAGCTCACGGCTCATTGCTCATCGCCTTAATTTATTTCACCACCTTTTTAATCGCACTTTTCAGGACTTCAACAGGGTCGTCCATTCCGGCCATCATTTTTTCCGCTTTCTTTTTCAGAGCTGCCTTTTGCCTTCCATTGCTTTTCAGTATTTCAATGGCTTTTTTAGCAGCATTTCCGTTCCCTTTTATCACAAGCCCCTTCTTTATTGCATAATCCTCGTACATTGTGTGGAAGGGCCTGCAGCTTATTGTCGGAGTTCCAAGAAGGGCGGATTCAAGGGTCATTGTTCCGCCGCAGCCGATGAAAATGTCGCTGTAAGCAAGCAGTGAAGGTCCGTCTACTGCGTGGTGCGCAATTATGGCTTTGCTGTTCAATGACTTTGAAATTGCCTCATCCTGCTCCCGGTATCTTGGGAGGACAACAAAATTCGCCTCAATTTTTTCCATTAGCTCATTTACAACAGGCAGGACAACAGAACTGTTCTGGTTTACCTTTCCCCTAAGATAAGCTGCAAAAACCTCCTCTGCCCTGAAAGTTATTATTGGCTTGCTTTTTTCAATTTCCAATTCATCCAGAACTTTTTCATCAGCTACAAAATCCTTCAGCCACGCAACAGGGTCAAGCGCATCATACTGGATTATTTTGTCAGCAGAAACTCCGTATTTCAGCCAGACGCTTTTCGGGATTAATTTTGGGGAAACTATAACACTTGACAATGGTGCAGTAAGCTTGGTGACTGCCTCTGCCTCTGGAATGTCATTCAGGCAGACATGCGGAATCTTTAATCCGAATGCAACTCTTGCAGCTTCAGGCGATGCAAGAGAAACAAGAACATCTGGCATTTTCTTTTGCATTAATTTGTTAAGCTCATCCATCCTCTCAATGCCTGCGCTTAATTTTCCCTCAAGCGTCCCGCCGCCGTGTTTTCCTATTTTTAGCGCATCAACTCCCTTCAGCTCAAGGAGCTCGTTTGTTTCCTTGTATTCGCGCGTTGTTATGAGAACATCATATTCTCCTTCAAGCTCTTTTGCAAGCCTCCCGAACATCATAACCTGCTTTGGCGTCAAAATGTCAATCCAAACCCGCTTCATCGGGGGTAATTCAAAAAACTAATTTAAATATATTTACTTATCTCAATTCCACACGATTCCAAACGTTTCCATGCCTACCTTATCGGCCTTTTCAGAATTAAAACGAAAGTCTTTCCTTCCCTTTTCTTCTCAATTATGTCCCTTTCCTCAAGCTCAAATGTCAGCCTTGTGATTTTCTGCCTTGAAAAGCCAGTAAGCTTTGACAATTCTTCCTGCTTCAGCGCATTCTTGTGTTTCTCAATTGCCCTTATGATTTTCTTTTCATCCCCGCTTAGTATTTCTGTCGGCACTTCCCCTTTCTGCCCGAATATCCCGACGCTGAAAAGGCTTGAAATAAGGAATATTACGAGCCCGCCAATCAAAATCCCTATTAGGAACAGCCCCTTTGTGCCTGAAGTCTGCTTTGCAATGGTAATCTGTGTCTGCTGCGTCGGCTGCAGCCCGCCCAGTTCTGACAATTCTGCTTTCACGCTTTCAGAAACATTTCCGACAAGAATTATCCTGCTTGCTCCGATTTCAGCAATTGCCTGCTTTGTCTCGTCAGGAACCCTGTTTGTTTCAACAAGCAGCAGCGGGCAGTTGAAATCCATTGCAGTCCTCTCTGCTGAAAATAAAATTCCTGTCTGGTCTCCGGGAAGGACAACAACCGCATCTGACTTTTCCCAGAGGCTTACTGCAACCCTTGCTGCAGTGCCATACCTGTCCCAGTCCCACAGCCTTTCAACAGTGAAATTCAGCCTTGTTAAATCGCTTTCAACTGACTGCGGCACAGCACTTTCTCCGCCGATAATTAATATGTTTTTGTATCCCTGCATGCCGTAGCCGTACAGTTCATACTCTGTTTCCTGGTCTATCCCAGTCCTTCCAGCAGTTATCAAAGGTATTTTTGACTGCTGCGTATATGTCTGCGCAACAGCAACATCAACAGGAAAATCCGCCCTTACTATTACAGCATCGTACTTTGCTGCGCCGGCTCCATACGGAAGTATAATGAAAAAGACGATGAGCGCAAACAATATTCTTTTGTCCATAGCAGCACTTGTATTTCTCTCATTTAAAAATATTTGCCTTATTTCAAAATGAAGATTTTCCTGAAAACAACCAGCATAAGCACTACAATTGCGATAACAATAATTGCCATTACTATTATGCTTATGAGGTCCTGCGCTTTTCTATTCCTTATGAATTCCATCATTTTTTGTAGCCTCAGATCTTGAATCCCGAGAAAAGTATTATTCCGAACAGCAGTGCAATTATGTAGACAATCACGCTCACTATGAGTGTTGAGCCGATTAAATAATTCTGGTAAATATCGTCCCTGCCATTCAGCACTCCGTTAATCATTATGGAAAGGAGCACAGTGACCTCAATCATATAAGCGCCCACAATTATCTGCATTAATTCAGCAGGCACAACGCTTGCAACATTGAACATTGAACTTTTGAATAATGAGCTCACGCTCGCAACCGAGACATCCTTTGGAAGCGATATTACATCAATTTTCTTCCCGAGCTCGCTGAGTATCTTGAAAAGCAGGATATCAAGCGCAATTATAACTCCTGCAATGAAACTTGTGAGGAACTGGGCCTGGAATTTCATGTTTGTTATTGTCTTTCCGATTGAGCCCTCAATCTCATTCCTGACAATGCGGAGATTTGCAAGGAACTTGCTTATTGTCTTCAATGACTGCGATGCTGCCCCAATCCCCTTCTTTGTGCTCTCAACAGTGACTTCCATTATTGTGCGCAGCATCTTGCTCGGGTAGTATTTCAGCGCCCCGAACTGCTCGCTAAAAAGCGCCTGGTCAAGTGTCACGCCAAGGCTTTTCATTGTTGTGCTGATGCGCATGAACAGCCCGCGCATTGCTCCTGATTTTGTAGTTTCAGCAGAAGTCCTTACAGCGCTTTCAAGCGGCGTTCCCATTGAAAGCTTTTCCCCAAGCTCATAAAGCGCAGTATCAAGGCCTGATTCAACTTCTGAAATCTCTGACCTTATCTGCAGTTTCTGGTATGAGCTTCCAAATGTGTAAAGGATTATTGCAGCAGAGGCGCCTATTACAAAACTTACTGACTGCAGCACCCTCATCATGTCAAAGCCTGGTGTTGTTGCAGGGTGTATCAGCAAAAGGATTCCAGGGATTGAAATAACAACGAATAGCAGTATTGATAGCGGCAGAAGAGGGAGCTGTGTTTCGTTTCCTGATTTGCTTGTTATTATCATGTGCCCTGGCTCAGGCAGCCCAGGATAGCCGCTTATGTCAGGCAGTGTAAATCCGCCAGGCCTCTTGCTCAGCACAACTTTTGTCATGAAATAAATTATTGCAGGCAAAATTATGTTGTAGACAAGAATAAGCCCGTTTGCGCTCATTCCCTGTGCCATCAGTGTTGTTATGACAGGCGCTATTACGAGCCCCATGACAGGCAGGACAATTCCAAGCATGTAAAGAACAGTCATCGGCAGCCTTAATCCGCGCGCAAACTGCTTCATCATGTCCAAGTTTCCCCTCAGGACAACATGCGCTGCCTCGTCCAGTGTTTTTATTCTTTCGCTTTCATTCCTTATCCTCGTTGAATCCCTGAGAAGCTCAATTGCTGTTGAGAAGTAGCTGTTCTTGCCCTGCCATTTTGCAGCATAATCAGAGAGAGCATCATCCATGTTCCTGTACAGGCCGTTTTCCAGGTCCCAGTCAAGCTTCTTTAAATCCCTTCCAAGCGGCCCTGTCAGATGCTCTGCTGCAAACCTTACTGCTCCCTCCAGAGTAGGAGATGAGCGCATGTAAATGACCATGTAAGTTATTGCAAGCGGCATTGAATTCAGCGTTTCAACAGTTGCAACATCCCTAAGATAGTAGGGATATTTCTGCAGGCCAAACAATGCGAGAATGCCAAGGGCTATTGCAGCAATCGCAAAAGGAAAGCCAGCCAGCAGGAACAAAGCGCCGCTGGCAATTAATGCAGTTACAAACAGCAGTATGCTGAGGCTTACAACTTCCTGCGCATGTATGACAAGCCCTGTGTAGTAAAGGGCGCTGTTCATTTTTTCCGCATCGCTTTTTTTCAGCCCGACACTTATGATTCTGCTTGAAAACCTGCAGGCTTTTTCAAAAAAAGTCTTTGGCTTTTCTGTTGCAAAATAAGCTTCCTGGAATTCCTTGAACTCCTTTGTTATGAACTCAGGCCGTGTTTCCACAATCTGCTTTGGCTTCTGCTCAGCGCCGTATTTCTGGACAATCCTGCGTATTTCTTCCTGCTCCTTTAAAATAGGAATGTCTTCTTCTTTTTTCTTTTCAGCCATATCTATGAAATTGGTTCGGCTCGCAGCTATTAGCTTGTAGCGCTGCGAGCTGCCAGCCGCAAGCTGCTAGCTTAATTTATTTCCCCCTTATCTCGCTTTTTGCCCAGTCATTCCATCTCTTGAAAATTTCTTTTGAATCAAAGCCGCCGAGCTCCTTGTTAATCTGCTCTGAAATTAAGTGGAAAGAATCGCTTGATTTTCCTACAAAGGGCGCTTCCAAAACTGCCTTATTTCCTGATTTCTTTGCAAGCTCAACAATTGCCTGCTTCACATCAGCGCGCAGTTTTATGTTCTCCATAATTACTTCCCAGTTTCCTGCCCATTCCTTTACCTTTGAGCCAATTGCATTCAGCACTTCTGAATCCCCGTTCAGGAAAGCCTGAGTCGGCTCAAGCGTATCCTTTCGTGCATCATACTTCATTAGTTCCATAAAGCCGTTTTCTTTCAGCGGGTCTTTCTGCCAATTTTTGCCGACTTCTGTTATTGTGAAAACTCTCCTAAATCTGTGCAAACCGTCCGCACTTCGGATAGGAGCAGGCATTACAAGCATATCCGTTGCCTTAAAAGAAGTTGTCGGCACCCCCAAATCATTTACAACCCTGTCCCAGACACCATAAGGATTATCGCCGTGGATTGTTCCTGCAACAACATTGCTCAGTGCGCCAACTCTCATTGCCTCATACAATGCGCGCGCTTCCCTTGACCTTACTTCCCCTATTATAAGGCAGGAATCCCCAAGCCTCAAGGCAGTCCTGATTCCCTGCTCAGCTGGCAGTTCGCTTTCAACTTTTGTTATGACTGACTGGACTTTTAAAGAAAGAATGTTGTAGCCGAGTTTCCTGTATTCGTCTAATGGAAGTTCGAGTGTATCTTCTACTGCAATAATTCTGTAGCGCCTCATTATTTCTGCGATTGTTGCGCCAAGAAGTGAAGTTTTTCCAGAGCCTCTTGGGCCGGCATACAAAATTGACCTTCCCCCGTCAATGACGAACCATATCAGCCCTGCTGCAAGCGAATTAAGCATTCTGTTTTCAATGAAAAGCGGCAGTGTCCATGGCTCTGATCTGTGCCTTCTGAAAGCAAACGCCAATCCGTGTGGTGAAAGCGATTTTGTAATAACGCAGACTCTCGCCCTTCCCTCTGCAGTCACAGTGCTTGTGTCAAGAACAGGCTCTGCCTCGTCAAGCGGTCTTCCGCTTTCAAGCCTGAAGCGGGAAGCCATTGATTCAGCATCTTCTTTTGTCGGGATTAAATTCGTGATGCACTCCTCAAAGTCGCTGTGCAGAATTCTTATTGGATGCTCTCCGATTGGCGCGTTTATGAAAACATCCTGTATCTTTGGGTCTGAAAGAAGAATTTCAAGTATTCCAAGCCCTGTTGTGTAACGCGACAAGATTTTTGAAAGCTTTGCAATTCCCTCATGGCTTAGTTTTATTCCCTGCTCGTTTGCAACAGTTGCAATCAGGTCCGCCCCTACTCTTTCAAAATACTGCTTTGTCTGCATTGTAAAGGAAGTTGTTGTCGGCTTGTAGCTGAGCATAATCCTCCTTGCTGTTCCAAGGGCCATGTACTCGTTTTCAGGCAGCCTGAATTCAGGCGGAATTACGTGATAATAATTTTCAGTTGTCCCTTTTGTCCTGTAGATATTGACTGAAATGTCCTCTGGCAAGGTATACTGGTCAAGAAGCTCTGCGTTTGGCGGCGGCTTGAGCATGTATCTTGTCAGGGTGAAATTGGGCCTTATTGTTGGCGCGAAAACCTCTGCATAAATTGTCCTGTCTCCCGGCCTTATGCTTGAAAGAATCGGCAGGATTCCCTTGATTATCTGCGTCTGCTCAAGATATTTTTTAACCGTGAACAAAACCTGTTTTACATAGCCGACATAGCACTCCTTCATTGCAGGGAAAGGAAGGGAATCAACTTTTTCATTGAAGCCGCGAAGCTCGTCAAGCAGAACCAAGTATCCCTCAATAGGGTCTTTTCTTATCTTGTTTATCAGCAAATCCTCAATAAACCTGAAATGGTCAGGGAAATAAGATGCGCATTCAGCTCCGGTAAGGGCAGGATTTGCAAGAATGTTTTCCTCTTTTATCAGAACTTCAAGAACCCCGGCGATTTCAGCAAGCATGTTTGTCTGCTGCTCGTCGTATTCATACTCATAGGCCTCTGCAATTACCACCCTGCGAGCGTCTTTTACCTGAGTGAGGGCATCAATGACGCGCGCCATTGTCTCTGGCTCTGATTCAACAGTCGGTGCATAAGGGCTGCCAATCCAGTTGAACCTTATTATAGTGCTGTCCCCTTCCTTCAGAACTTCGTAGCCGCCTGCTTCTACCATGTTATTGTGTTAATTAATAAGAAGTTAAATAGTTTATCTGGCGCTGGGAAATAAATTAAGTTAGAGTAAGAAGTCAGAAGTTTGAAGTCGGAAGTAAAAACTTCAAACCTCGAACTTCCTACTTCAAACTGAACAAATTTCACCAATATCAAAAGTCTTATTAATCAATCAGCGCTAACTCTATATCATGGCTGTCCAGAATCCCCAGGGCGTTTTGGATGAAATCCTTTACAAGGTTTCGAACCTGGAAACCAAGGTAAGGCTGACTGAGCAGAATTTTTTCAACAGCCAGGAGCGCGTTGAACTGCTAAGCAGAAACTTTCTTGACTTAAAAAAAGAATTGCTCGGGCGAGTTGACAATCTTACCCATGAGGCTCATGACTTCAGTAGGGCCCTTTCAGAAATAAGAAACAAGCTGGCTTTAATTGAAAGCAAGCTCTCAGCAATTCCAAAAATCACCCCTGCCCAGCAAGCAAGCGCAATCACAGCAGAAATAAGCGCAGAAGATGCAAGCAAAACACTTGATGATGTATTGAAAAAATTAGGTGCTTAATGGACTTAAACCCCTTCAGAAAAAAAGAGACTTTGAATATCCCGCTGGACAAGAGGATGCCGCTTGGCCCGCCTAATCTTTCTGCCCCAGAAGAGCACATTGAAGAGGAAGAGTCAAACATAAGCGAGCAGGTGGGATTCCCTTCAGAGCAGTATGAAGCGCCTCAGCAAGAACAAGAAACCGAATCAGGATTTGTTGAAGACCAGGGAGAAGAATCTTACCCAGGAGAGCAGATGGAGCCGCCCCCTGGAGAGCTTCCTTCTTTTCTGCCGCCTCCGCCAGGATACCAGCCAGCTGAGCAGGCTCCTGAAGCAGCAGAGGAAGCTGCAAGCAGGATTGCCAGCGAATTGAAAGCAGACATTGATGAAAAGCTCAACAGATTAAGTGAGGATCTTGGAGAACTGAAGAAAATGGATTCTGAAATAAAAAGACTGGCTGAAAATTTTGAGGACTTAAACAAGAAATTCGAGGAAATTGATGAGAAAGTTTCATCACTTCCGATTCACGCAGGCGAGGACATTGCAGAAATAAAAGCAGTTGTCAATAACTTAAACCAGATAATGGGTGTTGCGCTGCCTGCATTGATAAAAGAAGTGCGCAGTTTAAAAGAGAAGAGATAAACTAATTTTTCAAAGGTGCAGTATCCACTTAATTACAATTAGTGCAAATATCAAAATTATAGCTATCCAGATGAGCTCCGGCCTGAACCACAGCATTTGCTGTATTTCCCACTGGCTTCTCACAATTATGAATGCTGCCCCGCCTGCAATTGCTGCGATTGCAGTGTTCATTATAGGGTCAACTTTTCCTGCAAAGAAGACTCTTACTAATATGAATATCACTCCAAAAACCAGCAGGAAAAGCGGTATGTCAAATAAAAGTAGAGCCATTGGGTCTGGGAATAATAGTGCCATGATTAATAAAGAATGCACTTTTTAGCTTAAAAGCTTTTGCCTAATCGCCTACGCCAACTGCGCCTGCAAAAATTTTGGCCAAAATAACTCCGACGATTCCAAGGCCGATTACTGTCAGTACATCTGGTGACATCCAAATGCCGCTGAAGCTGGCTCCTGTTACAACAAACCAGGCAAGCGAGCCTGCTATTGACAGGACTGCCATTGCAATGTCCAACTTTCCGCCTGTAACAAATGCCAGTATTAAGTACAGGATTCCGAATGTCAGCAAGAACAGCGGAATGCTGTGCCCGACAAATGTCAGCGTCTGTGCCAATGCTGCGTACATGTCTCCCTCCCTATTTTTACTACTTTTTGGTGGTTAGATTCATATATAAGCGTTTTGAAATTGGTTCGAGCTTGCAGCTAGCAGCTTGTAGCTTGCAGTTTTATTTTCGGCAAGCGGCTAGCGGCAAGCTGCTAGCCTTAATTTATTTCCCCGCTCAATAAACAATTTAAATAAGCCCAACCTAGCTTGAAATATGATTTCCCTCAGTCTTATACCAAAAATCATATTCAAGCCACGCAGCGCTTTTGAAGAATTAAAGGATAATGCAACTGCTTCTGAGGGAGTTTTAATGCTGATTATTGTTTCAATGCTTTCCCTTATTTTGTATGGCATTGTTTCAAGAATAACTGGCGGGAATTTCATGGCATTCCAGTTTGGCTTTGGCCCTGTTCTTACTATCGGCAATGTATTCCTGTTCTTTTCGCTGCAATTTTTTGGGATTTTAATCATTTCCTATATTTCAAATTTAATCTCAGGAAAGCTCGGCGGCAGCGGAAATCTGCCGGAAAATTTTGCGTTTGTCTGCTACAGCTACTCATTTAACATAGTTCCTGCAATTGGCTCTGCAATTGCGCTCCTGTGGCTCAAGGCGCAGATTAATGCAGCTATGGCAGCTATCAATGCCGGAACTATTGGCACAGCCAATTACATAGCAGCACTGTCTGCTTACTCGTCCTACGGCATCCTGATTTTTGGCATATGGCTTATTTACATACTAACAGAAGCAGTTTCAGTTTCGCATAACATATCAAGGCTGAAAGGTTTTGCCGCAGTAATAGCGGGCTATTTAATTGTGGCTGCTGTCATTTTTTCAATTTTAAAATTTGCCAGCCAAATATTTGTTGCACTATGAAAAACAAAAAAGCAGATGACAGGTTTTTAAGGAATAAGAAAGCCCAGGAACTTTCAGTTACAACAGTTATTTTAATGGTTTTGG
>CAYNXO010000018.1:10499-12088 GCA_964401205.1 Candidatus Undinarchaeota archaeon
TGACACCAAAACACAAGGTGATGTCGGGATTGTTGGCATAATTCTGGCAGTCGCAGGAATGTTTGCTTTCGCGGTTGTTGCAATAGGCCTTTCAGGCGGAATTGCAGCAGTTTCAACAGGCACAATAACAACCTCACAGTGCAAGGCAACTATTGAAATGGTGAACAGCTACAATAACGAGGTTGATGCTGCTGCCGGCTCTGCAAAAGGAGCAGTGCAGGGGCCTGCTGCTTTTGCCGGCTTTCTGATTGGCGGCATTCCAGGAGCCATAGGCGGTTGGTTTGGTTCAGGTGCACTTGTTGACAGCACTGCAAACATGGTAAAAATCAACACAGACCTCTGCATTGAAAATATAGATGACCGTTGCCCGATAATAATTGGCAAAGCAACAACAGCTGCAGATGCTGCTGAATGCATTTACAGGCGCGCTGTAACAACTTATTACACACTTCAGGCAGGAAGAGGAGCTGCAAAGAAGGACTTTAACCTTTACAGACTGAAAGTTAAATTTGACGAGCCAGGAAGTGTTTTGCTGAGCGGCAGCTGCAAAATCTATCTTACAGACAACGCGAAAATTTTGCCAAACCTGGAAAAAGAGGACTGCATGAAATACCTGACTGCTGATAAATATGTCTGCGGCAAAAACATCGGGCAAACAGAAATTGGCTCAGAAACCTGCAACATAACTTTCAGCCAGGTGGATGAGCAAACAATGACTCTTACTATGATATCAATTTGCCAGCAAAAAGGCCCTGATGACCCTAGCTGCAGATGCTTTGCAAACCCGGACAAGGGATACAGTGCTTCTAATGGATTGCCAAATAGGGTGATTCCGCTGCTGTCATATCTACTTCAACAGGGTTTTGCAGATTCCCCTGACGTGACTTACCCACAGATAAAAGAAGGCGCTAACTATGGCGCATATTACGGCTGCGGTTATGATAAAGTCAATTTAAAAGACGAAAAAACTATTGAAATCGGCGGGGCAACGATAGGCTACGACAATATTATAGGAAATTTTAAAATCAGCCCTGGCGAGGAAAAACTTTGCTACACCCGCCTAAGAGACGACAACGGCGTTAAAGTTTTTGTTGAAGGGGAAAATGCAGGTGACGAATGTGAGTTTGCCCCCGAAGAGGAATCAGATGAACAATAAGCGCGGAATGGAAATTGCACTTGGATGGATAATCGGGATAGCAATTGTTTTAGTTGTTTTAGTTGTTATAGTTGCATTCTGGAGGGTTCTGTACAACGCAGTGCTAGCGCTCCCAGGATGATAGATAAATGACGGACGAAATAATCAAGGCAAAAAAAGCCCAGAGCGAGAGCATGTGGATGATAGTGGCAATAATTGTCCTGATACTTGCCCTGCTCATTATTTTCGTGCTTACTGGAAAAATATCAAACATCGGAAACCAGATAATAAGGTCGTTCGGGTAAATTTATATACTCCCAGAAATTATTTGGCATTAATATGAAAAGCGCAATTAAAAATGCTCTAACGAGCATTTCCTCACCCAGGTTCGGAAACAAGAAAGGAATTGATCTTTCAATTAATATGATTGTGATTATTGCACTTGCTATTTTTA
>CAYNXO010000019.1:0-3438 GCA_964401205.1 Candidatus Undinarchaeota archaeon
CCTGTTTCTTTTGTCGGCAGGGTTTCAAAATCTGACCTGAAAAAACAGAGAATTACAATTCCTGACTTAATACAAAAGCTTGATGACCAGACAAACGGAATGGTTACAAAAGACGATTTTTATCCAATCCCGACAGCTGCTCCAATCACCCATTTTGTTGAGGCGCTTTTCGGCAGGCCGACTTATGAGCTCTCTACGCATCCGGTCTGTGGCATGGCAACATACCTTTTTGTTGATGATGACAAGAAAGTAATCCCAATAACAAGATTCCTCGATGTTGACGGCTTGCTAGAATATCTTGATGAAAAAGCAGATGAAATAAAGAGCGGAAAAAGCAAAGTAATCGCATCATTGCAGCTCCTTGCAAAAATAAACAGTTTTATTGACTCAAAGAAACAGCCAAAGAACCTGAGCTTTGGAAAAATGCTCGTTAATGTTATTACAAAGAAAAATTACAGTGCATTGGGCGAACTACAAATGAAGTCAATGTTTGTGGGGATGATGCACTTTATGGACAAATATAATTACGACATTGAAAGGGTAAAAAAATGCTGCATACACTATGCCCAGCCAGACGGCACAATTGTTCCTTTCTGCGCATTTAATGTAATTCCTGAGTGGTACAGGGATAAAATACAGGAGAAATATGCTTTATCAATAAAAGACTGGGAAAAGCAAACTGGCAAGAAATTGTCAGACGATTTATACAGGCGCGAAAAAATAGATGCTTACAAGAAATTTTAATTTATTTCTTTCCCCAACAGCTTTTTGCCCCTAAGCTGTCGTAGTTGTGTATTGGGCAAAAACCTGGGAAAAGATGCTGGTTAGCCTGTTGAAAGGGTGGACTACGTTGGGGACATCCTCACTTCGTTCGGAGTCCCTAAATAGGCATAGTAGCTTCTTTAGTTAAAATTTATTTCGTTCCCCAAATCTTTGGCATAACAAATATCCACCAAGCTACATAGGCATAGCCCGTAATTATTCCAAAAATAAGCGCCTTGTTCAAATCCAGTCCAAGAGTTATAAAAGCAAACAAAACCCCAAGGCTGCTAATAATTCCGGTTTCTGAAATTATTTTCTTGTCCTCTCCGCCGGGTATTAAGAATCTTATTGGCGTGAGCAGAATTATTGCACCCAGCAAAAAGGCGTAGAGCGGCTTCTGGCCGAAGTAAAGGCTTGCTGCTGTCAATGCGCTTGCGATTATTGCCGTTTTATTTATTATCAGGCCCATCTTTTGCTAATACTTAAAAGGGATTATAAATAAACCTTGTCTTTCTATTAATTGGTATGGGCGTTGACTTAACTCCCCTAATCAAGAAAAAGGAGATAGAACTTGAGGCCTTGCGAGGCAAAAAAATTGCGGTTGATGCCCTTAATGCAATTTACCAGTTTTTGTCAATTATACGCCAGCCAGATGGAACTCCTTTGATGGATTCAAAACAGAACATTACTTCCCATTTATCCGGCCTGTTTTACAGGAATATGCGCTTGTTGGAAATCGGAATCCTGCCCTGCTATGTTTTTGATGGCAAGCCCCCGAAATTAAAAGCCCAGACAGTTGAGGAGCGCAAGGAAATAAGAAAAGAGGCAGAGAAAAAGTGGAAAGCAGCCCTTGAAAAAGGCGAGACAGCAGAAGCAAGGAAATACGCCCAAATGGCAAGCAAGGTTACAGAGCCAATGCTGGACGAAAGCAAAAAACTGCTTTCAGCCCTTGGGATTCCAGTTATACAGGCGCCCTCTGAAGGCGAAGCGCAGGCATCTTTCATGTGCCAGCAAAAAGATGTTTATGCAGTCGGCTCGCAGGATTATGATTCTTTATTGTTTGGCGCGCCGCGCTTAGTCAGAAATATCAATGTTACTGGAAGAAGAAAAATTCCGCGCAAAAATATCTACATTGATGTCAATCCTGAAATAATAGAGCTGGATGAAATGCTGGCCTGGCTTAAAATTTCACGTGAACAGCTGGTTGAAATGGGAATTCTCATAGGCACAGATTTTAATGATGGAATAATGGGAATCGGGCCGAAAAAAGCTCTTGTGCACATAACTGAAAAGCCGATAAAAGACTGGGTTAAGGAAGGCAAATTCAAGTTTGAAGTTGATTTTAACGAGCTTAAAAAGATTTTTTTGAAGCCGGAAATTTCCAAAAAATATTCCCTTTCCTGGCAGGAGCCTGATAAGGAAAAATTAATAGAAATTCTGCACGAAAAGCACGAGTTTTCCCGGGAAAGGATTGAGAATGCGCTGAAAAAAATGGAAGAAAGCAAAGGTGCAAAAAATCAGAAGAGCTTGGATGACTGGTTTAAATAGAATTATCTTCTTTTGCCCCATATTTTCCGATTAAAGGCACAAACACGCATCCTGTAACAAATTCCTCTGAAATCTTTCCCTCCTTATCCTTTTTAATTAAAACAAAACTCTGGCCGTATAAAAAATCTCCAACAGGAATTGCTAAAATTCCGCCAATTTTTAGCTGCTCAATCAGCGGTTGCGGAACTTGCGGCGCAGCTGCTGTTACAATTATCCTGTCATAAGGCGCTTCCTTTTCATGGCCAAGTGTTCCGTCTCCAACAATAATTTTCACGTTTTTATAATTTGCAAGATTCTTTCGCGAAGTTTCTGCAACTTTCTCCAAACGTTCAATTGTTATTATTTTTCCTTTTGCTCCAACAATTTCAGATAAAATCGCTGCCTGGTATCCTGAGCCAGCGCCTATTTCCAGAATTTTCTGTTCCTTTTTAACATCTAATTTCTCAGTCATAATAGCCACCATTGAAGGCGCGCTTATTGTCTGCTCAAGACCAATTGGCAGCGGCGTGTCTTCATAAGCATTCGGCTTTTGCTCAACAGGGACAAAATTCTGGCGGTCAACTTTTTTAAACGCTTTAATGACATATTCACTGCTCAAAAATCCCCTTTCCATTAAAGAATTGACCATTTTTTCGTTTTCTTCTTTGCTCATAAGATTTAATTATGCAGTATTGCTTTAATTCCTTATGGTTATGGAAAAAATAACTGCGTTTGGCCACGCAAACATTCTTGGAACTCATAAAACAACCATTGAAATAACAAGAGAAAAAGAATTGACAAAGGCCGGCGACTGCATAATTGGAGTAAATGCAGACAAGGCCTGTTCTGATTTAAGCAATGAACTAAAAGCCGCTCTAAAATCTGATAAAAAATTTGAGCTAATTTTGCGCGCAGGGAATTTAGAAGAAAAAATCACTGGCTATGGAAGCCCGAATTTAATTTTAACAAACAAGCATAATATTGTTCTGCGAAAATCCTCTCACATAGACGACAGAACTCTTTTAATAAAATGCGATAAAGCATGCAATGATTTGGATAGGGAATTTATAAATAAATTAAAAAATCCTTGTTTGAAGCTTTGGTTTTTTATTCGTCTGCTTTAAACATCTTTAGTTTTTCCTTACTGAC